>JAUWBH010000010.1 GCA_030605085.1 Promethearchaeota archaeon | reverse complement strand
AAATTGGATAGATTATTGCCTGATTTTGATTGCAAATATTTTTATTGGGCAGTACTCGATTTAGGAAACAAAATTTGTTCCAAAAAAAGTCCAAAATGCGAAATTTGTCCAGTTAACCAGCAATGTAAATATTATAAATCCAGAACCGATGCATAACATTGTAATTCGAATGTATAAAGAAGGAATGTCTATTGAGGAAATTAAAAAAAGTCATTAATGCCAATCGAATTTATTAAACAGATTGTAGATAATATTCAAAAATAAATTTCTATATAAAATAATATACTTTTTTTAATACTCCAATTATAAGACTTAGACCTTAAAAAAACTTTAATTTTAATATATATTTTACAATTTAACTTTTTAGAATAAATATGATTTGATTAATAGTGAAAAAGAAATTAGCAGAGATTCGAAAAATATTGATGGAACATCACGAGGAGTTAAAGAACGCTATACCTCTGATTGCTTCTGAAAATATTACAAGTCCAGCTGTGGATGAAGCGTGTAATTCTGACTTTTCTCATCGATATGCTGAAGGATGGGTAGGTCAGAGAGTATACGCCGGATGTAAATACATTGATAAAATTGAAGAGTTGTGCATGGATCTTGCGAAGGATTATTTTAAGTGTATTCACGCCGATGTAAGACCCATATCAGGTGTCATGGCAAATTTAGTAATGTATAATGCCTTTACAAGCCGTAATAACGGCAAAATGTGCGCTATGCCCATACCTAAAGGCGGTCATATTAGTCACGCTCCTTACAAAGCAAGTTCAGGACGTTTAATTTACGGTACTGCTGGCACAGTGAGAGGGTTAAATATTAAATATCTGGCTTTCGACGAGGAAAATATGAATATTGATCCAGATGGTTCAATTAAGATTATTAGAGAATTCGAACCAGAGATGGTTTTATTCGGAGCGTCAGTATTTCTTTTTCCACATCCCGTTAAAGAATTAAGTGATGTTGCTAAAGAAGTTGGCGCTTACATTGGTTATGACGCTGCACATGTTGCTGGTTTAATTGGGTCTGGGTATTTTCAGGACCCACTTAGAGAAGGAGCAGATGCGATGTCACTTAGTACACATAAAACTTTACCAGGACCTCAACATGGAACCATCGTATCAAATCGGGAAGATTTAATTGAAACATTAAAAAAAGCTGCTTTTCCTTCCTTATTTTCAAATCATCATTTAGCAGCAGTGGCGGGTCTAACGGTTGCTTTTTTAGAGATGCTTGAATTCGGGAAAGAATACCAAAAAAATGTAATTGAAAACGCAAAAGCTTTCGGTCAAGCATTAAACGAGAGGGGATTTAAAGTGCTCTGTCCTCATTTAGGATTCACAGAAAGTCATCAAATAGTAGTTGATATTAAAAATTTCGGGAACACAATTGGATTAGGGGGAGATATAGAGAGATTATTAGAATCGGCGAATATAATTGTAAATAGAAATCTCTTACCAAATGACATACGCGAAAATAGACATTACATGAATCCAGGCGGATTGAGGTTAGGAACCGCTGAAGTTACTCGATTAGGAATGGGCAAGCAAGAAATGATAGATATTGCAGAATATTTCAAAAAGCTGATTATAGATAGGCAAGAACCAAAAAAAGTAAAAGAAGAAATAGCGGAGTTTAGAAAAAATTTCCAAGAAATTAAATATTGTTTCCAGATGCCAAATAAGGCATATGAATATCTGAAATTTTATTAAACTATATTAGAGAGAGAGAATAAAAAAAGTTACAAACAGACAAACAAAAAAACATAAAAAATGTAGCTCGTAAATATGCAGATGTAGCTCGTAAATATGCAGATGATTGAATATAACATAGTCATTTTTTTATTCCATTTGATCCTGCAGTTAAATATTTTATCTAATAATAGAAACAAGTTTTTCCCATTGAATCGTTACCGTAAAAAAATCTCGTATTATTTATATCTCATTTTCTACCAATTTATAGGTTGCATAAGGTGTAGCTATAAACATTTGTAGGAAAATGTCAAGTCTTATTTCTTCTTTCGAATTTTTTTTAATTTATTTAATTTTAACCAGCGTTTTAGTTGTAATAGTGCTATTTTATAAATATAAAAATAAGAGCTTCTATTCGTTACAATTAAAATTTGTAATAATTACTTTAATCGTAATATTGGTAATTCTTTACGTTATAATATCAGCTTCTAACTTAAACCAAACATTTTTATCATTGAAATCTTCAGATTCAGTAGTTTATAGCAACATTTTCTTCATAATATTGTGCGTTTCAGCGTATTTGTTTTTATCTTCTCTATACGAAAATAATTTATATGGAAGTAACGAGGGAATGAAAGATTTGAAGGATAATAAAGTTAAAAATGCGAAAGGTGTAGAAAACAACGAAGATAAAGAGCTACAATTTGAACCAGAATACGATTATTACGAATACGAGAACAATTTGATAAATCCTAAGGATATAGAAAATATTAATGAAATAAATGTTGAGATTAATAGTTTAGAAGAAAGAAATAATAGTATTGAGGAGGAAATGAAAGATATGACCAATAGTAACGGAAAAAACGATTATATCCAGAAAGAAAGGAAAGAATTAGAATTAGAAACGGAATACGAGAAAGAAAAAGAAATCATGAAATTTTACGATAAAAACTCCGAAAAAGCAAATACAACAAGCAAAGACGACGGTTTCGAGGAATTAAAGGATTACATTAATTCCTTAGTTAAAAAAGAAAGGCAAAGTAAACCTGAAGCAATGGAAAAGAAAAATCAGTTAGCAGGCGAAAACGTAAAAGAAAGTAAAAAAGAAGAAAAAACTCTTAATTGGAATTTAGACGCGAAAGTTAAAGAGTTAAAGAAAGAGTATCGAAAGGGTTTAAAATTAGACGATTCTATAAAGATACTAATTCGATTTAAAAATCAATTTTTACACGACGATGTCACTTTAAAAGAAGTTGGGATAAACTCTAATGAGAACAAGATAAACATTTACCTTACTAAAGAAGACGAAGAAATTTTCAAGAGCAAAATTCTAAAGAACGAAAAATTAAGACAACAGAAAACTGAAAATATAGATATACCTTTTGCTTGATCTGAATTAATTAAGTTAAAATCCCTTCCCGCTTAAAATTAACAGGTAAATGATAATGAGGGGATATGGTAAAAGTTGAAAACAAATAATCTCTTCTTGTTTTGTACAAACTAAAAAAATTGAACTCGGGTCGAGTTCGGGTCGAGTTCACATGTATTAAAATTTTTTGCCCGAAAACAATATTTAAAAAACAATTTAAAGTCTTAACAGTAATGTTTAATTTAAAAATTCCCTAACACATTCATCGTTCTTTAATATCTAGAAAAAATTCTATTTCTATAGGGATCTTTTAAAACATGAAATTTTTTCAAGCATTTTTTTACAAAGTAGAAATCTCTTCCTTTGGAAAATATAGTTCTATATGATTGTGCGATTGTTTGAGTATTTATCCAATTTAACTCTTCCACATCTATGAGCATTTTTTCTCCCAATTTCTTTGCATTTGGATAACTATCCCCATCATATAGAATTAAACAAAGTCTTGGATTTAAAGGAAAATGTGTCCGCACAGCTTTAGAATAATAAGCATATTGCCCATAACCTTCTAATGGTACTTGGCTTCTATCTGGATTATGAATATAAATAGGGTGATCTGATGTGTAAAATTCAAACCCTGTTTTGTTAATTCCTAAAATCCAATCTAAATTGAAAATTTTTTTACCTGTATCATCTCCTTCATTTTTAATAAATTGTGAGAACATGAATTTAATTTGTGCTGATTTCGTTCTTGATTTAAATAACCAACTTTTATATTCTTTACTCAATATCTCTAAAATCGCAGAATTTAGAAAAGACTTCCAAAAGGTTAAATATTGTTTTCAAAATCAAAATAAAGCGTACGAATATCTCAAATTCTATTAATTTCTTCTACCTAATTTTTTAGTTTAGAACAGAAAAACTTATTTTTTAGCGCGTATTTTCAATAATAACATGAACCTCGAAATTCTTGAAAAAGATGGACGGAAATTTACATTCGTTATTGAAGGGATTTCGTTAGAGATGGCAAACGCTTTAAGAAGAATTATCATCACAGAAATTCCAGTCTTCGCAATTGATGAGGTAATCATTTTAAAGAACGATTCACCTTTATACGACGAAATTTTAGCTCATCGACTTGGAATGATCCCTCTTAGCACCAATTTAGAATATTATAATTTACCCCAAGATTGCGAGTGCGGGGGCTTCGGCTGCCCACTTTGCCAGGTCTCTTTAACATGCGAAATTGATAACAAAACTAACGCTTATTTAGTAGTTTACTCAGGTGATTTAAATTCTAACGACCCAAATGTTGTTCCCGTTAACGATAAAATACCTATTGTAAAGATTGATAAAAATAGTAAAATTATTATAGAGTGTTATGCGATCCTTGGCTTAGCAAAACAACACGCTAAATTTTCTGCGGTTTCAAATTGTTTTTATAGATTTTATCCGTTAATAGAATTCGACGAAAGTAAAATAAAAGATCTTGAAGAGAAAATGCTTATCGCAAAAATGTGTCCTATAAAATTATTTGAATTAACGGACGATAAGCTTAAATTAAAGGACGATTATTGGAAGACTTGTGTTTTATGTAAAGCATGCGAAGAGAATAGTTCTAATGATGCTATCAAAGTAAATTGGAAAGATAATACCTTTATATATTCGCTAGAAAGCGATGGAGTCCTTACATTTGATACGATTATTGGAAAAACTTTTGAGATATTCGTTGAAAAAATCGACGAGTTTGTTACAAAATTAGAGGAAGTAGAGATTGAAGAGTAGTTCAATCAAAAATTTATTAAATTATTGAATATTTAAAGAATAAAAATGAGTCACCGTATTACAGGTCCTTCAAATTATTATAATAGGAAATTAATTAGAGACTTATGGAAAACTAAGAGAAGAATATGGAAAAAGGTCTCTAAAAAGTTATCCGGACCAAGCAGAAATAAGGTTAAGGCAAACCTATATCGCATTAATAAAAGAACAAAAAATAACGATGTTATTGTTATTCCAGGAAAGATTTTAGGAATTGGAGAATTAGATCATAAACTCACTATTGCTTGCCTTTCTGCTTCGAAACCAGCTAGAAAAAAAATTGAAACTTCGGGGAGCAAAATAATTTCAATTGAAGAATTATTAGAACAAAACCCTCAAGGGAAAAATGTCAAGGTTTTTTACTAATTAAAAAATAGTTGAAATGTGAATCAAAGTGCAAGAATGGACAGTGTTAGATGCTACAAATAAGATTTTAGGACGCTTCTGTAGTCAAGTCGCTAAAAAAGCGCTTTTAGGAGAACATATTGTAATTATTAACGCTAAAGACGCCATTATAAGTGGTACTAAAAGAAATATTCACGAAAAATATTTGGCAAAGCTGAACATTAGCACGGCAACAAATCCCCGTAGAGGGCCATTTTGGCCAAGACGACCAGATACTTTCATGAGAAATGTAATTAAAAAGATGCTCCCTAGAAAGAAAATGCGGGGAAAACTTACTTTACATAAAATTCATGTTTATATTTCAGATATTCCTGAGCGTTTTAAAGAGAGATATCAAAAATTAACGCCAGGAGAAATACTTAATAGCGATAAAACACGTTTATCATATTACAATAAATTCATTACTTTAGAGAATTTATGTCTTAGAATAGGTTGGAATAAAAGAGAAATTGAGGTTTAAATAAATGTCTGAAAAACAAAAAGTAATTCAATCGTCGGGAAAAAGAAAAACTGCCATCGCTAGGGGTGTTTTAAGATATCCTTCTAAGGGAGTTATAAAAATTAACAATGTTCCTTTACACTTATATCAACCAGAAATAGCTAGATATAGAATCCAAGAGGTATTAGAAGTTGCACAACACGAGAAATTAGAGAAATGCGATATTTTAATAAGTGTTCGAGGAGGAGGTATTATGGGTCAGACTGATGCAGTGAGGATATGCATTGCGAAGGCTATTAACAAATTTATAGGAACGAAAACTATGGAGAAAACGCTTAGAAATTACGACGATTCTCTATTAAGCGGTGATTCTCGAAGAACTGAGCCTAAAAAATTTGGTGGTAAAAAAGCAAGAGCAAGGCGTCAAAAATCGTTCAGATAAATACTCTTTCATTCAATAATTTTTTTTTAAATGCTAAGACTATCAACCTTTTTTAAGAATTCGTAGTTAAATTTAATTGAGCAGTCTAATTGATCACATTTATCTCTCTACAATATTTGCTCCTAATTTTTTCAAATCGTTAATGAAATTTGGATATGAGTCTTTAACAATTTTTACATTGTGAATTTGTGAACTCGATTTAGCAAATAAGGCACCAATACAACACGCCATTGCAACTCGATGATCATTCTCGTGATTTATCAAAGACCCTTTGATATTTTTACTATGATAGATAATTAATCTATCTTTTTTTTCTTTAACTTTAACTCCCATTTTTACCAATTCTCTCGACATTACAGAAATTCTATCACTTTCTTTCAATCTTAAATTTGAAGCGTTATATAACTCTGTTCTTCCTTTGGCAAATGCGCCACACACTGATAAAATTGGAAAGAGATCTGGAATCTCTGAACAATCTACTTTGACACCCTTTAACGGATATTTTGAAATGTTTCCTTTTATTATTATTTGATTTTGCATAATCTCAATATTAGCACCCATTCCTCTTAAGATTTCAATTATTTTTTTATCTCCTTGAAGACCTTTCTCATATTCTAAATTTTTTATTGTTATCGTCGAATCCTCTGGTGATAATATAGCAGCCGTAATAATAAAAGAGGCAGAAGAGAAATCTCCAGGGATCTCATAAATTTGAGGCCTATATCTTTGTCCACATGTAATAATATATTTACCTAATTTTTGTTCATTTAATTGTTCTTGAATATAAATACCGAACGAATTTAATACATCTAAAGTAATTCTTACAAATGGATATGAAACTAAAGGTGTTGTTAATTCAATTTCAATCCAATCTTTATTATCGCACTTTAATAGGGGACTAACAAACAGTAAAGCAGTTATAAATTGCGAGCTAATATCTCCTCGAATTTTTACAGTATTACATTGTGGTTTTGATCGTTTGATTTTAATGAGATCTTCATTTATTTCATACTCGCCTCCTAGATATTTTAAAGCATCTAACAATGGAATAATTGGTCGTTTTCTTTTTAAAAATTCTCCCGTGAATGATAAGCCTCCCTTGATCCTAAGGCTTAACGCACTAAAAATTCTTATTGATGTCCCGGAGTTTTTACAATCAAGAGGTTTTTTAATTGATTTAAAGGAATCTAAACTTTTTTGAATTAAGTAAGAATCCTTAGTTTCCTCTATTATGTTTACTTTTAACGCTTTTAAAATGCTAAGTGTAACTTTTACATCGCCAGATGAAAGAGGATTTTTTACAATGGAAACTCCATCTGCTAGACTAGCTGCGATAAAAGCTCTGTGCGAATAGCTTTTAGAACCGGGCGCGATAATTTCGCCGTTTAGACTAGTTGTAGGATTTATAGTTATTCCCATCAAATAATTAATAGGAAAATAATTAAATAAATTATTAGGAAGAATTATATATGTTATATAAAAATTTTAATTACATTAAAATTCTATCAAATAACTTATATATCATTAATCAGTTAAGAAAATTAAGCAGTTTCTAACTAATAAAAAAAATAGGGAATGAATTGGGAGATAATACATTCGGAAGGATCTTTAAGATAACTTCATTTGGTGAAAGCCATGGGGATTTAATCGGGATAATTATAGATGGAGTTCCTGCTGGATTGGAATTTGATTTAGATTACATACAATATGAGTTAGATAAAAGAAGACCAGGACAATCGATTTTGACAACTTCCCGTTCGGAGGATGATAAGGCAAAAGTATTATCTGGAATTTTTAATGATAGAACAACGGGAGCTCCAATTTGTTTAATAATAGAAAATAAGGATACAGATTCATCAAAATATGAAAGATTTAAAAATATTTTAAGACCATCTCAAATAGACTTTTCTGCTTTTAAAAAATATGGGAGTTTTGCAGATTATAGGGGATCGGGAAGATTTTCTGGCAGGATAACGGCTGGATTTGTGATGGCAGGAGCGATTTCTAAACAAATATTAAAAAAGTATGATATATCAGTTTTTGCTTATACAAGAAGTATTGGAGATATTATTGACGAAGAGATATATAATATCGAAGATCTTGAACAATTCATTAAATTGAGAGAAAAATCACCCGTGAGAACAATGAATTCAGAAAAATCAAGGTTAATGGAACAAGCAATCGAAAAAATAAAAAACGAAAAGAATTCTATTGGTGGAACTATAAAATGCGTTGTAAATAATTTCCCTGAAGGAATCGGCGGTCCAGTTTTCAATAGCTTAGAATCAAACATAAGTAGAGCGATCTTTTCAATTCCTGCAATAAAAGGAATAGAATTTGGAGCGGGTTTTAGAGCCGCAAAAATGAAAGGATCTGAACATAATGATCCATGGAGAATTAGCGACGATGGAAAAATCAGAACTATCAAAAACGATTCTGGAGGAATAATTGGAGGAATTTCCACAGGCATGCCTATTGAATTTACGGTAGCGGTTAAACCGACAGCAACTATCGGAATTTCCCAAAAAACAGTTAATTTAGAAACAATGAAAAATGTAGAGATAAAAATGACAGGTCGACACGATCCGTGTATAGTTCCGAGAGCCGTAGTAGTTGTTGAGGCCATGACGGCAATCGTTTTGTTAGATCATTTGTTAATTGAAGGATTCGTTCCCTCCATTTTATAGAAACTAAGAATAAAAATTTTAATAAGAATCTCTTCTTAGAAAATAGGATTTTAAAAATAAAATTGATTTAGACATGTCAATCGAAAAGGAATTTTTTAACGAAGTTTGTAAAATTATTGACCGATGGTCTTTTGAAAATTGTGCTTTCTGCCAAGATGGAATTATGGAGTCAATAGAAGGTATGGTAGATTTTAAGTGTAATAAATGTAAAAAGGCTATGAATCCAACTATGTATTTAGGAGAAATAGCTAAAGTTGTTTTTAATTACAGAGAAGATTTTGAAAAAAAGTAGATTTAGTGGCTTTAGAAAATTCCAAAATCTATTTTAACCGAATATTTTCACAGTTTTTGATCTTTCGATAATTTTGCAAAGCTCTCTTTGATTTTCTCTAGTTCTCTCTTTAATTTTCTCTCTTTGATTTTTAGTTCTCTCTTTAATTTAAATTTTAATTGAGACGCAGGTAAAGAAAAGACTTGTGGCGTCTCGGGATGTTTAATGTATCCTAACTCTTGAAAAATCGCATCAATCTCAGAATTATAAAACTCTGAAATCGAGACCGTACGTTTTTCCTTAATTGATTTTTCTGCTGCTAGTGAGACAACACATGCTTCTCTTCCGATTAATAAATTCGCATAAGGTTGTTTCCTTGTTTTGATACATTCAAGAAATTCCCGTCGTTCTATTTGACAACCAATATGACCAATTCCCTCATTATCTGAATAATAATCCACACTTACTTCTTCCATTTTACTAATTGGACCGCTAGCAATAATGAGATTGAGGTCTTTTTTTGCTAATGCCCACGCTCCATTATCACCCATAATCCCAATTTCAAGCCCTTCAATGGGTTGAAGTTCATACATACATAAGCCCAAGTTCCCTTTGGCACCATTTTCATATTCAATTAAAACATTAGCGTGATCTACGATTGTTGGATTTACTAGGATTTCCCCTTGATGCGAGGAGTAGGAACATTGAATTTTATGTCCCTGTTTGACAACATGTTGTCCCCCCATTGCAAATACTTTCTTTGGAGGAAATCGGATAAACCAGCTAAAAATATCGAAATGGTGGCAATTCTTGTCTAGTATAGCACCCCCAGATTTAGTTTGATCAAAAAACCAGTGACTTGGGAAATTATCCCTGTATTCTTTACAATAAGCCATCATTATATTTCCAAATGTTCCCTTTTCAACTAAATGAGCCATAGTACGATAGAGGTTCGAATAACGGTAGACCAATCCGACTTGGACAATCTTATCTGTATTAGCAAAAGCTTTAATAATTGAATCTGTTTCCTGAATGGTGGGGGCAATTGGTTTTTCTAAAAATATATCTTTATTTGCTTTTAAAGCTTCAATTGTTATTTGCGTATGGAAATAGGTTGGAGTGGCGATGACAACCGCAAGTATTTCGGGCATTTTTAATAGGCCTTTATAATCGGTAAATAATTGTGGTGAATTTTTCTTAAACACATGGCGACTCATTTCCAGTTGTTTTTCGTTTGGGTCAGCTATGGCTACAACTTGGCAGTCTGATAACCTATTGAAACCCATGATATGACCCATCCCCATCACACCAGCACCAATTATACCGATTTTTATTATCAATTCCTCATTTACCAGTATTAAGTTATTTTGAATATAAAAAATTCCATTTACTAAAATTAAAAATTTGGGATTTTACTTCTTCAATTTTTTTTAGATAATCTTATTACGATGTAAATTATATTATATCTTAAATTTATAATTGGATTATTCAAAAAAATGAACAAAAAAATCGATACTTCGGAACAGTTCTTAGAGTTTTTCATCAAAAAAGCGGCGAACCTTGCTGAAATTGCGGAGAATCACTATAAAAACAGAGAATACAAAAAATGCCTTGAATTGCTAAATCAAGCGTATAGTTTTTATGTAAAAGGTAATGCTAAAGATTTGGCAGGAAAAATAAAAGAAAGATTTAATGAAATTAAAGAGACTCATTTTAAAAAGAAAGATTAACTAAAATTTACATTTTTCTTTAACTCGCGCATAATATTATCATTATACGACCCTTTCCAATAAACATTTTAACAATTAAGATAAAGATAAAGTGTATAAATATGAGAAAAGCTAATTTATGGAGTTCTAAATAATATAATTTTCTCGTAAAGCTTAGAAATTTTTTTTAAGAATCGTTCTCAAACTATTGTGCATAAGAAAAAATAAATGGATATTTCATTATAATACTATATTGTTATAGCATTTATTCTCCAAGTCCAGAAACCGTGTCAAAAAACTCGTTCGACTGGCCTATAGTCCAATCCAGCATTGACATAATCATGGTAATTATCAAAAAAAAGATAAATAACGCAAATCCGATTAGCAGCGCATATTCTACGAGGTTCCCGCCGTATTCGTCCGCAACGAATTCTTTAATTTTATACTTTACTTTCTTTCCAATGGTTTTTAGACCTTTTTTTACATGCATGACAGAACTAATTTTCGTTTAAGATTTTTAAACTCATACTTTTTTTCATAAAATTAAGTAAAATGTTGGTTTAAACGAGTAGAAAAATTTGAAACCAGATGTTGTAGTAATTATAAAATAGGTATCAGGGTCAGTTTCAGTAAGTCGAATTATTCAGTAAATTAATAAAACGAAGAGATTTTATCGTAGTTTTTTAAAGGGAATGTAAAAAAATTGTTAATGAGGAAAAGAAATGGAATTTTAATAGCAATTTTATTGTTTGTAAGTTTTTTAGGATTAATGAATAATGTGAAAGGAGATACTCATTATGTTTATGTGGAGGAATTTACTACAGATAAAACTTCTTATTACACATCAGAGAAAATTAAAATAAATTTAACATGGTCTAATTTTTATGTCCCTCCAGATTATCAAGCTGTAAGAATAGAGATACGAAACAGTATAGACCAAATATTATGGAATAGTAATTGGATGGATAATGTAACAGGAGACCCGCCAGATAGTCTAAGTGAGAATTGGACAATCCCAATACATAGTATTACTAATAATACAGAGACTTTACGGGTTAGAGTGCGTTCTTATTATGATGATGGCGGAGATATTATAGTTGATTACAAAGCGACTATAAATATAGAGATTTTAAAGAGAAATGTTACTTGTCAAGTGTCAGGATTTCAAAATAATTTAGAACTTGGAGAAAATCAAAATTTCAATGCTAATTTTACTGACTTTGAGAATTTTGCGTTAGTAAATCAATTAATCTACATTGAACATACTTCAGATACGGATTATTCTCTCAAAAATGATACAACAAATGAGATTGGTATGATAAACATTTCTTTAGCTATCAACGAAATGGGTACACATTTCATTAAGCTTTTCATTAAAGACGATCCTATTTATAACAATTCTGTGTTTATATATTCATTTTATGTGAAAAAGCTATCTATACTTTATGATTTAATAGGTTTTACCGACACTCTTTATGAAGATTTAGACGAAGACTATATCTTCAAAATTAAGTTTTATTATATTATGAATGAGACGGTTTATTTTCTCGAAGATTATTATCTGGAATTAAAGGTATTTAGTGGAAATGTGTTTCTATACAAAGAAATACATAGAACAGACGAGAATGGAATTATTGAGATTAAAACGTTTGAAAAAACCTTAAAAAAAAATGATAATTTTAACTTTGAAATTGTTTTAAACGGAACAGAAATCCTTAATGACAGAGAGTTTACTTTGAATGTTAAGATAAAAGAACGCTCAGAATCGGAAGATGAAAAAGACGAAGACAAAGAAAAAAAAGAAGAACAAGAAAATGAGGATATAGCAGACATCTTAAATATTATCTACTCTACAATTTTTATTAGTGCAATTTTTGTTCTGTCTGGAATTGTAAGTTTCTTTGCTTATAAGAAGAAAACAAAGCCTAAAGATGTAGAAAATTTAAGTATTAGATATTAAGAAATTTTATTAAAGTTAATTATAGAATAAATGAATGAACTAAATCTTTTAGGGATTATGTTTCAATTTAATTAAAATGTGATGTTTAAAAGGGTACTTAATAATAATTAATACGACGTTAGATAATTGTCATGCAGAATTGGAATTAAAAACTAATTCCAATTTTTTTTTTCACATTCTAATTTTTTAATTTTTTTGCAACAATTAGCTAAAGTCTTTTTTCTTTTCTTTAATACCTGTTTTTCAGTAAAATAGTTTGATATTTACGATGTTTGTATTGTAGCTCTATTAAGTTATATAGAAGCGCTCAGATTGATGAAAAAATGCAATAAATATTTGGAATGAGCTTTAAGGATGCTAAATTAAAGGAAAAACGACTGAGAGGAAATTTTAAATTTTAAACTTATTCTCATTCTAGATGATAACTTTTCTATTTAATTTTATATATGTATGATTTTATATATCTATAGTAGAGATGGGATAGATGAAGTTTTTAACAGATGCTATGTGTGGACGACTCACACGCCTACTTCGCATATTCGCTTATGACACTATTTATGCTAACGATTTAATAGATCTCTTTAATATAAACCCAGTGCCAGATGATAAATTATTAGAATTCGCTCTTAAGGAAGATAGAATCATAATTACTAAAGATTATATTTTTCATAGAAAGGCAAGAGATAATAGCATATATTTAGAGGGTGAAGGTGTATATAATTACCTTAATCAACTTAAAGCTAAACTTGGTTTGATTTATGATTTTAATATACAAGAAGCTAGATGTTCTGTTTGTAATTCAAATTTAAAAAAAATTGATAAGGAACTAATTAAAGAAGAAATGAAAGCTGAGACTTTTAAATATCATGATAATTTTTTTCGATGTGAAAATCTTAAATGTGGAAAGCTATACTGGAAGGGATCGCATATTGATAATATAATGAATAAATTAGAAAAACAGAAATAAAAGAAAATAAACTTTAGTTATTCCTTTTTCTTAATATGGATTTCTTTAATTTCCATAAAATTTCATCTTAATTATATTAAATATTGGAAGATTTTATAAATTATGCGTGAGATTTATTTTATTAAATCTTAAAATGGAGTTTTTCAATTTGGAAGTAAAAAAGTTAATGGAAAAGGCCGTTCATTTTCACGGACACGCTTGTCCTGGGGTTGTGTTAGGTGTATTAGTGTCTAAGTATATCTTGGAGCATGGAAACGAATTTTCAATTGACGAAGAGTTGGTAGCAGTTGTTGAAAATAATAATTGCAGCGTTGACGCTTTACAAACTCTGCTTGGGACTACTTTTGGAAAGGGTAATCTAGTTTTTTTGGATTATGGTAAGAATAACTACACCTTTTATAATAGAAAAAATAAAAAAGCTGTGAAATTATCTTTAAAAAGTAGCAGATTTGGAAATCAAAATTTAACAAAAAAAGAGAGAATCGAAGAAATATTAAATTCTAATCCTGAAGAGGTTTTTGAAATAAAGTATGTATCATTTAATCCTCCTGATATGGCTCAAATACACGGGTCGATTATTTGCGATAATTGTGGAGATCCAACAATGAGTATTCGAATAAAAAATCACGATAATAAAAACTTATGTATCCCTTGTTTTAAAGAAATGAAAAGAAATATTAGTAATTGAACAAATGACACTGTTTAAAAAATAAATATTTATTATTTATTTAATTACCTAAATTGTTTTATTAAAATTTTTATATAATGATAATACGAGAATTCTCTGAACAAGACATTGATGAGATTACAAGCTTAATGAAAAATCTTTGCTCAATGAAAGGACAAGAATTTGATGAAGAAAGGTGGAGAACGAATTTAGAAAAGCATATGAAACGAGATTCAAATTCAGAAGTGATGGTTGCATTTAACAACAATTCAAAAGAAGTTCTTGGGATGGCACATTGTTCTGTAGTCAATTCAGATCAAGGGTTTCGATTTGGCTATATTTCAAATTTAATAATAAAAGAGGAACGAAGGAGAACAGGAATAGGTGAAAATTTAATAAGATATATCGTTGATTATTTCAAAAGAAACCACATTCAATCAATTAGATTATCTCTAAAAACAAATTTAGATGAAGCTGCTAAAAAATTGTTTGCTAAATTAGGATTTCAAGAAATCTTCCGCGTATACGAATTAAATATTTAATTTTTTAATAAAAAATGAATTTTTTTTTTTATATATTAACACTTGAGATCAATGAATAGTTTTAAATTATTATTTACATAAGATAAGATGAGAGTAGTATGATTAAGAACATAAAAAAGGGGCATACTTTATTGGTTAAGGGTCCAACGAGAGTTACTTTGTTGGAAGGAAAATTGGAAGTTTTTGGTAAGCTAATCGTTCCTATAGAAGAAAGTTCGTCTTCAAGTGGTTCTGAATTTGAAGATGAGAATGTTCTAATTATTCCGAGCGCTAAATTATATCCTTTATTTGCTATAGAAGATTCTAAATTAGATATATATACATCAAACGACGAAAATGTTGAAGAAATTGAGGAAAATTCCATACCAAGTAAATGGGTAAAAATTAAAGATTCAGTTATAGCAGAAATCAAAAAGAATGAGGGGAACCTGTTAAAAATAATGGTTTTAGGGCTTAGTAGCGGAAAGACTACGCTTATTAAATATTTGGCGAACAATTTCCTTAGAGAGGGATTAAATGGAGGCTATTTAGACAGTGATCTTGGTCAGCAAGTCATGTATCTCCCAACTACTATTAACATTGGAGAAATTAAAGATTCTGTCGTATCAAGCGAAGATATCCATACTGAAGACACGGTATTTATTGGTGCTACTTTCCCTAAAGGAAATTATAAATTTATTGTATCTCATTCTTGTAGGAATTTAATTAATAATTATTTTAAGAAACATAAAAAAACAGATTTCCTCCTCATAGATAGCGATGGTTGGGTTAAACAAGAAGCTGGTGTGCTCTATAAGAATTTTTTTATCAAAATAGTAGACCCCGATATTCTTATTGTGTTTCACGACGATACAATCGAAGAATTAAAATCTATTGAAAAGACAGCTAAATTAAGGAAAAATAGAAAGATATATTTAATAGACGTAAAAAACAAATATTTCTACGATAAAGATAAGGAGGAACGGCGTTTCCTGCGACAATCGCAATTTGCACGTGTTTTGGAAAGTTATAGAAAGATCTCCATACCAATATCTAAAAATAATATTAAATTCGTAAAGACAGAATACGATTTAGAATCAAATCAAATTTTTGAAAAGGAAATAGATATCAATGATTTAATTAGACTTCCTTATCATTATGTTATAATTTCTTTATTAACAGAAGATTCGAAAATGATTAAGATTGGACTGCTTTTTGTTATAAATTTAGAAAAAGATTATATTCTCATATTCAGTGATCTTTCCTACAAGCAACAAATGAAAATCAAAAAGATTTTGCTTGGAAGTCTTAGATTGTCGACAAAAGGAAATCATCAGGGGTACCTTTATCTATAATTTCTTTCTTTAAATTAGATTTAATTAAATTCTTTAATTATTTTATATTGATTTTTATGGAAGAGGATGGACTTTCTAAGTTTATACATTTGATGACTAAAGAAATTTCACATTCAGATGTTGAATTAGTTAAATTAGGAGAATCATTTGGGTTTGATTTAGTTTCTACAGCTCCAATTAGATATTCACAAGACGATGATTTTGTGGATGAAGTAAGGCTAAAAGCCTTGGAAGTAATGGAAAGATATAAAGACAATTATTTGAGTCAGAACGACTTATTTTACGCCGGTAGCATTGATTTTATGGTATGCGATGAGCTAGGGGGAAAAAAGTTTTTTCTTTTAGAGACAAATGGTGGGTCAAATCGAGGACTTTCCTCCATATCAGAGAAGCAACAAGTATTAATGTATGACGGATATTTTAAAGCAATTAATCAAGCTATTAAAAGCAACAAACGGGGGGATAATAAGGTTTTAGTTCTGGTCGGTGTTCCAATAAAAGACGGTCTATTTCACGAAAAAGTTATAATGATAGATTATTTTAGAAAAAAATTACAAAAAAGAAATCTAACAGTAAACATATTTGATATAAAAAATTTTAATCAATCTTTTGAGAAAGATGTGGCGTTTTTAATAGCAGATTATAAACAAATATCAACTACACTCTCGTTTTCAGATAATTGGGTAAAAATAAAAGGCCAAAGAATAAATGTGTTGATTGGTGATGGTATTGCGAGACGATTCCATAACGATGAGTTTGCAAAATTAATGAAGGAAGATTTTCGTAAAATAAACACCATTATTGTTAATCCTATTTTTAGAATCACAGACGATAAATCATTAACTTATTTAGCTAGTCATTTTGCCAAGGATATACTTGAAAAATATAATCTTAAATATCTTATGTTTACTAAAGCTTATGATGAAAAAGAATTAGCCGACAAGATCAACCACGTTATCACCAAATATAAAAAACCATTTATAATTAAACCCGATGGGGGATCGGGAGGGGCAGGGGTTATTCCTATTTCCCCTGAAGAAGATTCTTCTAACATTAAAAACTTAATAGAACATAGCAAAAAGGAATTTTTCACAAAATTCATGAAAAATCGAAATCCATTTCCATATACAATTCAGGAAATGGCGGATTTCTCTTTAATTGACTGGAGGGAAGCCAAACATACCTTCGATCTTAGAATTTATATGACCCAAAAAGATGGAATAATTGTCCCTATCGGAGGATTAGCTAGGATTGCGAGGGAAAGCTATTCAGGGGATTTAGACAAGCAAGAATTTGTAGTTAATCTATCGGGTTATAGCGGCGTTATCGAAATTGAACGAGGTCGCGGTATATCAAGAAAAAATGCTAAGCTTTTAGATTTAACATTAGACGATTTTGTTAATATGTTCTGTATCGGTTGTTCATTATTTACCAGTATGATCAAGAACTACAAAAAAATAATTAATTTTACAAAATGGAATGAGTTAGTATAATTTATTTCCTTGTTAATTTTAAATGTCAAGATTACTTCATTAATTTTAAATAAATTTTCTGATTTGTGATGATACCTTCAATATTAAGAAGCCAAATTATTCGTAAATTTGCCAAAAATAAAAAATTGACAATCTTTCAAAAAGAGAGATTAATTTTTTTAATCGCTATGATCCGAGTATCTTATGAAATTGGATTAAGATTTTCTGAATATATTAAAGGGTATCAAGCTGATATTGAAGCTTTTATTAACGATTTAGATTCTAAAAGTAAAAATGAAGTAAAAACTATATTAAGGGATATTGAATTTATGCACGCTCATGCTATAATAAAAACTGTAATGAATTTTATTAGTAAAGAAGATAAAGTATTTGAACACATGAACGCTATTCAATCCATTAAAGATAAATATAATTTGCCAATGGACTTTTATCAAGAATCTGTTTATACATATAAACATGGATTAAAGTTTATACCTCAGAATATTATAAAATCTTTGAATAATAAAGATTTTCTCGATTGTGGAGGTTTTATTGGTGGTTCAGCATTAATGTTCGAAATGGATTACACTCCAAATAAAATTTATTCATTTGAGCCAATTCTGGATAATTATAGCCTTCTTTTAGAAAATATAAAGACAAATAATTTGAGAAAGGTAATTCCTATTAATAAGGGTGTAGGGAAAAAGAGTTGTACTGTAAATATCTATTCTTTAGGCTCTGCTTCATATGTTTCTGATGAAGATGGAGATACTGAAATAGAAGTTATATCAATTGACGAATTTGTGAGCGAAAGAAATCTTTCTGTTGGTTTAATTAAAATGGATGTCGAAGGCTATGAATTAGAAGCACTAAAAGGAGCAAAAAGGACAATTAAAGAATTTAAACCAGTATTATTAATAGGGATATATCATAATCCAGAGGAATTTTTTGGGACAAAAAAATATATACAAAGTTTAGTACCAGGTTACAAGTTTAAGATTAAACACTTGGATGATATTGTACCACTTCATGAGACTCATTTAATTGCTTGGTAGATAAAATTCTATTCTGCCGTGTATACAAAAAAAGCATAAAAATAAATGGGAAAAGTATTTACTTGTAATACAATTATTAAAAATATACCCAAATCTGGATATATTATGTTGGACTATAACTGAAGTCCTTCGACCAAACACAGATATTTAGCCGAGTAACAACCTATACCTATACTACAAGTAAATACTTATATATTTTTTTAAAAGTATATAAAAAAAAAGAGCCTTAAAATTTTTCATAAAACAATAGAAAAATTAGGGAAAATATTACTCAAATAACATGTTAATTTAAATTATGTCCAGATTTTTCAACAATTTTCGTTAGTTAAGTTATGCAAAATACTTGCTACAGCAATTTCCTTTTGTGGCAATAAGAAAGTGAAATTATAAAAAACTAAAGGAGTTTATTAAATTACATTAAGATATCTTAATATAAAACATATTACAATAGTCGAGGATGTTCAGTATTTTGCACCTCAAGACTTAACGGAAAGAACTAAATTAACAACTTATTTAGAAGATATCACGCTACTATTGAGGGGCACTGGAGAATGTTTAATTTCGTTAGCAACTAGACCCCGCGTAAGTTACGAAATTTTAGCTTGTTTTTCAATTAATAAAGGATAATTTGCATCTTCGTCTTTCTCAGTATTAGGGTTACTATTAGCTATACTGAATTCTTGACAAGGGGGATATTGAACGGTTCTGGCTATCACCTAGAGAAATTGACGAAAATAATGAAAAAATATTAAATAATTTTAAAAAGGTAAAAATTCAGAAAAAAAATGAGAACAACATTAATGTCATTAAAAATTCAGAGAAGAATTCATATCGGGATTATAAAAATGAGAATAAATATTTAAAGAAAAAGATACAAGAAGAGAAAAGAAATCAAGTTAGTGACCATATAAACGGTCAAGTTCATAGCACCATACAAAATTTGACGAATGATACAACTCAAAGAGATTTTAAGGTACTTGAAGATTATACGAAAAAACTATTTATAAAAGAAAAAAATGAAAAGACCTTCAAAAAAAAGAAATAGAGCTTTACGAGAAATATAAATTTATATAAAATTTAATAGTAATGAATTAAAATAGAAGATGATATTTTATGGTGGATGCAAAAGAAATTTACACACTTATACATCACATTATCATAAATTAACACAGAAACGATCATAAAAAGAGATAAAAGATGGAACTTGAGATTTTAAAACAATTATTAGATATACATAAGAGACAATTATTATTTGATGAGATCCTTGAATGTTTAAAAGAGCTCAATGAGTTAGAAGATCTTAAATGTGAAACATATACTATTTCTGAAGGGATTATACCTGTTGTTACAATTTCAAAGTCTCTTGATATTAGTAAAATCAAATATCTTAAATTGTTTGTAGCGGCTCAGCACAATGAGTATAATGGGCTTTTTGGAATAATAAATTTCCTAAAACTTATTAAAGATAAGAAAATAAAGATTGACGATATTCTAATAAAAAATCAAGTCTTAATCTTTTTACCTCTTATGAATCCATATGGATTTCTAAATCCAAGCAAAAATAATAAATCGGGATATTATTTGAAAAATGGAACTAATCTCAACAGATTTTGACGCCGTACTTTTGCGCTTGAATATGAAGATTTAGTAGATGACCATAACGATTATCCAATTCCAGAACATACTAAACTTGTAAAAAACCTATTACAGCAATACTGGGAAGATAAAGACATCACAATTTACTTCATAGATTTTCACGAAACTTCTTTGCTTCAAAGAGATTTAATAGATTTAAGCAAAAAACTAAGTAAAGAATCAATTACATATAAATTCGACCACTGGCTTAAAGAATGCATTATTTTAAATGTTCTTAACCTGTATAACATCCCTTACTATCGTAAACCATTGTTTACAAAATGTAATTCAGACGCTAATCACACACATATTAATTTATCAATAAAACAATTAGATACTGTTTATGAAAAATTTTTAGAATACATGTCAAATAATCGTAGTAAATTACCATTTTATTTTTGTTATAGCGATAAAAGTAAAGATTATTGTCAAAGATTATCTAAAATTGTATATAATAAGTTAAAGGGAAAGTTATGGGATACAAATTTCCCCGCTTTCGATTATTCTTCTCAGAATCACGGATGTATCGTAAAAATAAGCGACACCACATTCCGAGACAAAGTATATTCTATGGAATTGGAATCCCAAAAGCACTTTTTTAATATATTTAAAGAAATAGAAAAATCTAAAACAGAACCAGATTATTTTGAAAAGAAATTAAATCTTATTAATTTAAGCCTTGAATTAGTTCTCGAAACAATAAAGGAAATGATTAAATTATTTTAATTTATTATATAATATTTAACATTTCTAAACTTGCCGTCTGTAATAGGTAATTGGAGATCATTATCCAAAGCTGAAAAAGAAATCGTTTCAAAACTTTGCGGAGTAAGAAAATTAGGAATGGATTCTTTTGGATCAGATATATTATTTGCCAAATTAAATGAAGTAAGCAAATATTACTTTAAATTACTGAGAAGGTTCAATTGAACTAAAAAATTTATTTTAATTACTTATTGAAAAATCTGAGAATGCCTCCAACTATTGCAAGTTCATTCTTTTTCTGTGTATGACCTCCTTTATTCAGAATAAGTTGATTTTCAGTTAACAACTCTAAAATATCTCTATTTTCCTTAAAATTTTTATACGGTGTTATTTGGTCATTTCTAGTATGGATTAAATAGACTCTCTCAGAATATCTTTTCCACTCATCTTGAGAAAGTATATCTTTTAGTTCTTTTATGATATTATAAGGAGATAATTTTTGATTTTCTTTCTCATCTAGTTTTAAATTAATTTCCTTTAAATAATAACTCAGTTTGACAATTTTTTTTGATGTTCGTATATTTTCGTTGTACTTAGAGATTGATGAGATAGCCACAATTTTTTTTAGATTTTTATTTGGAAATCCTCCGCATAGTACTGTTATCGCTCCAATACTCATTCCAATGCAATATATATCAAATTTATTATAGATATTGTGAGTCTTTATCCAATTTGTTATTGTATTAAAATCTTCTATCCGTTTTATAAAATTGGTTCTTTTACCTATTTTTCTAGATTCTCCAATCCCTCTTGCATCGTATGCTAAAATTATATATCCATTAATAACTAGAGGGTAATATATGTATTGGAGAGATTTTATAGTATCTGAAAAACCCGAACTTACAACTACAATAGTATTTTTTGAATGTCTTGCATCAAGATTTTTTGAAATTAACAAATTTGCATATAAATAACCGTCCTCAACTTTAATTCTAACTTTCAATATCTCAATATCTTTTAAATAAACATGTTCCCATCTATTAAACCAGATGTCTCTCCAACTAAAATAAGTTTCAAAAGGCGTAAAGATAATTAAAAAAGTTGTAGTAGATAAAATCAAACAAATCCAAAAAGAATTTCTGAAAATGATGCCATTCACATACCATATGAATGCGCTGACGATTACATCAATAGCAATTAAAATGATGTATTTTTTGTTTTTAGTTAACAAAAGAAAATCCTATTTATGTATGTAATAACTTAATTTAGTACAATTAGATTATTTTTTTTTAAGAATAAAAAAATAGAATTAAATAAGAAATTAAAGTCTTTAGAAATAGCACCTTAAGAGATTCTTTACTTTTTAGCTTTATCTGGGGGACACCCGAAATCGTCCCTAACTTTACAAGTGGGCTTACTTGAGCTACCTGGACACGGAGCACACTTCACTTTTCTCATCAAAGCTTCAACTTCGCTAACTTCATAACCAGATTCTTCGTCCTCAGTTTCATCTGCAAGCATGTCATCTTGAATTTTGCTGAGGTCATAGTCTATATCGTCAGTTAAATCGTCCTGTTCATCGTAAAGATCAATAATTTCATCTCCATCCTCATCCTTTTTTCCATTAGGAATATCCTCATGTTCCGATTCTTGAGGAGCTTTTTTCTTTGCCACAGTTACTCACTACTTAATTTAATTGGATATTAAAATTAAAATTAATTGATTATTAAAATAATAATTATAATTTAGATTTTATTATTTTACCACATATTTTAATTCTTTAAAGACCGAAAAAAAAAAATTAAAATAATTTTTGGGAATGCAAAGTTGTTTAATGGTTATAATTCACCATGAACACAACCCGGTATGCTTTCACCAGCAGCAAGCATGCTTAATCTATATGAAAAAGTAATTATAATTACTAAAACAGCGAAAATTTTTTTGTTAAAATCCACTAAAAATTCACTTTTATTTTTAATTCGGTAACATTTTTTGAAGAATAATTATTTAAAGAACTAGTGTTTTTTTCTTTACAAGCTATAACTTCAAAAATTTTAATGATATCCATCCTAAAGGTATTAGATCATACCTATCTCAGATTCTATCAAGCGAATCATTCCAATGTCAAAAAAGGCCTGAAAACTATTTAAAAAATATTTAATCGTGTTTCTAAGTTCAAGTTCTTCAAAAGTCTCGCCAATCTTTATCTTTTCTAGAGATTTAGAGAGCTTGATAAGATAATCGTGGAAACTTGAAATAGTTTCTAGATTTATGTTATCATAATTCTCAATAATATTAACCAAAAGAGACGGAATTCGACTTAGTAAATCTGAATATTTTTTAATAATATCTGATGGGAAATTTCCTAAATTTAATGCTTCGTTAATAAAATCGCGAGTTTTGAGGAGAACAACTCTATCTCCAAGGTATCTTATAACTGGAAAATTGCGATAACCTTTAGAGATTGGATATTCTGACAATCCAGTAATAAGAATTCTTCTTCCTAGAGCGTACTTTCTATCTATTTCTGTTAATAATAAATTACTATTTTTGTTTAAAGACCCTTCTATGACATTTTTTATGATAACATCAAAGACTTCAATAAGATCTAATAATTCTTCTTTAAATGTTGTTTTTGATGTATCAAGTAAAAAATAAATATAATATTTGTTTTCTTGGATTATTTCTTTAAACGCCATGCCGATCATTTCACCTCTCATATCAATTAATAATGCAAAAATTTTTTCCTGATTTTCGTCTTTGTATTTGATAAAAATTTCATCAACATTTAATTTAAAAGCGGAAATTAATGCGTGTCTTATAAGCGGAATGGGCCAATTATTTGAATCAATATTCAAAACAGTTTTTTGTTTATCTTTTCCAGAAGTTTTTATAACAATAGAATTATTGTCAATTGGATATAGAACAACCTCAGACTTTTCCTTCAAATTCGACTGTTGAGTCCAGTCTTGAGGAAAAGTCATTGCGAACGAATTTCCGAGCTTTATAACTCTTCTAACATATTTTTTCTTGAGTTCTTTCATTTTAATACTTCTTTAACTTATTTAACTAATATAAAAATAAGTAATAAAATATAAAAAGATGTCTTTTAGTTATATTAAGAAATCAAAATTCTAAAAATTTTTACGGTTTCTTCTTCTATTATGTCCTCGTTTTTTGCGAATGAATCGAGGAAGTATTTTTCTCTTAAATTTTTGAGGATAAAATAGTAATAAGATATTTAATGAGTCATCCTTCAGTGATTAAATTTTTGAGAGAGGAAGGATATTTGAATTATTTCAATAGAGAAGAATTAGAAGCGATAAATAAAAATATAGTTTAATTTAGTTTTGTAAAATAACATCCACTTCCTTGATTAATTTTACTTGTAAACTTAATTTTAAATATAGCTTTCTGATTACAGACAAATTCTGTTTTAACTCTTCAATTTTCGCAGTAACAAATTTTGGTAAATCGAAGCGTGGTAAAGGAAATTTAAATTGAATGAGTGGGAAGTTAATTTCAGATTTTAATAACCTTTCTAGGAATAAAAAGTTTTGATTTAGTTTTTTATACCTTTTTCTTAAATATAGGAAAAATACTAAAGAATTGCCTAATTTTTTAAAAAATTCCAAGTAGTTATTGATTTCTTTCAAAGTATTTTCATTTGCGATTTTTAATTTTGAATCATTAGATAAGTCGTATCGTAATTGCGAAAGAAATTGAATTATTTTTCCTAAATACGATAAGGAAACCGGAAATTGATCAGGCATAGGCAATCTCCTAATAAAGCTTCCATTGAATCTTAAATACCCCCCTGACATATGAAGCGTACTAAAAAGCGTTTTAAACACGGAGTCAATTAGTTTTGAATTAATTATTGTAAGGAGAGAAAATAATTTATTTGTGTCAAAAGAAGGGACTTTTATAAAGTATAACCCCGTAATATTGGCAAAAATCCCTGGATCATAAACACATGTTAAATCTTTGGCTATTTCTCTAAAAATTAATTTTTCTTCGCTTAATTCTTTCCATTTTTTTTTGAATTTCTTATTAAATTTAAAATACGAGACTTCTACATCTTTACTAGCGATTTTAATCCGCTTGTCAAATTTGATATAATATTTTTCAACATTTCCAGTCCCGATTAATATTAAGTCTGTATTTGATTGTTTATTTTTTGTGATTAAATCAAAATTCTTTGCCCAATTAATAAATCCAAACGGTCTATAAATTATTTTTAAATCCTGAATTACTGTGGACATTGATTGAAAATTAGAATATAAATAGCTAATCAAATTCAAATTGCCTGAAATAGGTATAACATAAGCTGGAAGCTTTTTAATTAATTTCTGGGGTAAAATTTTAGAATCTGAATAATTATTGGTAATCAAATTCTCTAAATTATTGTACTTCTTTAATAAAATTTCATTATTACCGTTAGGAATTCTTTTCTTCAAAGAAATAATAATAGGATACGCGGCAGTTTTGTCAAAAATTGGTAACGAAGAAATATTGATTAATTCCTTAAGTTCGGTGTTGTTAATTAACATTTTCCTTATTTTTATTCCATAATCAGCAGAAAGAAATTTATTTGTTATTAAAAATGAAAGACAACCTTCATTATTTCTTAAAAATTTCAAAGATTTCTCAATGAAAAGAATTGAGAGATCGAATAATTTGTAAGCAGATTCAAATTTTTCGTATAATTTTTTCTTATATTCTTGATCTTTAATTTTTTTATTTTCAATATAAGGAGGGTTTCCAATAATTATCTCAAATTGATGATCAGAATCAAATTCTAAAAGAAAATCTAAATTATAAATATTTAACTTAATATTAATCTCGTTAAAAATTGAACTAAAGTCTTCAAGCATTTTTATCTTAACTTTATCTTTTAGGACTGCACAATAGTCAGATCTATCCGAAAACAGCCATTTAATTAATCTCAATTTCGAAATCACGCACGCATCTTTATCAATCTCGATTCCAAATAAGTTATTTTGAATTATTTGTTTCTTAGAATCGAATTCTTTTAACTCGGGAAATAATATTCGGTAAATTTTTAATAGAAATTTTGCGGCTTCGATAAGGAACCTACCAGTACCACAAGAAGGATCAAGAATCTTAATGTTTTTTATTTTTTCACGCAAATTATTTACAATTTTTGAATTATTATTGAAAAACTGAATGAAATTTTTAAGCGTAAAACCATTTTGAAAAAATTTAGAATTAAATATTCCCTCAAAGTAGTTCTTAAAAGTAATATTACAAATAAAATTAGTGACCTTATATGGAGTATAAATTACACCATAATTGAAATTATTATTCCTTTCTTCTAATTTTTTATTTTCAAAATTAATTATAAATTCTTCAAAGAGCGACAACAAATTATTAGAACCTTGATTCTTCATATAAATTTTATTTTCTAATTAAAAAATATCAAATAAATGATTAAATCCTTAATTTATTTAGAATTTAAAATAATATAATATTCTCGTTATTTATTAAATCTAGTAAGTTATTATCACATCTTAAAGAAACCAAAATTCAAAAACAATAGATATTACCAAAAATTTTATTGAATTTACATCCCTTATATAAAAAAAAGAAATAATGAATTTTTTTAAAAGAGGGAATAAACAGTGAGCACGAGGAGTTCTTTTTTACAAAATTTAATTAAGAAACCTAAAATAATTTCTAAATTAGAGTTTAAAGATATATCTAAGATTTTAATAGAAGCAAGAAACATTTTTGAAAATGAGAATCTCTTATTAGAATTTAATGTAGAAAAATCAGATGAAATTTATGTAATTGGAGATATTCATGGAAACTTAGAAACCTTAACGAGATTAATTGAAATTATAGACGAAAAAAATCCAAGATTTATAATATCTTTAGGAGATATAGTTGATAGGGGGGTCAAACAATTAGAATGTTTGGTAGTAATGTTGTCACTAAAAATTTTAAACCCAACTCGATATTTTATATTAAAAGGAAACCATGAAACACTTGAAATAAACATAGCTTACGGTTTTTTTATGAAATTTGTAAAAAAATTTGATGATATGTCTAATTACTCCAGAAATAACGAAAAATTTAAGGCCGTTTTGGCAGTGTACAATGTTCTACCTATATGTGCTTTAATTAACGACTCAATTTTATGTTTACATGGAGGGATTCCTGAAGATATAGATATTTTAAAAAAACTAAAGGGATTAAAACCAAAACATCTCGATCACTTAGTTTTAGAGATTATAAAGCCTGGGGTTTTTCAAATTTTTTGGAACGATCCCAAGGAGGAATTGCGTGGTTTCAAGAATAGTTTTAGAGGTTCGGGGATTAAATTCTTCGGTGAAGAGGTTTTTAATAATTTCATGGAAGCTAATAATCTAAAATACCTTATTAGAGCTCACGAATGCTTTCCCGAAGGATATAGATGGTTTTTTAACAAACAATTATTGTCTATCTTTTCAGCGGCTAATTATCGAGGAATTTATTCTCCTAATCCAGCCTCTTATGCGATAATTAAAAATAATGAGATAATACCAAAAACTTTAAAATTAGATAAACGCAACTGAATGCTTAGGATAATTGTAATTTTAGAAGATCTCAGATGCGTCTGGCTTCACAAAAAGCAAATTATTGCCACGGATAAAAATCTCGTTGTATTTCGCCACTGGACTTCCGTCCATTATTTCTGTCGCATCTTCTAGAATCATATTCATGTAAGAATCTATCTCCTTCAATATCCCGCGATATTCTGTTCCATCCTTCAATCTTAGTAAAATTTTTGATTTCTGCGCATTTTGTAAGATCATTAAAGGATTCTTAGACTTCTGATGAAGGTTATTTATATTCTTTGACATTTTATACCTTTTCAAAAAAAAAATTGTTATTATAATTATACAATAGAATATTTTAAAGATAAATTTTTTTGAATAAAAACCTTTTTATCTGATAACAAGCTTCTTTTTTTTTTAAAATTAGAAATAATTGGTTGTCTTTTTGAGAAGAAGGATAGAAAATCCAGATAAGAAAAAAAAGGTAATAAAAAGATATAACGCAACTTCAGATTACTACGAGAAAAGATATACTGAAATTCAATATGAAAAATACAACTTGTTAAAAGATTACTCGTTGAAAAATAAATTTATATTGGATGCTGGATGTGGAACTGGTTTACTATTTGATTTCATAAACAACTCAATAGAAGTGAAAGATTTAGCATGTGTTTCTTACATTGCTGTTGATATTTCAATTAATATGCTAAGAATTTTTAAATCAAAGATAAAAAAAAGAAAGAGAAAAATGTTCAACAGCATCAATCTAATTTTATCGGATTTAGAAAATTTACCAATTAGAGATAAAGTTTTTCACTTAATTTTTTCATTAACTTCTCTACAGAACTTACCTAATATTATTAATGGCGTAAATGAATTATTCAGAGTTGCGAGAAATAATAGTAATATAAAATTATCTATTTTAAAAAAGAATTTAGATATTAAAGAAATTGTATCATTTATAAATCCTAAAACAATTGATCTTGAAATTACAAATAAGGAATCTTTAGAAGATATCATTATTCAAGGCAAAATTTTAAAAGAATAAGAGTTTCTTTTTTCTTTTTCGCTTTTTTTGATAAAAAGAAGACAATATTTCGTTAACATCAGTTTTAATACGGAATTTTTTCTTAAAGTATGTACATAGATTTTCCATATCCCTTTTTAATATAGAATGAGCGTTTGGGTGTTCACTGGGGATCCATTGCAACCAATCTATTATTAGAATGTTTCCCTTTTCATCAATAATAACGTTAAATTCTCCTAAATCGCCATGGATCATATTAGCTTTCTGGTAAATTAAAATCATTTGATTAATAATTTTTTTAAAGATAAATAAAGGATCGTCAATATCTTTATAATACACCAATTCTTTTCCTCTTAAATACTCCATGACAATTATATGCCTGTTATAACCTATGGGTTTTGGCGTGCTTAAATTGAGCTTATGTATTTTTTCTAAAGCCCTGTATTCTTTTTTAGCGGCTAGTCGATTCACATAAAGCCACGAAAAATGAGTACGTTCCCCCAAAATTGATCTAAATTTCTTTATATTTTTAAAACTAGTTCTTCCTATACGATAAATCTTCAAAGCATATATATTTTCGTCATCATCCATGCAGCTATATACATCTGATTCTTTCCCTTTCCCTAAAATAGGCCCTAACTGACTAATAATGTTCTTTTCTACAAGGGCGTGAAATGCTAATAAGTCATAGGCTTTTGAATTGAGAGTATACCCCATTTCAGATTTAGAGGAATCTCTTATTATTAAATCGAGTTTATGGACTTTTTTTAATCTGAATAAAGTCTCTTCTATTGGATACCGCGAATAGAACTTTATATTATTGACTGTAACGATTTCAGAACGTTTCATCCCAATTTCAATAGCCATCAATATTCTATAATCTTCCTTCTCCAGTGTCTTAATTAGTTTAGCTGCTTCCACACAATTATTTTAATTTTCTTTCTTAAAAGATTTATTAATTTAATAGAAGTTTTTAGACATAAAAATTTAAAACGATTGTATTTGGTTTAAAAAAGAAAGATTTTTGAAATTATTCGAGGTTATTTATGAATCTATTGATTTTCAGTACGATTTTTAATTTCATTCCACAGATTTTCAATGTATTGCTTGTAAATCTCAATTTTTTCTTTACTTATATCTTTAAACCTTTTTTGCGCTTTTAAATATTCTTCAATTGGTTTTCTTTTAGAAGAATTTAGGTATCTTTTGCTGTCATTCGATAATATAAATTTTCCATTAAAAATTTCGTATAGAGGCCAAACTCCCGTCTCTGTAGCTAATTTACCTATTTGTATAGTATCCTTTGGATCATAACCCCATCCTGGAGGGCATGATGATAAAATATGTATATACCTAGTACCTTTTATTTCTCGAGCTTTTTGAAATTTTTCATATAAATCGAGAGGATACGAACCATTAGCAGTAGCTACATATGATATTCCATGAGTCTCTAAACGTTAGAAAACCATATTGATGAGGTTCCAGATGGGGAGTTCTCGAAAGAAATCAGCGCCGAGCTAAAAAATATAATTGAAATTTATCGGAACCTTAAGAATATTTTTTATAGTAGCAAAATTTCAAACGAAAGAAAAGATAAGCTTTTAGCGGAAATAGGTAAAAAACTCAATCCTAATTATCGACAATTTTTTGAAGATCTAAGAGTCTTTCAAGCAATACACGACGAATATACAATAAAAGGATACGAAAAGAGTTTAATCATTAAGGGAAAGAGTGTAGCTAAAAAACTTGGAAAAAAATTAGAGTCAATTATAAATGAGCCTTTTTTACAAGAGGTTTTAAACGAACAAAACTCTGATATACAAAATTTCAAGGAGATTTTAAGGGAAAATCTATATAAAAGTACAATGGTAAGCATAAATGAAAAATCTAAGTTAATAAAGATTATCCAAAAAGAGCAACTTACAGAAGAAGATAAAGAAGAATTAAGACATATACTAAGCAAACTTCCTTCTGAAGAATTGAAATCGTTATTGGGTAAGAAATATGAGCTATTTATTAAAAATCTTTGGTCCGAAGCGATGCCGCTCGTTAGGAAATTCTCAAGTAAATTCGATTGGTCTTCCGTTGGTAAGTTAGTCAAAAAAAATGGTAAACTTGATATCAAAGCATACGCAAGAATTGTTAAGAGTGCCTATGCGAAAGAGATTCTCGAAGAACGTAGGAAAAGAGGGTTTGGATTAGTTCAATACAGGTTTGATAAGCAAGGAAATTGGGTTGGGACAATTGATCCTATCAAGGCGGAAGAAGTTAAAAATATAGAAGAGCTTGCATCCGCAAAAGGTAGGTCTAAATTGTTCTGGTACGGAATTGTCTACGAGATTACTTATAGATCTACTGGTCGGTCTATTGGTGGCTATACAACTGGCTCCTTGCGAAAAAGATGGAGTGATTATGTAATTGATACAATCTCAAGGGGAAGACTATACGGATTACATCGTGTTATTTGGTCGCATTTAGAAAATCACCCAAAAGGTCTTAGTTTCTTTTTTGATCAGGATGGTAAACCCCTTTACGGTAGGATATTTAAGGTACTTGATAAATCTTTTAATAGAAAAGTGAAAAGAATTTGTTTTGACATAAATTCCTTAAAGACTGCAGAAATTGATTTTATTAAAGATAACAATCTTATATCTGATGGTTATAATACGAGAAGAGGTGGTCAAGGTCAACCTGAGTATGACATCAATATGATGGAAGTAGCGTTTTACTTATGTTTAGGATACAATGTAAAAGAGATCACAAGAGAATTACAAATAAGGCACAAGGATTTTGCATATATATCTAATGAAGTGGTAAAAAGTAGAATACAATCATATTGGGGTAGTTTTTCTGAAGCACAAATTAAATTTTTAAGACCGATGTTTATGATGCTTATTATAAGTCAATTCGAGCTTTATGAGATTAACGAAGCTTTGAACGATAGATATATGCTAAATCGAATAGAAGCGCTTTTTCCAGGCTATACATATCAAACTTTACTGAACCTTGGTTTTGATGATTGGTTTGATATACCTATTCCAAAAACTCTGCCTAGCTGGTCCTATGCGGGACGAACTAAAGCTAAAATCTCGGTTGATACTCTTAATAGAGTATTATTAAAATATATCCATTATACATCCTTATTCTTGGATAAGAACATTAAAGAATTTTTATCGAATTATAATGCAAAGGCATTTAACTCTAAAATAAACATAGTAAATTATCAGGTCAAAAACCAGTTGGGATATGATACATTTCTGACCGCACGAGAAACTATGGAACCTGTTCATCTAATTAAGCAAATTAGATTACTTAATCCAGAGAGCGATACTTTCATCGCGGATTTGGATAAAATAATAAGAGATATGGGTTATCGTGTTGCTTCTTTAGAAAGACAGAGACTCTCTCTCCCGAAAAAACTATTTCATGGTATGGATCTGAGAGAAGTTTGTAGATTTCTTAAAAAATACCCCTCAATCCAGACTAAAGAAGACTTTGATGCAATTTTTTACTCTGAAAAGGGAAGACTTAAAAAGACCATTACCAAGGCTTTAATTGATAAATATGCCGCAGAGTCCGTTTCTCGTTCGACCAGTTTTATAGTAAAAGAAGGATACGATAGAAACCCTTTTGATGAAGAATTGCATAGACATTATAAAAGTTGGGACGATGCCAAGAGGCAAGTAAAATCTCGTATTTTAATTGAAAAGTTAAAGCAACTTGACCCTTCTGATGATTCGTTTAATCAAATATTAACTAAATTTTTTCATGAAAAGCTAGGGTATTCAAAATCTGTTGGTAAGATTCATGAACGTTGCCGACATTTATTAAATGTAGGAAAAGAAGTAGATGCACAAATGATATGGTATTTCTTAAATAGTAATCCTTGGATTAATACATATGAACAATTCAAAGTTGAGTTTAATAAGCGCAACTTGGTGATGTAAAGGAAGCAAACTAAATACATATGAACAATTCAAAGTTGAGTTTAATTAAATTATTTAAGTAGTAAATCGTAAGAGTATAAAAGTTTATATTTTTGTATTTATAAATTAAATAGGTATTATTAAAGTATTAATAGAATTATGGAAATGCGGACCAATAAAATAGTTACTCTTCTGGGATTTCAGATTCTACAATCTGAGGCAAATGTACTTAAAGATATCGAAAGACAATTAAACTTACATTTTCGAGGTCATAGTTATATAGATTATATTACTCAATTAGGTTTTTATGCGAGGGAACAACGAATCAGAAAAGTTGGACTTTACAATTGTGGGCTGACAACGCTTCCAGAATCAATAAAGAATTTAGAATATCTCAGAAAACTTTTTTTGGGTAAAAATGAGTTAAAGGTCCTTCCAGAATTTATAGGTTATCTTAGATCGCTTCAGACTCTAGATTTATCAGATAATCAGTTGACGACTCTCCCAGAGTCAATAGGCAATCTTAAAACACTTAATACTTTATTTTTGTTTAATAATTTAATAACAAATCTTCCTGATTCAATTGGAGGTCTTACCTCGGTTAAAGAGTTAAGATTATATAATAATCAATTATCTAGCGTCCCTGATTCAATTGGTAAATTGAAATCGCTGAGATATTTAATGTTAGGAAATAATAAACTGTTGTCACTCCCTGAGGCATTAATAGAAATTTCATCTTTAAAAGAATTACATTTAGAGAATAATCCCTTAATTAAAAAGACAGATTCGAAAACTAAAGATATTTTAAGGCAACTAAAGTCTAAAGGAGTTAAGATAACTAAAAGACAATATTATTAAAAAGTATATAAAATAAAAATTTAAAAAGTATATAAAATATAAATTTAGTTTGGATAAATGATTCTTGGATTCCCATGAAAGCTAATACCAAATATACATGGTTTACTGAAATTTGTGACCCCAATTGCTATGATGATTTAAATTCTTCTATCTAAGCGTCCTTAATTAAAATTGTTTTTTAGATTGATTTGAAATCTTTATATTTTCAAGAAAAAAGAGATTTTTTCTCTGTTCCCTTTTTTCGATTGTTCTAGAGCCTTTTGAACGCCCTCTATGATATGTACACTTTTTACATCTCTTCCATCTAAGCCAACAATAAAACTTTTGATAAAAAGAGATTTTTTTAAGCCGTAAAGCACAGCTTTTAGTTCGTAGGATAAATCACCTTCATATTCATATCCAATATCTCTATCAAAAACATTTACATTCTTTATGCTTTCAAAAAATTCTCTTAGCTACTTTACAGGAAAAGAAAATAATTAATCTTCTATACGTCTTTCAATCTCTTTCCATACATCTTTGATATGGACCTTATGTATATCAATTTCTTTAGAACCCATATCTCTAAATCTCTTTTGAGCTTTAAAATACGCCTCTATTGGCTTGCGTTTAGATTCGTCTAGATATTTTTTACTGTTATTTGATAAGATGAATTTTCCGTTGATTATTTCGTATAGAGGCCAGAAACCTGTCTCTGTAGTCAGTCGTCCTACGGCGATAGTATCCTTTGGATCATAGCCCCAACCAGGAGGACATGGGCTTATTATATGTATATATCTTGTACCTTTTATTTCGCGTGCACTCTTAAACTTATCATATATATCTAAGGGATATGAAGCATTAGCAGTAGCGACATAGGGAATCCCATGAGCTTCTAATATTTTAAACATATTTTTCTTAGGTCTCAATTTTCCACCGGGAGTCGTGGCTGTAGACGCTCCAAAAGGTGTAGATCCACTCCTTTGAACTCCAGTATTCATATAAGCCTCGTTATCGTAACACGCATATATAAAGTTGGTTCCTCTTTCAGCAGCTCCGCTAAGTGCCTGTATACCAATATCTGCAGTACCGCCATCGCCAGCAAAAGCAACTACACATATTTTATCCCCCAGTCCTTTTTCTTCTAATGATGCAACTATGCCTGAAGCAGCCGCTCCTGCAGTTGCGAAAGGAGTATGAAGTACAGAGACTTTGGTAGTACAAAAACCCTGCATGCCATGTAAAACCGTAAGACACGAAGCTGGGACAGTTAATATTGTATTTGGACCAAGAGCTTTTAAAGCAAATCGATAAATTAATTGCATTCCGCATCCTAGACACATTCTAGTTCCTGGAAATATAAATTCTTCTTCTCGAACATCCATTACATTTACCATTTTTTACACCTCTCTAATCTAAAAAATCTAATTCATCCAATTTCAATCCAAAATATTCTGTTTTATAAGTAATTTCCCCTTTTTTAGATTGTTCTAGAGCCATATGAACCCCTTCTACGATATGTTCACTTTTCACGTCTCTTCCACCTAAGCCAACAATAAAACCTTTGATAAAAGGAGAGTTTTTTAAGCCGTAAAGTGCAGCTTTTAATTCGTAAGATAAAACACCTTCATAACCATATCCAATAGCTCGATCAAAAACAATTACATTCTTTTTGCCTTCAAAAAATTCTCTTAGGTACTTAACAGGAAAAGGACGGAACAACCTTAAACTTACTAATCCAATTTTTAGTCCTTCTTCTCGGAGTTTTTCGATTACTGTTCTCGCTTGTGCTGAAACTGAACCCATAGCGAAAATAATTGTATCAGCATCATCCGTTTTATGTGTTTTAAATAACCCATTGCCATAGAATCTACCAAATTTTTTTGCGAACTCGTCATGGGCTTCTATTATAACATCAATTGAATTTTCTAATGCTTTTTGTAAAGAATATCTGAATTCATAATATCCTGGAGCTGTACCTTCCTCTCTTTTTATTACATTAGGAGTTGTCACCGGCCCTACACCTTTAACTTGAGATAAATCTGATAGATTAATATGATGGTTTAAAGGAGGTAAGAATGCATCGATATCTTCTTGATTCTCTAATTCAATAGGCATCATTGTATGAGATAAAATATAACCGTCGTAAGCTACAATGGTAGGGACATAAACTCTCGGATCCTCGGCTATTTTAAAAGCTTGGATGTTAGTATCATAGATTTCTTGATTATCCTCGCACATAAATTGAATCCAACCAACATCTCGTACTGTGATGAAGTCTGAATGATCATCCCAGACTGACCATGGAGCCCCACAACTTCGAGTAGCTAAATTTATTACTATTGGTAATCTTGTACCTGAAGCCCACGGGAGAAGCTCATACATGAGCATAAGTCCGTGTGCCGAAGTTGCCGTACCAACCCTAGAACCTGTCGCAGAAGCAGCACAGCACGCCACTGCGGTTGAATGTTCTGACTCTACCAATAAAAATTTAGCTTTCAACTTACCCTTATTGATAAATTCTGATATTTTTTCTACAACGGGGCTCTGTGGAGTTATGGGATAAGCAGATACAACACCCACCCTTGCGTGCCTATATGCATACGCGGCAGCGTGATTTCCTGTTAAAATCTTTATTTTTTTCTTTTTTTCCGATAGTTCAGTCTGAGTCATTCAGCTTTCACCTCTTCCATAGTTATTGCTTTTACAGGACATTCCTCCATGCAAATTCCGCACCCTTTACAGTATATTAAATCAATTTTGGGAGGAATTGTTCTCGATACTACAGCTTCAGGGCAATATAGCCAACAATTAAAGCAAGCTGCTTTTCCAGTCTTAGCGGGAATACATTTTTCCAAATCAATAACAGGTTTTAATTTGCTCCACGTCCCTGTCTTCCCAGCTTCACCTATTACGGGTTTTTGGACTGAAGCCAAAATCTTTTGATAATCCTTTTTTTTCTCAGCCATAGAAATAACACATTTAATCAAACACAGAATATTATTGAAATTAATAACTCTTGTAATAAAACTCTTATGCTTCAAAAAAATAAGGATAAAAAGTTATCGCATTCAATCTGAATTAAATTTTTTTAATGTTATAAAAAGAAATACATAAATATATCGTTCTTCATTAATTTTTTAAGAACACTTAATCGTTTTGGAAATCGTAAAATTCTGAGAGCGATAATTATTAACTATGACTAACTTCTATGAAAAAGATAGAAACCAGAGGAACCCTACTCAAACATTTTTAGAAAGCGAAAGATTGTACAAAACATTATTAAGAACATCACCAGAGGCGGTTACAGTCACAGATTTAAAAGGTATAATAATTGATGCTTCTCAGCGATCAGTCGAATTAGCTGGAGCGAATTCTGCAGATGATTTGATTGGTAGAAGCGCTCTAGACTTTATTGCTCCAGAAGATCACGAACGGGCTTTGAAAAATCTTCAAAAAACCTTAAAACATAAGTATTCCAGAAATTTGGAATACACGCTCCTCAAAGTCGATGGCATGCGATACATTGGAGAAATGAACGCGAGCTTGATAACGGACGGAGATGGGAATCCCAAAGCGTTTATCGCAACCATGAGAGATGTAACAGAAAGAAGGAAAGCAGAGAAAGCACTTCTTGAGAGTGAAACACGTTATCGTAATCTTTTTGAAAATTCACCCTTTTCTATAATATTAATTGATTCGAATAGAATTATCAGGGATTCCAATCCTGCTACGCAACGGTTAATTGGATATAAAAAAAAAGAAATTATTGGTAGAGCTATTTCCAACATTTCAATTTTTCAAGAATTAATTGAACCTCTTGAAAAATTTATAAAAGGAGAGCCACAATTACCTATAGAATTAGAATTATATAAAAAAGACGGAAGATTATTCTGGTCAAATATTGTATTTACAAAAATTAAAATAAGAAACGAAACTTTTATCCAGATCATGAGTCATGATATTACAGAGCGTAAAGAAGCTGAATTACTTATTAAAGAAGAAATAGAAAAACTAAAAGAGCTTGATCAAATTAGAAAAGATTTAATTTCTAGAGTGGCACACGAGTTAAAAACTCCTTTAATGCCCGTTTGTGCAGGAACGGAATTCCTCAAACTTGTATATAGCGACAAGTTGGGAAATGAAGTGTTAGAAATAATTGAAATGATCGATAAAGGGGGTAAACGCTTGACCGAACTGGTTAATAAATTAGTCGATGTTACTCGAATTGAATATGATAAACTCAAACTGGAAAAGAATAAGAGTGATCTTAGCGAAATTATACGAGAATCTTCAAAAGGTATGAAATTTTTAGCAGAAAAACGAAATATTAATATAAATCTAGTTCTTCCAAAGAAATTATATATTGAATTAGATAAAATGAGAATTGAACAAGTAATTACTAATTTATTATCGAATGCGATAAAAAATACACCTCCAAAAGGTAGAGTTACTTTAATGTTAGAAAAATATGGCACTTGGGCGATAATTTCTGTAAGCGATACTGGAATTGGCTTTACTGAAGATGAGATAAAAAAAATATTTACTAGATTCGGTAAGATAGAACGATATGAGGAAGGATTGGAATATGTGGATATAGAAGGTTCTGGTCTAGGGTTATATATCTCAAAGCAAATCGTTGATCTACACGAAGGAAAAATATGGGTGGAATCCGGAGGAAGGAATATGGGTTGTATTTTTAAAGTTAGATTACCAATTAACGATATAGAATGATTTTTTAAGAATTTATTATAAAACCCTTGCCAAATTGTATCCTTGCTTAATTAATTCAATATTAAGTTTAGCCAACTTCTTATCCATTCTTTTTTCAACAACAAAATATAAATTATCTAAACTCAGTTCTGATATGGATCTAGAGAGTAAACCTAAAATTGCTGTGTTAACCACTGGAGCACCATCAATTATTAACCCTTTCTCTCTAGCTAAATTATTTACATCTGCGACGATTATTTTAATACTTTTACTAAGATTATATCTTTCTGCGAAGAAGCGTGGCTCTTTTTCACTATTAATAATAAAAATTCCGTCGTCTTTCAATGAACTTGCTATAGATTGAGTAAGGACTGTCTCATCAAGAATTATTAATATATTTGGATTTTCGATTTGGGCTCTGTCCCATATTTTTTCATGTCTTGACAGTTTAGAATAGGCTTGAATTGGTGCTCCTCTTCTCTCTGCCCCAAATGAAGGATATGCGTGAACATCCACAAAATTTCCAGACAAAAATGCTGCTTCTGCGATTAATTCGCAACAGGTAACTGCGCCTTGGCCTCCTCGGCCGTGAATCACGATGTTTAATGTTTCCCATTCTTTACTGCTCATTGAAATGAACCTAAAAAAAAATTTAGACTATAAAATATTGAAATTTTAGTTATAAATTAAAATTTATCCCTATTTAAAATATCATGAATCGATTTCAGTTTCAAGAAACAAAAATGGTAATAAAGAAAATGGGATTATAAATCATTAAACATCTTTTTACTTATGATTAAAAAATTATTTTGCAATAGAAAACCATGAAAAACGAAACGGGATATTTTGAAGGGCGTAAAAGTAAAAAATTGTTTTTCCAATATTGGTTACCCGATACGGAGGATATTAAAGCATATGTTATTGTGTTGCATGATTTAGCTACACATTCTGACCGAATGAAGCGGCTTGCCGAATATCTAACGGAAAAAAGATACGGTTTATTTTCTTTTGATTTAAGAGGTCATTGGAGAAGTGCTGGTAATTATTTGGGACACATTGACAGCATGGACCATTTACAGAAAGATTTAGTGTTATTTACGTATATTGTTAGGAAACATTCCGTTAATAAGAAAATTTTTTTAATGGGACACTCTTTTGGTGGATTAATTAGTCTAATATATGGCATAAATCACCCTAATTTACCTGGAGTTATTGTTTCTTGTCCATTACTAGGTTTATCCAAAAAAATGAGTTTTGGAAAGAAAATAACTAAAAAAATGTCAGCCAAATTGTCACCTACTAAAATAATTCCATATATAATCGACCAAAAGCATTTAACAAGTGATTTAAAAATTTTAAGACAATTTATAAGAGACGATAACAAATTAGAAAATATTTCGGTTAAAACTGCTTCTGAAATAGATAAATCTATGAAATGGGTTATGGATTATTCGTCAAAATTAGTCTGCCCAACATTTATTATGCAAGGTGAAAACGACAAAATAGTAGATATAGATAAAACTAAGGAATTTTTTGAAAATGTAAAAAGTAAGGATAAAAATTATAAACTATATGAGGGATTCTTACACGATTTACTGAACGAGAAAAATCGAAATTATATCTATCAAGAAATTTTTAAATGGTTAGAAAAGCATTTATAAAATTCTAATAAATTAGAATATAAAGGAAGTATAAAAAAATAACAAATAAAAATTAAGGATATTTTTCATGTAATCCTTTTATGAAATCATGTAGTTCTTTCGCTGATTTGGTTTTCACATTAGCAACCTTGCCGCATTCGTCTTCTAAATCAAAGCATGATTTAATATAGGTTTTATTCATGATAGTTAACATAGATTTTGTAAAGAATATGAATTCTGTTTTGTATTTACCTATCTGTTTTGCGAAGGAAAGCGTTTCGGCATCGAGTCGATCGAGTGGAAAGACACGCGTTGGAAAATTTAAGTTTTTCAAGTTTTCTAAACCAATTTTATCTGTCGTAAAAAGTAAGTTTTTCGCATAAGTTAATCCGAAAGCCAATAATGGTAAAAGTGTTGCACCCGTCTGCGGGAATGCCGAAATTGCGAGCTCAGGTAGCCTTAAATACAACTCATCCTTTGGTCTATCAGCAAAAATCCTCAAATCAGAAGCTAATATCATTAAAACACCGAAACCAACCGCAATTCCTTGGACTTGCGTAATTATGGGTTTCTTCATAAGAACCATAGTTTGATTGACTTTCCTACCCCATTCTGTTATTTGAGCCACATTTTCAGGAGCCCCTTGTATTTCTTTTAAGTCATAACCTGCTGAAAAGAATCTTTTTTCCGTGCTCTTTATTATAACACATTTGACTTTCTCGTCCATGTCAGCTACATTTAACTTTTCAAACAATGCCTTTAGCATATCGATCGTGAATGCGTGCGCTTTCTCTGGTCTATTTATCGTAATCGTAGCGACGCGTCCTTTAGCATCGTATGAAATAATATTTTCATTACTCATATTGATCTTAACTTAGAATGAAATTTAAAATATTTTAATTTCTAATATTTTAAAAGTATTAGAAAATCTAACAAATTAAGTGGCTGTTAGTAGTTAGTAATTTTTATTATGTAAAATATTTTTTAGGATTTTTTAAAATAGAATTTACAATTTCACCCGAGAGCCAGTTAAATGCTTCGATTATACCTTCCTTTTTAATAGCACTTATAGGATAGAATTTAATCGTTTTATTTTTAAGCTGATCTATGTTTAATTGGTCAATAATCTCTTTAATTTTTTTACCACCAAGATCTATTTTATTTAGGAGAATTAGCAATGGTAAATTGTGAGTCTCAGGAAATTTTGAAATTGTATGTAGTTCACTCTGAGCTTTTCTAAAATTCATCGTATTCGAGACATCAAGGACAAAAACAATTCCATCAATCTCCCTCAAATAAATAGACATTAAATCGTGAAAGACATTTTTTTTTGAAAAATTGTGAGTGATAATTGAAAAGTTTCCAAGAAGTAATTTCCTTAGACTTAATTCTTTATCTAAATTAACTTTGCTAAAAAATGTTTGTTGAAGGCTTTTTATAATTGTAGTTTTTCCTGCCTGCGGAAGACCGTACATAAAAATTCTAGAATTTCTAAGTTTAAATACAGCCTTTTCTCTTGGTATTGATTGAAAAAATGAATAAAATATTTCTTTAATTTTTTCAAATTTTTCAGAAGATTCTTGAGTTAAATGTGATTTATCAGCAAAAGCTTTATAGACATCTTTAATTTTAATAAATTCGTCTACGAAAAAATTTAATACATCCTTATAAGAGCTCAATCTTTCCTCCTCTTGATAAGTGTTTTCATTTAGAAATACCAGAGAAATCATAAACATTTCTTCTTTGCCTCTCGCCCTAGGATTATGCACCGTAAAGATTAGATTTACTGTCTTAAGTTCTCCAAATTCATGAATAAAAAAGTCTCCAGAGTAGAAGTCCATTAGAAGAGGAATATGGTCTATATGAATATATTCTGGTAATTCTGAAGCTTGTAATAGAATTTTTGGACCATAATTTGCGTCAAAATAGCTTAAAACTGAAGATATCAATTTAATGTTAATTCAATATTAGTCTCTTATATTAATTATAATATCAAACTTAGTTCTTAAATTTATGAATTATAATTTGGGAAGTTTCCATTTTTTAGACTAATTTCTTTTCTTATAACAGAATTACTAAAAATTATATATAATATCTTTTTATGACTAGGCTTATGCCGACTTGGGGAAGTTAATGAATTGAAATTTAAAAGGTTTTTATTTCAAATTTTGCACTATCTTTATGTAGGGTCTGGAAAAAGAGGATAAAAAAGTTTTTAATTTCTTCCAATTTTTCTGATGAATCAGGAATATCCTTTGATTTAGGATGAAAACTTTTATAAGCATCACTAATTTTTTTAAATTCTTTAACAAATTTATTTAATTTTTCCTGGAATGAATTTAAATTATATTGTTCATCTAATATCACGATAGAAATCATTAAAATCTCCTCGTTCCCCCTCGTAAGAGGACTATAGATTGTAAAAATTAGATTTGCAGTCCTCAACTCGCCAAAATCGTGAATAAAAAATCCTTTTTCGTAAAAATCTATCAGAAATGCTATATGTTCTAATCGTATATGTTCAGGTATTCCATGTGTGGATATTAAAACCTGAGGTCCCTTTTGAACATCAAAATAACTTAAAACTGAAGCAATCAATTTAATTAATTCTTATTTTTTTATATGTCTAATACTGAATTATCGAAAAATAAACAACCCTATTAAAATCATTAATCTTTAGATTAATTTATAACAATTATAAGTTATACTAAAATTAAGAAAATATTAAAATATAAATTATAATATTTTCTTTATAGTTCCATCTTAATAAATTAAATTTAGAAATATGATTCAGAATAGAGACGCTGTTTTTAAAATCTGTATATTCGGAGATGGTGGAGTTGGGAAAACGACCCTTGTTAATAAATACCTCACAGGCTTATTCAGAGAAGATATGAGAATGACTATTGGCACGAATTTTTATCGAAAAAATTTAGATGTAGAGAGTAAAAAAGTTTCCTTGCAGATATGGGACTTTGGCGGGGAGCGCAGCTTTAGGCGCTTATTTCCAAGGTATATAGAGGGTTCGGCTGGTGCAATCTTTATGTATGATATTACCAGATATTCAAGTCTTAATAATTTGGACGAATGGATGAATCTGGTTGAAAAATCATTAGGAAAAGATAATCCAATATCATTAATAATAGTAGGTGGGAAATCAGATTTAGAAGAAAAACGTGCCGTTGATAAGGAAGTTTCTGAAAAGATAATGCATGATTATGGATTTTTTAGTCATATTGAATGTTCGGCTAAAACAGGAGTTAATGTCGAGAAAATATTCACTGATTTAACCGTTAATTTGTTGAAATCAATTAATTTATTTTAAATAGCGCTCATTTTTGAATAACTAACACTTTAAATTGTAATTTAAGTATTATTGATACTCCTGTATCAATAACACTCTTAAATTAAAAAATTTTAAAATTATATGGTATTGTGAATTCTCTAATTCGTTGACCAGATTCGGAAAATTTCTTTTGAAGAAATTCTATAATGTTATTTTTTCCTTTAGGGGAGAGTTCATATGTTAAAATTTTTGAAATTTTTTGATTGAAAATTGCTCGTGCTTTAGGGATAGATTGATAAAATGAATAAAACAAGTCCTTAATTTTATTATATCCTTCTGGAGCCCCCAGTATATTTTTAGAATAAAATCCTTTATAGATATCTTTAATTTGCTTAAATTGAAATGCAAAGTATTCCATAATTTCTTGAAAAGAACTTAATCTTAAATTATACTCATCATCAAAAGAAACAATGCTAATCATAACTCGTTCGGAACGTCCTCTTCCTACAGGACTATATATTTCGAAAATCAGATTTGCTGTCTTTAATTTACCAAATTCGTGAATAAAAAAGTTCTCTTCGTATAAATCCATTAGTAAGGGAATATGTTCCAATACAAGTGGATTTCTCGATTTTGGGAGTTTTAAAAACATCTTTGGTCCAATTCGTCTATCAAAATGGCAAAAAATCGTAAATATCAATTATTACATCAACCTCAAGTTAATTTAATATTTAAATTATTTAAGCTCGTATATTACTCAAATATTATCTAAAGAATTGACTATATTACTCAAATATTATCTAAAGAAAAGAAATGAACTCCCAATTAGATCATTAAAAGATATTTCTTAACGATAAAGTCTTTTAGAATTTTCTTATTAGTCAAATGTCAGAATGTTAAATTATTAAACGAATTAAATTTAATATTAAAATTTTTTATTAAATCTACATCGACATTGTTTTTATATCTGAGATGTAATTATTAAGAATATAATAATTAGAATTAATTTCAATCAAAAATTAAATATAAAATTAGTGAAAATAGTCTTAAAATATTGATTAATAAAAAACTCAATATAAAATGCCCCTTGAAGATATTGACGTAAAGAAACTCACGCCTATGATGCGCCATTGGGCCTCTATCAAGCAAAGATACCCAGATCATTTATGTGCCTATAGAATGGGAGACTTTTATGAATTTTTTTACGACGATGCTATAGAGATCTCAAAACTTTTAGGAATAACCTTAACCAAGAGGAAAATTGGCAACGATTCGTACCCTCTCGCAGGAATTCCTCATCATGCCGGAAAATACCTTAATAATTTAGTAAACATGGGTCAAACTGTTGTTTTAGTAGAACAACTCGAAGATCCAGCAACCGTGAAAGGTCGTATTGTTAAACGAGGTGTAGTTCGAATTCTTTCACCGGGAACTGTAACTGAGTCTAGCATGCTAAAGTCTAACGAAAACAATTATATCGCATCAATGGTAAAAGAAAGGAAAGGCTACGGCGTATCTTTTGCTGATATCTCTACGGGAGAGTTTGTTGTTACTGAGTTCTCCATCAAGGAAAAAGATCCAGAAGAAAAACTACTCAGCGTGTTTTCACAATACGATCCTGTCGAGATAATCATACCTCACGAGCTTAAAAGAGATGAAAGGCTCTTCATTTTTTTAACGGATTTAACTAAGGCGATTATAAAAACTCACGATGATTATGCTTTTAACTACGAGGAAGCATATACGCTAATAAAGCGTCATTTTAACCTTTCAAATTTAGAAGGATTCGGTTTGGAAGGAGAGGAAATGGCAATACAAGCCGCGGGAGGATTACTGGCCTTCTTAAAAGAGACTCAAAGAGATGTCATACCTAACATATTTAAGATAAGTCTCGTCCAAGACCAAAATGTCCTCCACCTCGATTATATAACTCAGAGAAATCTAGAATTAACCACCTCTTTATGGGAAAAAGGAAAAGATTCGACTCTATTTTCTGTTTTTAATCACACCCACACACCAATGGGAACTCGCTTATTGAAAAAAATGATACTACAACCATTAATAGATGTAAAAAAAATAAATCAAAGGCTTAACATAGTTCAAAAGTTTAAAGACGATATTTTTTTAAGGTCGGATTTAAGAGAGGCGCTAAAATTAATTGGAGATCTAGAACGATTCGTAAATAGAATTAATTATACCACAAGAACAAACGCTCGTGATTTGTTAAACATTAAAAGATCTTTGGAAATACTTCCTCAAATAAGGTCTTTGTTAGAAAAGGCAAAAATTCCCGAGATTTCAAAATTTTTTGAAAAAATCGATAGTTTCGACGAAGTCAAAGAATTAATAGAAATTTCAATAAAAGAAGACGCCCCTACTACAATTAAAGAAGGAAATCTCATAAAAGATGGATACAACAAAAAAGTTGACGCTTTACGGGACATTTTAAACAACGGAAAGATGTACATTTTAAATTACGAAGGAGCACAGAAGAAAAGATGGAATTTAGCTACTGGCTTGAAAGTTGGACACAACAATATTCTTGGCTATTATATCGAAATCACCTTCAACACTCTTAAATCTATTCCTAAGATTCCTGAGGAGTACATAGAGAGACAGACTTTAAAGAATGCGAGAAGATATACGACTAAAAAATTAAAAGAATTAGAAGATCAAATTGTTGCGGCTGAAGAACAAATAAACGATTTAGAATACGAGATTTTTAGCAAAATACGAGATGAGGTCGTAAAAAAAACAGAAAATATTTTAGAAACAGCAAAAAATATAGCGATTATTGATGTTTTAGCTTGTTTTGCTGAAATCGCTGAAAAATATAACTATTGTAGGCCTAAAATTAACAATAGTAATAAAATTATCATTAATGAAGGCAGACATCCCGTTGTTGAGCAAATGAATATAACTGAAAAATTTATTCCGAACGATTGTTACTTAGACACCGAAAAAGAGCAAGTCTTAATAATTACGGGGCCTAACATGGCCGGAAAAAGTACTTATTTGCGACAAGTGGCATTAATATGCATAATCGCTCAAATGGGATCATTTATTCCAGCTAAATCGGCTAGCATTGGAATAATTGACCAAGTTTTTACAAGAATAGGAGCATCGGACGATCTTGCAAGAAAATTAAGTACATTTATGATTGAAATGACAGAGACGGCAAAGATTCTTAACTATGCCACACCAAGAAGTCTTATCATTATCGACGAACTCGGTCGGGGTACTAGTACTAGCGACGGGCAGAGTATCGCAATGGCGACATTAGAAAAACTACACGAATTAAATGCTAAGACCTTATTTAGTACTCATTACCATCAATTAACCGAAATAAACTTACCACGGGTTAAAAATTATCACCTTGATATAATTGAAAATGAAGATGGTAGTATTAATTTTGTTAGGAAACTCCGACCAGGAAGCACAGATAAATCCTATGGAATTCATGTAGCGAAATTAGCTGGAATCCCTGAAGATGTGATAGTAAGAGCCTTCGAAATTTTGGAGCAAATAGAGGAAAAAGACCCGTTCAAAATTACAGTTAGCGAAAATGGTAATGGAACTACTTCTGGAAAAATATTTGATGATCTCATCAATAGAAAAAAAGAAGAACTTAAAAAATTAAGCAAACAATTGGGAGCAAAAAAAGAAGAACTTTCCAAATATGATGAAGAATTAGATAGTAAAGAGAGCGATTTGAAAAGAAAAAACTTTGAAATTAAAAAATTAAGCGAAGTAATTAGTTCTTTAAAAATTCAAAAAGACAAACCTCGAGATAAAGTTCAAAAAAAGAAGAAGCTAGTACAAACCACTTTCTTCAAACCGGTTGTTACAAAAAAGAAAGTATTAGATGAGAACATAAATAATTTAATAAAATTAATAAAGGAAATTGATATTAATTCGATTACGCCTATTGAAGCCATGAAAAAACTAAGTGAAATTAAGGAAAAGTTAAAGGAACTTTAAAAAAAAAAGCGTTGGAATTATAAACAAAAGCACATTCATTCTTGCATAATAAATTATTGTACCTAAAAGAAGCGTTATTCTAAAGCGCTTTTTTCTTATTTCACTTTTAATGTTTTCCAAGAATATTAATTGGATTAAACTATAAAATAATAGATGACTAGGTTGCAACGCTTTCCAAGCAACCATATCTATCATCATTATAGTGGCTATAAATATAGAATCGGAGTTGACATTTTCACTGCCATACATCCAATTGCTTACCATCTGCATAAAATATTCAGGAAAAATCATGTATGGAATGCAAACAAGAAAAAACGGGACTAAAAAATATTTTAAGTCTTTTATTTTTATTTTTTTAGATATAAGTAAAATTGGAAGAAATAAAAATGAGTTAATTTTAAATGTCGCAAGAGTAAAGAAAATTCCAGCCAACCATTTTTTATCTTTTTCTAAGAAAACATAAGATTGAAACAAAAAAAATAAAACCAAAAAATTGTTATTACCATAAAAAGCATCTACTAAAAAACCTATAGAAGCGAGAATATAAAATATTAATAAATCTTTGAAGTTTTTAAACATCTTACGAGCTTCATTTAATACATATAAACTTAGAGTTAACCTTATACCATCCCAAATAGTAGCCGATATTTCCCAATGAAATAATGTCATGGGGAAAAAAATAAAATACCAGAAATAGAGGTAATAAGGTGGATATTCCGATAAGGTTATAGGATCGTAAAAATTTATCAATCCATTATTTACACCCTCTAAAAGGATTCTAAAATCTATATCCTTTAATATTTTTAGCCAGGAAAGCCAATCGAAAAAATGGACAAGAATACGAAGGTGCACGAGACCAAATACCGCAGCTATAAAGATGTGCATGAAAATTATATGGATGGGGAAAAACTCTTTCTCTCCTTTCTCTTCGCTCATGATTAATTCAAATTCAAAAAAAAATAAGGACTTAATCTATAAAAGAATCTTTTCATTAAAAACTAAATTAATCGAATTGTACTCGATAATTGGCAACTTTAAGGTTCTATGAAGGGCGAGTTTCCTCCATCAATTTAACAAAATCAATATTACGACGGATTTCATTTACGTGTACAGAAAACAGCGTGTGAATGTAGTACTTTTTTTCTTGACAAAACGCTTCTAATGTATCAATCGAACCTTTAACTACATCAAGAGGGATTTTATTAGGATTTGGATCGCCTTTACCTAACCACCAATCTCCCGTAATCATGGAACCTCGAAATACTATCATGGTGTCACTCCAGCTATGTTTTGGTGCTTGAATAAGGTAAAGAGGTTCACCAGCTAAATCAGTTTCGAAAATTTTAGTATCAAAGCAATAAATAGGAATCCCTCTCTTTGATATAGATTGTTCGATTTTGCGGTTTTGCTTCAAATCTTCAGGAGTAATGAATTTAGTATCAGAACGGTTGTTAGAACATTAAATATTTAAATTTATTTAATCCTTAATACTCTAATCATTTATATTTAAGTGCACGAAAATAATACATAATTCAAAAAATTATTTATTTATCATAAAATCCTATAGACCGATGGAATTAATGTGAAAAGAAGAAAAATTAAAAAGATATTACAGGCCGAAAAAATAGCGGCAGGAGAAGTTGTTGATAGACCCGCTAATATTGTTAAGGAGTTGATAGAAAATAGTATTGACGCAGGAGCTCAAGATATAAGAATAATCGTAAAGAAAGCGGGTAAAACACTAATACAAGTTGTAGACGATGGCATAGGTATACCTCCAGATGAAATGGAATTGGCTTTTGAGAGATATACGAGTAGCAAGATTAGAAGCATTGATGATTTAGAAACGCTTTCGACATTAGGTTTCAGAGGCGAAGCTTTAGCGAGTATAGCGGCAGTTTGTCGAGTTGAAATCGTTTCAAGGACTGAAGTTAATAATCTTGGCATTCAATTAATAATAGGAGGAGGAAAGGTCAATGTAAAAAAAGAAATGCCTTGTCCAATTGGAACCAATATTAAAGTTAAAAACATCTTTTATAATATTCCAGCAAGACAAAAATTTCTTAAGTCTGATTCTACTGAATTAGGGCATATTACGGATATTATACAAAGGTATTCCTTAGCTTACCCAGAACTTCATTTTATTTATCGTCATAACGATTTGGACATATTAAATTGTCCCGCTTCAAACGACTTAAAAACAACCGTGTTCCACATATATGGGAGAAAGAACGCTAAGTACACTGAATTTATTGATTTTTCTGAAGGAAACATTAAATTTCATGGATTAATAGGACACCCAAATATTGCAAAGAAAAATCGAACTCATTCAAGCTTATTTATTAATCGTCGTTATATAATTAGTGATGTATTATTTCGAGCAATTAAAGAGGCATATAAAGGAATATTAATGGTAAATACGCACCCTTTTTTCATACTTTTCTTAGAATTAGACCCTTCAGTTATTGATTTTAACATCCATCCTAAAAAGCTACATGTTAGATTTGAGAAGGAAGATTACATTTATAATAAGGTTTACAATGTAATCAGAAAATTCGTTGAAGAAAAATTTATTGCGAAGGAAGCTAAATATATATCAACTGAATTGGAAGATTTTGTATCGGGAAAGGAAATGATTTCATCAAAAGAGAACTATATTGAACCGAAAAAAATCGAAAGACCTATTAAAGAAATTCGAGAGAAAAAGAAAAAACAAGAGAAAAAAGTAGGGTTGGTGAATGAAGAAGGGGAATTAATTGACGATACAGTACAATTTCTCTTAACAGATCACGAGGTTAAAGGAAAACTCAAAAAAACACTAGTACCCGATACATTTTTAAGAGAAAAATTCATTGTCTCAGAAAATTTTCCAAAACTACGCCCTATTTCTTATACAGGTCAATTGAGCAATAAAACTTACATTGTATTAGAAGGGATTAATGAAGAAACAAACGAAGCAGGAATATATATTTTAGACCAACACGCTGCTTCTGAGCGAATAAAAAAAGAAAAATTTTTAAGTGCTTACGAAACCTCAAAAATTAACAAGCAACAACTTATATCTCCCCTGAAAATTGATGTATCTCCGAGCGAGAAATTTTTTTTAGAGGAAAATTTAAAAGAAATAAAAAAGTTAGGTTTTAATTTCGACCTTTTTGGAGGTAATACTTTCGTTTTAAGGGAAATCCCAACTATCGTTGGAAAACTTCTAAGTGCTTACGAAACTTCAAAAATTATTAGCGATATAACTGAAATCGGTAAAAATGAGAGTTTTTCAGAAAAAAAAGAGGAGATAATTAATTATTTAGCGTGTCATAGGAGTATTAGAGGGGGGGATGACTTATCTTTAAAAGATATTAGAAAACTTCTATTGGAGCTTTCTAACTGTGCGAACCCTTATCACTGTGCTCATGGGAGACCTACATTAAGATTTATTTCTTTTAAGGAATTAGATAAATTATTTAAAAGAATAGTTTAAAATTAGTGTATTTTCTTATTTCTATTAATTAAAAAGGTTAATTAAAGAGCTTTAATTAGTTAAGCTCGTATTTTTTCTTAAGAAGATGGCTGATAATAACTCAGAGCCCTCAAACTTAAAAACGGCCAAAGATTGGGTAATTGAAGCTGCTTCATTTCGGCGAAAGAAAGACTATAACAAAGAGTTAGAGTGCTACAAAAAAGCTACTGAAATCGAACCTAATAATGCTTCCATATTAAGCAAAATGGGGGATCGTCATAGCATTTTAAATAGTTACTACAAAGCGATTGAATGCTACGAAAAAGCCCTTGAGATAAATCCTAATTATATCAGAGTTTTGTTTAATCTTGGTAATAACTATTTGTATCTAACAAAAAACAACACTGCGATTGATTATTACGAGAAAGCAACAGAACTAAAACCTAATTACGTTATAGCTTGGAGAAATATGGGAGTAGCTTATATGAATTTGTACGAATATAATAACGCGATAGAGTGTTTTGAAAAAGCAATTGAGATTTCCCCGAGACATGCTGCTACTTATAGCAACATAGGGAATTGTTATAATAATTTAAGCAAATATTATAAAGCTATCGAGTTTTGTGAAAAAGCAATTGCGTTCAATCCAAGAAATTATCTCGCCTTCAATAATTTAGGGATTGCTTATCACAGAACTGGCAAATACAACGAAGCAATTGGATGTTTTCAAAAAGCTATTGAATTAAATCCTAACAACATCAACCCTTGGAACAATTTAGGAAATGTTTATAATGATTTGCGAGAATACGATAAAGCGATTGAATGTTATGAAAAAGCCCTTAAGATTAATCCTAAAAATAAAATTGTTAAATCAAATTTACTTAATGTTAAAAAAAAAAATTCTTTTTAATTACGCTTTTAGAAAAGCTATTGCATTAACATCCTTTAAATTCCAAGTAATTATTCTAGTTTGGTAGCACTAACCTACAATTATAGATATAATTATGCCTTAGAAAAAGCAATAGCTTCTATTCCTTGTACACCATCTAGCTTGCTGTAAAAAAAAAAAAATTTTATATTCTTTCTTTTTTTATTTCTTAATGTAATTATACATGAAATCAATTTTAAAACTAAAATAAAAAGTTTAATATGAAGAGAACTGGTGCATGGATTTGTCTAGCAACTCTTAGCTTAATGACAGTTTTAGGGGGCTTAGCTTTAGGAACCAATAATCCTATTTTTTATGTTTTTGAAGGTATTGCTGCTATAATAGGTATACTTCTTTCAATAATATATATGACTTTTGTGAAAAGATATAAGAAAAGAAAAGAAGAGTTTAAGATAATCGAGGGAATGCTTAAATTGGAAAAAAAAATAAATTTAGAAGTAGCTAGTAATGTTATTGGGTGTTCTATAGAAGAATTAAAAAATTTGATTTACAATTTAGCCGAAGGCAACAAAGTTTCAGGAGAATTTAAAGGCGATGTTTTTATGGTAGAATCGGAGATAGATGTTTTTGTAGAGCTCTTAGATAAAGAATTTTCAAAGTGGGAAAAAATAGAAAAAGATAAGAAGGGAAAAATTTAAATTTTCTAACTATAGGAGAAATAAAAAAACTACAATTAGAGTTATTTTCTAAAAAATTTTTAAAAATAAAATATATAATTTTACATAAAATCAAATCTAAAAATTTAAAGCAAAAAGTTTAGCATGGACAAATCTCAAAAAATTGTCTTGTCTTTTTTATTAATAGCAATTGTCACTATTATCGTAGTGTTTGTATTAGGTTTTATGCTAATACCAGTAATAATGCGATCTTCTCCCATAACGTTTTATATCGTAATGACCAGTATTTGGATTATATTTTTTTCGTGTCTATATCTAGTTCTTGAGATAAGGTTAAAAAAGTCAACTCACGTAAAAAAATTTAAATATCGTAAAAAAATTGCGGAATTGGTTAAAATAGAAAAAAAATTAGATCTAAATGAAGCTAGTAAAATTAGTGGGCTTTCTATTAGAGATTTAAAGGTAATTATTTATACTTTAGCCGCGGACGATAAATTTACTGGAGAAATTAAAGAAGATGTTCTTATGATTGAATCTGGGATAGATAATTTTATAAAGCTCTTGGATAACGAATTTTCAAAGTGGGAAAAAATAGAAAAAGATAAGAAGGGAAAAATTTAAATTTTCTAACTTATAGGAGAAATAAAAAAACTACAATTAGAGTTATTTTCTAAAAAATTTTTAAAAATAAAAGATATAATTTTATATCTTTTATCCCACTTTAAATCTAAAAATTTAAAGCAAAAAGTTTAGCATGAACAAATCTCAAAAAATTTTCCTGTCTTTTTTATTAATAGGAATTGTCAATATTATCGTAGTGACTTCTTTTTTTTTTTATGGGAAACATACTTTAAGTATGTTTCCCATACTTGCTATTATCTTATTGAGCAGTTATGGAATTATATTTATTTCGTGTCTATATCTAGGTCTTGAGAAAAGGGTAAAAAAGTCAACTCGCGTAAAAAAATTTACCTATCGTAAAAAAATTGCGGAATTGGTTAAAATAGAAAAAAAATTAGATCTAAATGAAGCTAGTAAAATTAGTGGGCTTTCTATTAGAGATTTAAAGGTAATGGTTTATAATTTAGCCGCGGACGATAAGTTTACCGGAGAAATTAAAGAAGATGTTCTTATGATTGAATCGGGGATAGATAGTTTTATAAAGCTCTTAGATAACGAATTTTCAAAATGGGAAAAAATGGAAAAGGTTAAGAAAGGAAAAATTTAACATTTCTAATAATAGGAAAAATATTGGTAAGTGGTGGGGAAATCCAGAGACAATTACGGAGTTCATAAAATCACCAAGATTATTTAGGAAAAAAAGACTATAAAAATGTATTTGAAAAAAGGAAAGTCTCGGAAAAATATCTTAGAATTGTTGCTGGAAAGCCAACTAAATATTACATTGTTCGTTTGATGTATTATTTTAGAGATTATTATAGAAATTTCCGTGCAACCAATTAAACTTCTTAAAACTCTTATAAAAAAGAACTTAATAGAATTAGTTTTAATTACGGTTTTGAAATGGCTAAAGTTTCTATACCTTGAAGTCCATCCACTTGTCCTAGTAATTCTTCGAGTTTCTCTGTATCCAACTCTTCTGGATAGCGAATTCTAAGTCTTGCTTTTTTTAAGCCAAAAGCTACTGGCATAATTTCATAACGTTCTATTACGCATGTATCTGGTAGAACTTTTTTTAGTTTTTCAACAAGTTCTTCGAAATCTGTTTCAACTTCTTCGGGAACTACATCAATTAATGCTATATATTCGTTTCCCATTATAAAACCTCTTAATAACTATTTTTATGGTCCTTCAAATTCACATTTTAAACATCTATATGTTTTTCCCATCATCCTACATCTTTCGCATCTCCAAATTGTTACATCTCCGCAATTAGGACAAGGGAAGTGAACGGCAGCCTCATATGGAGCAATTGGTCTCCCACAACAAAAGCAAGTATTTTTTTTCAACGACATATTTTTAGAATCAAACGATTGATGTGTAAATCTTAGAAAATTAAATATAAGGTAACTTTAATTATTTTTGGTTTTTATGTTTAGATTTATTTTCAATTGGCTAAAATAATTTAACAGCGTATTCATTATGATAATTGAACATGGTTCTAAGGTATTTTGATAAAATCAATTAAGATTTTAATATACTGAAAAAGTAAATTAACTTTAAATTATAGAACAACATAAATTGCATATAGATTTAATGTCTAGATTAACTATTTAAACCTTGAAGAAAATTACCATGCCAGAAAATAAAGTGAAGAAATACTTCCGATTAGTTGAAGTTTGGGCTTGGTGCGACATATGCGGAGTTAATTGAATTTTTCCACAATTCGTGGCAATACTGTAAATATGGTCGCACTTAATCTCGATAAAAAAGAAATTCATGACGGTCTTGAGATGGGTATTTATACAAAAGAATACAAACATTCAAATTCATATCCCGATTCTGAAGATCCAGACGATAATTCCGGTGAAGAACACACAGTATTCGTTTATATTGACGATAAATACGATGTAACTGGAGTTAAAGCCTTTTTTGGAGATTCTCCGAGTTTACAAGATTTAGAAGCTGCTGCTGCTGCATCAGGATCTACTGAAGTAAGGGTTCCCATTGTAGTCAAAGATATACCCCCAATGAGCGTTCATTTAGGTATGATAACGCAAGAAGATTTTAAAGTCTTAAAAATTTGCGACGGGATGAATACGATCGAACAGGTGGCTGAGATTGCACAAAAACCTTTAGCAGACGTAGAAAAAATGATGGAAAAATTGCATAAGAAAGGATTAGTTGAAGTAATAAAGAGAACTTAATTATTTTATGTTTCATTTTATCATTTTAACGCGTTGCTCCTCATTTATATTCTAAGTTAAAGTTTTCATTTAAATGTAATTGAGAAAATTGAGAGTTTAAATTTCTTAAGATTTAGAATTACGCTTAATTTCTTCCCTGATTTTCATTAAAAGCTTTCCTAATATATTTTCACCTTTACCTGTCTTTAGATCGACACCCCAAAATTTATCTCCCCACGTGTTTCCCTCTTGAAGAAGCATATCTCCTGTTGCTAAAAGTTTTTTTCGAAATTTTGGGATACTAAACTTTGCTCTTAAAGCCCGTTCCATTACATTTACACTGATATTGTACCAATCTTTCCGCTTTTTGTATTTTCTTGTCCATTTTTTGGCAAGTCCCGGAGTCGGTGCGGTTTTAATTTTCTCACGAATCTTCATGTCGGTAAATTTCATCGATTGGAAGTAATGTTCAGTAGTCGCATATTCCAAGCCATTAATCTTTATTTTTGCCGGATAAAAGTTTGATAAGAATCCATATTTTACGCGAAATTGTTTTACAATTTTAGGCATTTCTAATTTATTGAATGATTGATGATAAAATATTGCTTTTTATTATTTTTAATTTTTGCACTTTCTTCTAATCCAAGGTGCAACGCTTTTATGATCGTATAAGAGTCTCTGCTGCGATCATTAAATACAAAAAGGTTTTGTATTAAAGCTAGATAAGGAAAGCCTCTTTATCTACGAGAAATTTATAAATACCAAATAATTTTATACAGAAAATATTAAAAAAGTAATAGACAATATTAATTAAATCTCAATATTACAAATATTAATTAAATTGATGAAAGATGGAAAACTTATTAGACAATATTGAAGAAATTTTATTAATGGGGCCAGGGCCATCGTGTGTCCCTCCTGAAGTATACAGTGCCTTGAGCTGTAAAACACTTGGACATCTTGATCCATATTTCATTAAAATGATGGACGAGATACAAGTCTTATTACAAAAATTAATGAATACTAATAATAAATTAACGCTGCCTATATCAGGAACAGGATCAGCTGGCATGGAAACATGTTTTGTAAATCTTATTGAACCTAAAGATAATGTATTAATACTCACTAATGGTGTTTTTGGTGTTCGAATGCAAGATGTTGCTAGCAGATTAGGTGCTCAGGTAGACAATATTGATTTTGAATGGGGCACTCCAGTAAATCTTAGTAAAGTCAAAGAAAACCTTGAAGGGAGTTCGTATAAAATCGTCGCAGTAGTACACGCAGAAACTTCTACTGGAGTAAGAAATCCCGTGAATGAAATTGGCAAATTATTAAAAGGAACCGATTCGCTCTTTTTAGTCGATAGTGTAACGAGCCTCGGTGGAATAGAAGTAAATGTGGACTCTTGGGGCATCGATGCAATTTATAGTGGTTCTCAAAAATGTCTCTCTTGCCCTCCTGGTCTTGCACCAGTTTCTTTTTCAGAACGAGCTTTCTCAGTAATATCAAGCCGAAAAACTAAAGTTCCAAATTGGTATCTTGATATGAACCTAATTGGTCAATATTGGAGTGGTGAAAGAAAGAGAGTTTACCACCATACTGCGCCAATTAACATGCTATATGGGCTTTATCAAGCGCTCAAATTAATTATTGAAGAAGGATTAGAAAGTGTATATAAACGACACATGGAAAATCATATCAAACTGAAAGAGGGTTTGGAGGACCTTGGATTAGAGATGTACGTAGAAGAACCGTATAGACTTCCAATGCTTAATGCAATTTCCATTCCTGAAGGTGTAGACGATACTAATGTTCGTAAATTACTTCGTGAGAAATATAAAATAGAAATTGGCGCAGGTTTAGGGCCTCTTTCTGGAAAGGTTTGGCGAATTGGATTGATGGGGCATACAGCGAGATCCGAAAATGTTGATAGATTTTTGGATGCTTTAGATAAAACTCTAAATGAAATCAAGTAAAAAGAAGATAGTAGAATGTTTCTATATTGTAGAAGATTATTTTTTTATTAATAATTTTTAATAAAGTAAACGCTAATCAATCCTAACGCCCTGTTTTTTGAGGTTCTTCTGAACTTTCGAGATATTAACTTGTCTACATGTTACATTATCCTTGATTGACACGGCCGCAGCTACGCCCGCGCCTTGACCTGTGACCGTACAGCACACCATCTGGCGAGTGGCGGCGTGAGATATTTTATCTCCGGCAACGCAGCGGCCTGCCACAAGAAGGTTTTCCACCTTCTGTGGAAGTATAATACCATAAGGGACTTGAAAGTATCTCCCCGTAGTAGGTAGGATCGCAACGCCATAACCGTCTATAAACTCCGGACAGATACCGATAGAGTCCTCGAAACGGGCCTCGTTTCTCACATCGTGCTCGGTAATGTTGTATTCGCCGATAATCTTTCTCGATTCTCTAGTACCCAACGACGCCCCAATTGTTCTGAGTCTTGCCTTTTTAAAACCTGGAGCGTATTTTTTCAAGGCTTCCACCGCCCACATAACCCGCTTTCTGCCTTCAATTTCTGCTTTAGTTAGATCCCATACATCTGTACAATCTATACCTGTCATATGAATCCCGTTAAAGGAAGTAATTTCTCCTGCATCTGTATAGTTAGTCCAAAAGCTTTCTATATTGACATCCTCAGGAATTTCACCAGCTTCCTTTGCCTTGTTAAACGGTTCCACCAGATAGGTACTGAACGAATCTTCTTCCTTTCCAGATGTCTCACCCCAATCTCCTATACTGCCGCGATTTAGATATATATACATAAGAAATTTACCGATATTAATACCGCTGCAGCCGAAGTTTACCGTAACCTCCATCAATTCATTTTTTGGGCTTTTACGATATGGAGCGCTGGCGTAATAAGCTATATCGGCATCTTCTGTGGCATCAATTATCCTTTTAGCCAGGATTGCCTGTCTTCCAGATTTGCTCTCTGTAATGACGCCTTTGATCGTATTACTATCCATTACCACATTTACGGCGGAGCAATGCATTAAAGGCACAACACCAGCTTCCTGCGCCAGAGTGTCAGCCACATATTTGAACATTTCTGTCTCCAGAACCTCATAAGTTGGTTCCCCATTCATCATCAATCCTTCTTGCTCAAGAACTTCTACCATTTCTTTATTTTTCACATTGCCGATAATATTTATGCTAGCCCCCATCTCTTTCGCCTGACTTTCAAACTCCACAAGAATTCCACCAGCATCCACCGTTTTTGCGTAACGATACCAAGCGATGGTCCCAATCATGGCTTGTGTTATAACGCCTCCAAAATAACCATATCGCTCTACAAGCATAGTATCAACACCTTCTCTCGCTGCTGCCAGAGCAGCGGAGAGACCTGCTGGTCCACCTCCTACGACCAGAATGTCCGTCTCCGCCATGACGGGGATTTTTCTTGATGGTTCTTCGATCTTTTTCAAGATTTATAGCCTCTTTATGTCCTTTTTTTATTCCTAACTGATAATTTCTTTTCCCTTTTCGAGTCCGAGATGCAAAGCTCTGATATTAACGTCAGGATCTCTTAGCCATTCTTTAATAACTTCTTCATAGTGCTCGATTTCGATAAAGGGAAGTTTACCTGTTGGTATGGCAAATCCTAGCATGATTATATTTAAATTTTGATTAGAACCAAAATGCTCCAATGCCAATTCTGTTGCATTCATGAAATAAACTTTATCTGAATATCCATTTAACGCTTCTTTTATCTTTTCTAATGTTGGATATTCCTCGAGTGCTGCTGTTATCATTACTCCTGGAATTGTGCGTTCATTTAATATAAAGGTGGTCTTTTTAGAAGCAAATATTCCACGCCTTAATGATTCCACGGGCTCGAAGCAGATATATAAATCAGCATCTCCATAGCAAATTAAGGGTGATTGCAAGTTTTTTCGCTCATCATCATAGACCTTCCTTTGGTATCGAGTATGGCTTGTAATTGCTCCCTCGCGCTGAGCAAGTCCGTGCATTATCCGCATTTGCTTGAAATAAACAAAATGTTTCGCTTCCAAAGATTCGCTCAACACCAGCTTTTTGAGCTGCAAACTCAATTAATCTCTTTAATGTAATGACTCCCTGACCTGCTGTTCCCGCAATTACTACATTTATTATATCAGTTTCTTTTATACTCATAAAATTCCTCTATTTTATTTTTATTATATATTATTAAAGAAAATCCTTGTCCAGCAGTTCCTGCTATTACCACATTCACTATATCTGATTCATTAAAGTTCACGGAAAGGCACCTCCGTCTCTAATGCGTTAATTACTGATTTATGTATTGCTTTATTTGGGCAAATCTGATAGCATACTCCACATTTTATGCATCTATCATTATCAATTTGCATTGTCTCTCTTCCGTCGATTTCTGTTCTCCTTATCGCAGGGCAGCTCAACACCCTTGCGCAATCGAAGCACATCTGGCATGATGTAATATGATATATTACTTCTTGTATTCTCTCTCCTTTTGACTCAATTTCCCTAATTTGGCTCATTCTCCATCGATGCGCTTGTAGGCCGCATTCTCTTTTAATAATAATAACTTTCAATCCTTTTTCCTCAAGGGCTTCTTCTATAGACTCTGTTAATTTCTTTGGATTATATGAATCCTCAACTCTAAGCCATGGAACTCCTAAGGCTCGACAAATGTTTTCGATCGAAAATCCTCTTTTAATTAAATATCGAAGCACGTCATCTTGATGACCCGTCATCGCAGTCCAAGAATTCTCGAAAATGATAAGCAAAAAATTTGAGTTATACCCAATGGCCTCTGCCAATGGAGCCATTCCCGTATGAAAAAAAGTAGAATCTCCAATCATAGCCACGATCTTTTGCTCCGTTTTTGTTGACATACCTATAGCAGCGCTTAACCCTCCTGACATACATATAACAAGATCACTACATTCTTGGGGAGGGAAAAAAGACATTACATAACATCCTATATCACTACTAATGATTGTATTTTCTAACTGATTCGTTGCTTTTAATATAGAATATAGCGTGGCTCGTTCTGGGCATCCAGCACAAAAAGTAGGAAATCTACTTGGAATTATTTCCTTATATGAATTGAAGTAATCGATTGCTTTAGTCATTCGCTCGCTAGGTGTTTTATCAAAGATTTTAGCCAAACAAGTAGCAACTAATCCAGTGGAATATTCATTATATTTTGGGAAATATTCTTGACCTATGACTTCAACATTTAAATTGCAATGATGAGCTATTTCCGACACTTTTACTTCCAAGAAAGGTTCTAATTCTTCAATGACGATGACTTTTTTGAGACCATTTAAAAATTTAGAGATTTCCTTATAATTTAGAGGATATATCATTCCGAGCTTTAAAACTGGTACATCATCTAATCCTAGTTGGTCCAATGCTTCTAGCGTATAGCCGTAGGGCATTCCACTAGTAATGATTCCGATTTTATTGCTTCCAGGAATTATTTTATTTATTCCGAGTTCTGGGACGATTTTACGGATTTTTTCAATTCTTTCATATAATCGTACATGGTTACTTATAGCGTGAGGGGGGAGAGAGTTAAATTTTGGAATATTTCGGATAAATTTTCCCTTCGCTGAACCCTTTTTTATTTCTCCTAATCCAACATAACCCCGGGAATGAGCGCTCCTTGTAGATGTTCGAATTTCAAATATAGTATCGTATTTCTCGGAGAGTTCAAATGCTAATTTTGTATAATCTTTGCATTCCTGAGGAGTGTGCGGTTCAAAACAAGGGAGATGTAGCATCCATGTATAAAATCTTTCATTTTGTTCTTGATGGGATCCTAAACTACCTGGATCCGCTCCAACACAAATTACCATCGCTCCAGGATTCGGACCGTTTAAGGCAATAACACTTAACGCATCGCTCGCAACATTTAATCCAACGTGCTTCATAGGATTGAAACTTCTACAGCCAGTCCATGCAGCTCCAGCGCAAGCAGATGTCGCAACGGCTTCATTTACCGCCCAATGATGTACTAAAAACTCGCTCATTTCTGGGTTTTCTTTTAATATTTGGTGAAAATATTCTCCGATATCACTAGTTGGTGTACCGGGATATTGAGAAACATAAGATACGCCCGCTTCAAGACATCCTCTAACTACTGCCTCATTTCCAAGCATCAACACTTTTCCTTTTTCATTAATAAAACGATTATCTCTTAACGGCATTATAAATCCTCTTTCAAAAATTTATAGTTAATTTATAATCTTAAACCCAAATAACAAAAAAGTTTTATTATTTTCAGAGAATAAAAGTGATGATTAAAACATTATTAAAATTCAAAATCTATTCTTAAAAAACTTAAGATTCCTTTTTAATCGCAATCTAATAAAAATCATAAACTTAAAGAGTGATATAAATATGATTATAACAAATATTTTGAACAACCTTGTTGATTGAATTCAAAACTGAAGGTCATATTATAAATAATAGTGACCGTATCCTTAGACGGAGATTTGGCATGAATTTTAACGATCTTAGAAATTTTGCTCTTCATGGTATATTCCCATGAAGGATCATCTTGTAGTATAAATTTTCTTTAGTTTTTATAAATAATTCAAATTATATTTAATTCAAAAAAAAAAAAAATGAGATTGTTTCATGTTAAAATTCATATATCTTGAGATATAGGTAATAATTATGAAAAAAAATATAAGAAATTAAAACGGGTGGTTAATATCGATATAAAAGAACTTAAAAAATGGTTAGGTCCGTACGGAAATATTAGAGATAATGCAGAAAAATTTGCTAAAGAGTGCGTCATTAAGGTCAAGAAAAACAAAAAAATTGCTAGTCAAGCAGGAACGCCTTCGAAAGTAGCACTCTGGAACTTTATTGGCAATCCCAGAGAAGTGATGATTGTTGTTGGAGATTACGACCCGCCGTATATAAGTTATGTAGATACTACTTAGCTATATTTAGGCTATGACAATCCAGATTATCTGTCGATGTTTCAACACTTCTTACAAAACATGTGGAAAGTGTTCAAATCTAATTTTACTAAAGCAATACCAATTGTACCGCTGAAAAAAGCTATGGAAGTGGGATTATACGATCAAGATTGTCTAAGAGAGCAATTTCCAGGAGAGAAAAACGGAAATACGCCTGGATACCCAGGAGGCACTTTCCCTCAGAGGCAAATGGGTGGTTGGAGATGGTTCAGTTTAATTTTAGACGAAGAGAATTGGAACGGGGAATGGGACTTAGAAGAGCGCCCTCAAGACCTAAATGGGAAACAAAAAGCAAAGGAGAAAGCTACTCCTAAATACTATAGATCTTTTGTGTTTGTAAAAGGTACTTGGGCACAATATAAAAAGAAATTCGCTTATTACTCTAAACATTCTGGCTGTAAAGTTATCCCTCGAAGATATTGTATACCTGTGGTGGCAGGTGGCAAAGAGTCAGAAAAATTAATACAGAGGTACGAAAAATTTACAACTACTATTATGAATAAATTAGATACACAATGGACATTGGCCGTGTGGAACATTATATTTTTCAAATTTAAAGGTTTAAAAAAGAATCTAACGCTTTTAATAAGACCAGAAATCAATATAGATTTAGGATGGATTGAAACGGATGCTTTAGGTAAAAAGGAATGGGGAAAAGCAGGTGCCCATTTACATCGACATTTTGAAGGAATTTATAATATTACGGTAGGGTTGCCTGAAAAATATGAACTTTCAATACCAACTGAAGTCAAAGGCAAAGCAAATCCATTCTGGGACGGTTCAATTGAAGGTGTTTCTAAAGTTTTAGAAGTGCCATATGGCAAACTTGTTGAACTTGCTGATATAAAATTAAAAGAAATAATGGAATCCACAGTGCCTAAGAAAGAAAAGGAGCCTAAGAAAGAAAAGGAGCCTAAGAAAGAAAAGGAGCCTAAAAAAGAAAAGGAGCCTAAAAAAGAAAAGGAGCCTAAGAAAGAAAAGGAACCTAAAAAAGAAAAGGAGCCCGAAGAAAAAAAAGAAACAGAAGCAGCTCAAGAAATTGAGGAGACTGAAAAAATTGATGAGCCTAATGAAACTAACGATGAAAAAAATACTTAAAAAAACGAATATTTTTATTTTTTTTAATAAAACTTTTTTTCGATTAATTAACTTTTATCTGAAAGAAAAGAATGTACCTTAATTTTTGCTAAATTTGTAATAAACGATGAAAAAATATTTAAAATCAACAATAAAAGAATAAAAAAAAATACTTATATTTATTTTATATTATTAGAGCTTAGAAGCAACGATGAATGACTTGTGGTCCCATTTCCTTATATTCTCGTCTCGTAACCCACATTCGATGGAATGTCTTAAGAGAACTCAAGATCGAGCCACCAATCCATACGGAATACATACGTTCTGGTGGAGCAATGATCTTAACATCCACGGATTCAGGAATCTGTTCTTTAATTT
>JAUWBH010000134.1 GCA_030605085.1 Promethearchaeota archaeon | reverse complement strand
GGCCATCTTGTCATAACGAGATGATAATTCCCACCTTGGACCATTCCGTTTCCAAAGCTATAGACGCTTTAAAATTTACGGTATGGTGAGAGATCCCGAATTCCTTTTTAGCGACTTCTAAGGTTAAATCTTGCATATCTTGAGGATTTGACATACCCCAAGCGACAACCGTCTTAAATCTTCCATGAGCGGCGATTTGCTCAACTCAATTCGGATGTGGATAAATCTTAACGGCGGCTTTGGTTATAACGCCAAATGCTCCTTGACTCCCCATTAAAAACGACCACATATCTAACCCTAAACCGTATTTATAGAAAGGTTTTGCAAAAGGGAGCGCCCAAGACCCTGTACGTACAACATCGCCATTTGGAAATACAACCTCTGCACACATAAAATTATCTCCTTGCGGTCCCACGCTTGAAGTGTAGAGAGAAAAACCTCGGTCAATCGCGTCGCCCATAACAGTAGCGGCAGGAGGTGCACCATCCGCAATAGGAGGTGCTCAATCAGGATAATTTTTATGCATATAAGCCCAAAGGGTGCCATTCGTAACCCCAGGTTCGACTATTGCATACCTGTTCTCTGTATCGATTTCAAGAATTCTATCCATTCGACTTAAATCTAGCAAGACTCCACCAGGTTTTATCGTTGGGCAAGCGAAACCACCAGATAATCCTCCAGAGACAGGACTTACCGCAATTTTCTCTGCCGAACAATAAATTAAGATTTTCCGTATTTCTTCCACATATTTTGGCCGAACAACAATGTCAGGAATTTGACTTTCTAAACCCATCACTGATTTCGCTAAGTAAGAAGCTGTTATTGCCTTGTTGTTAGAAGCGTAGTTTTTACCTACGATGCCTTTCATGGCTTGACGCTGAATTGCGCGCAAACTATCATGGCTTCGAGGTCTTTTTCATCAGGTAATTTGTAGCTCATTCGTATCATTCACCAATGCATATTTTTATTTTTTATTTTTTATTTTCTCACTTTTTTAAATTTAGTTTTGATACTTTGAGAAATTTACAGTTAAATTTTAAATTTTCTCATATTTTTCAAATCAAAAAGAGAATCGTTGATAAATTTCTTCTAAAAAAATAATCTTTATAAAAAAATGTAAATTAATATTATTTATTTTTACACGATTTTTCTTTTTATGCTGAGTTTATAACCCTTATATGCACATACTATTGATAAGAAAATAACAGATGGCGAAGCGTAAATTATAACATAGAAAAACAATGGTTCGACTAAATTAAAATATAAAATAAACATTGAAACGAGATATATTATCCTCCTTAAAATCGTTATTTTCGGCGTTTAAATATACGTTTTAATACCCCCTTTTTTCTAAGCATCACTACTACACCGACTACTCCAACGATTCCACCAATAACAACGAGTCCGATTACGACCAATGCTACAATGGATAAATGTTCCTGATAAACGCTTCCACCACCCACATCTTCAGGAGGTAATGGCGTGCAATAATTATTTTCAATTATATTATATATGCAATTTACCGTTTCATAGATACATTCTTCATTATCAATTAATAAATTATCTGAAACTATATTTATATGAGTACTATCTAAATATATCCCGTATTTGCTGTTTTTAATGCTATTGTGCATGATATTATTAAGCCCATAATATCTAATGTATATTCCGTATTGTAGATTATCGTCTAAATCGTTTCCCTTAATATTATTGTTTTTACTTTGATATAAATGTATTCCACCATTATCGTTGCCCCTAACGGTGTTGTCTTTGACATGACAGTCCTCACATAAAACCATATATATTCCATAATAACCGTTGTACATAGCTTCGCTGTCAGAGATATAACAGTTCTCACATGAAGACAAATATATTCCATAATAGTTGTACCAAGCATCGTTATCGGAGATATCGCAGTTCTCACATGAAGACATAAATATTCCATATCTATTATATTTAGCATCGTTATCAGAGATATCACAGTTCCCGCTTGAACGCAAATATATTCCATAATTATCGTTGTAGTTAGCATCGTTATTAATGACATCGCTGTTCTCACATGAAGACATATATATTCCATAATAGTTGTAGTTAGCATCGTTATTAATGACATCGCTGTTCTCACATGAAGACATATATATTCCATAATAGTTGTAGTTAACATCGTTTTCGGAGATATCGCAGTTCCCGCTTGAACGCATATATATTCCATAATAATCGTTGTAGTTAGCATCGTTATTTGAGATATCGCAGTTCTCACAATCCAACAAATATATTCCATAAAAACAGTACGAAAGAACGTTGTCAGAAATAATGGTGTTATCACAATATAATAAAGAAATTCCGTTTGAAGCGTGAGAGATGTTTAAGCCTGATATTAACGAATAGCTGCAATTAACTAATATAACTTGTCCCGCATCTTCGAAGTCGTCGTCGCCTAATCCTGCTTGTCTTTTGTAGTAATAAAGAGTTTTACCGTTTACTTTGTTTGAACTATCAATAGTAAGCGTCAATAAATACGTCTCGGAACCCCTAATTTCTACGCCACACTCGGTCATGTTATTGTTCGACAGGATGATATCGAGACAATATGTTAAAGATATCCCATAATAATCGTTGTACTTAGCGTCGTTATCAAAGATAGAGCTGTTAAAACATGAAGACATATGTATTCCATAATTATCGTTGTAGTTAGCATCGTTATCAGAGATAGAACTGTTCCAACATGAATTCATAAATATTCCCATTTGTTCATTGTCGTTAACGGTGTTGTCCGTGATGTTATCGTTTCCACACATAACTAATTTTATTCCGTTCCAACCGTTTGAAGCCGTATTATTAAAAATAGTGCTGTTATCGCAATAATGTAACGAAATTCCTGTTGAGGCGTTAGAAACATTTAGGTTTGATATCGACGAATAGCTACAATTAACTAATATAACTTGCCCCGGGTCGTCAGAATTGTCTATTACTAAATTCTTTTGGTTCTCGTAGTAATAAAGAGTTTTACCGTTTACTTTGTTTGAGGTATCAATAGTATGCGACAATAAATAGTCTAAAAAATAAGTTTCAATTATTACTCCGCATCCGTTCATATTATTTCTAGATATTGTGATGTTTAGACTTTCGTAATAGGATATTATTCCAGCTTCAATGTTGTAGTTAGCTTTGTTGTCCGTGACATTGCAGTCTTCACATCCCTTCAAAGATATTCCATATTTATTGTTATAGTTTGCGGTGTTGTCCGTGATGTTACAGTCTTCACAATCATCTAAATTTATTCCGTTATAGTTGTAGTTTGCGGTGTTGTTCGCGATGGTGTTGTTATCTCCAAATGATAAATATATACCAACACCTGGATACCAATAGTTGTTATTAGCGGTGTTGTTGATAACATTGCAGTAATCAGTATTGTTTAAAAATATTCCAGCATACCTGTTACCTTTAGCGGTGTTATTGATAACATTGCAATAATCAGTATTGTTAAAATATATTCCAGCGTAACTGTTGTCGTTAACAGTATTATCCGTTACATTGCAATTCTCACACGATTCCAAATATAATCCAACTCCATGATTACTGTACGAAGCAGTATTGTTAAAAATAGTGTTGTTGTCACAATAGTGTAGCGCGATTCCTCTTGAAGTATAATTGGAATTCAAGCCTGATACATACGAGTTGTTGCAATTAACCAGTAAAATTTGCCCCGCGTCTGTGAAATTGCTCTTATCCAAACTTACTTCGTTTTTATAGTAATAAATAGGTTTATCGTACACTTCATTTGAAGTATCAATGGTAAGCGTCAATAAATCTACTTCGGAACCCGAAATTCCTATTCCACAAGCGATCATTTCATTATTCGATATATTGATGTCCCGACAATCCTTTAAATATATCGCAAAATTCCGATTCCAAATGATTGTATTGTTCATGACATTGCAGTTTTCACACGAATATAAATATATTGCATAACCATAGTTATTGTTACCGCCGTTATTTGTGATGATATTGTCATCGCAATTCTTAAAATATATTCCATACTTAGTGTTTGCGGCAGCATAGTTATAGGCGATAGTGTTGTTATCGCAATTCTCTAAGTATATTCCATTATAATTTTCGTAAGCATGGTTATTCACGACTGAACAATCCTCACTATCATTTAAGTATATCCCATGGTCGTTATTGTAACGAGCCATGCTATCAATTATGCTATTATTATCACTAGAAAATAAACCTATACCACATAAATCGTTATAAATGGCATAAATATTTGAGATGGTATTGTTATTGCAATTATCTAAGAAAATCCCATAATCAGCGTTAAACAAACACTTGCTGTTATCTATAATTCCATTATAAACCTTCGATAACTTGATTCCATCGTGTTCTGAATTGTAAATTGTGCAATTTTGAATTGTAAAGTAATCGTTTGAATTTTCAATTAATATACCATAATCTCGCCCATCAGCGTTTATAACTAAATTTTCGATAATGAACGGATCGCTCCACGATCCGTCTCCTCCTTGTACCTGAGGAAGTGCATCTTTAGCAGCTGACCAATTATTGTCAATATGTATATAGGCGGGAGTCCAAACACTCGAAGTTTTTGGAATCTCTGAAATATTTCCGTCGTAGATTTCCAAATTTTCATTATCTCTTATTTTATTAGTACTTAAATCGTAAGATACAATGGAAGACAATCCGAAAACTATTACTATAATTAATATAAATAACTTTATTTTTGATTTAGATGTCATATTATTCTACCTTGAAACTCTTATATAGTGAATAGAGATAGGTACATTATTTCCTTTTCAGAAAAGGAAAAAAAAATTGTTATTTTTTACTAATTTTGAGTCTCTATCGTACTTTTCGTTTTTTTCTGATAACATAAATGAGACCAATTGTAAACACTGCTGTAATTCCTAACAAAACCGGTATTTCGTACCCGGAAATTAGGGGGGTTTCAAGAGTTATTTCCAATAGAACATCTTCACCGTCTAATACTTGATAAAGGGAAAGAAAACCACTTTCCTCGTCATATGTCCATTCTTCTTCGTAATCTTCGTAATCCCAATCATTATCATCTTCATCCCACCATGGATAAGTACCCTCGTGTATTACTTTATTCTCTTTAGAATTCCAGTCGTTATCTATTTCTTCACTATCCCATTTTTCATCCGCATTCATATGACCTTCCCAATCTGTAGCAATATCGTCCTCAAGTATGGTATAAATATCTCTATCTTCCATATCTTCGTCATCTAGCCATTCGATCTCATCTAAGTAATTAACAACAGGAGTAGGAACTATAATTACTCCTAAATGGAATATCGTACAAGCTCCCTTTTCCTCATCCTCACTCCATGACATTCTATTTAAATCATCAGGGTCTTCTATAACATCTATATCTTCTTCATCTACATCACAATCAGGATTAAAATCATTGTCTGGATCAATAAATTCCCAAATATCAATATATACCTTCCAAGTATCGGCTCTATCTTCGTCTTCTTCTTCGTAATCATAAAACTCTACATAACCATCATAAAATTTAGTATTATCAACTTTAAATTGACACTTGGAACCTTCTTCATCTATGTTTTTATCTAACACAAAATACGAGTCATACACTTGTAAACCCCATGGTCCAAGAGGAGCATCCTCAAATTCATCAAAAATGTTTTCTTGCCATTCATAATAACCTTCATCATCATTGTGCAATGGTTCCCACATATCTTCTAAACGGTCAACATCAACGCTTGTAATGTTGTATATTTTTGCAGAATTGGGCTCAGGATCGCATTCATATTTAACTGCACGGATGTTAGTGGAGGCGTAGAGCCCTATTAGTATCAATAGTAAAAAACTCATTAAAAAATATTTTACCTTCATATTTTACAAACTAATATTTTGTTTTGATTTTAAATTTAATTTATTTCTTTTTTGGTTATTGATATATTTTTTTAGGTAAATAAATGTTATTTGTATCCTGCTTTTTAATTAAATAATGGACGATTATACTTTGTTTTTTTGATATATAAAAGTTCCCCTATAGCGTTTTTAAAAATTAAAAGAAACTTAAATGAGATTTTTACTCATTATTTGTTTTTTAAGATTTTTTTTTATGTGGTAGCAAAATAATCTTAGTGAACTATGAACCCATAACTAACGACAAAAATAAGAACTAAAAGAAGAAGAATGCTGATCAATTTTATTTATAAATGCACCAACTTTTCAGTATCTTTAAGACCTGAAAAGAATCCAATTTGCATGATTGAAAAAAGATACAATAAATATGATCTTAACAAAATAAAAAAGCAAACAGAGAGAACAATTTTGTCGACAAAGATTAATTTGCTACCTTATATTTTTTTTTAGGATTAAGTGTCAAAAAACTATTTGTTAAGAAAAAAAGGACAGATTTATAATAGTTATGTTTTAATTTTTCACGATTTTTCTCTTTATGCCTAACCTATAACCCATATAGGTCCATACTATTGATAAGAAAATAACGGATGGCGAAGCGTAAATTATAACGTAGAAAAACAATGGTTCGACAAAATTAAAATATAAAATAAACATTGAAACGAGGTATATCATTGAGTTTAAAACAGCGATTCTCATATCTTTAGTTACATAACCATTCAAAAGATTTGGTAAAGCATATGCTATTATTAAAACAAGTAGAGCCACAATAACGAATTCAGGCATTATTTGAGTTATTACTTCCTCTTGAGTAAACAATTGATCTTTTTTATAGGTATATTTATAATAATCTTGTGTAATAGTTACAGTTAAATATATTAATAAAACCAGAATTGGACCTAGTAAAATCCAGGAAAAAATAAACCTTTCTATTAGCGAGTGGCTAGTTTTCCCTTTTAAATTATCTTTAAAAATACTTTCCATATCCTCTCTATTTATTTTATTGGGATTATATTCTGGTGAATATGCCGTAATAAAATCTTCTATAATGTTTTGGAGAATTTTGATAATTAAATCGTTATCGTCTTTAGAACTTACGATAGCAGCACCGACCAATCTTTCTTCGCTTTTAGAAAGTAATACTAATTTATTATCGTGACCAAGATCTATGTATTGAATTATAGTATGCATTGCTTCCTTACCAAAATTTACAAGCGAAGCAAAAAATCCAATTAGAATGTTGTCATCGTACATTTCCTCTTCTTTTTCTAAGAAACTCTTTGAATACAGTAATTCTCCATTTTCTTTCATAATATATATTTTTTTTATCATTTTTTTCACTTTTTTATTATAGGTATTTATACTATTCTAATAATTCTCTTTAATTAATTTTAAATATTCCAAATATTCTGTCAATGAAGCTTTATACCTTTTAATGTTGTATACTTTCTGGCCAATAATTTGCATTAATTTAATAATTATCTTATCTGGATTTTCTTTACAGAATATTTTATATTTTTCGTTTTTCCTCTCCTCAATAAATATCGCAGATTTAATCTTAAACATTTTTTTAAGTGCATCTTGATTTGGATTGGTTAATTCTACTGTAATAATTTCTCCTTTTTCTGGCATTTTTGAAATAAAATCATTTATCGAACTAAATATTTCTGCTTCTTTATCGATTATAGTGAGAATTTGATCACAATTTGACACAATGCCCTCTGGACCATGAATTATAAGTATAACATGGAACTTTCTTTTAATTTTTTCTATACATGTGTTAAATTTTTCGATTTCTACTTGTTCCAATTCACCGGGAGATAGAGAAAACATTATAACGTTGGGAGATTTTAGAAGTATTCGGGAGATCGAAAACAGTAATCGTTCTACAGGCGATAATTCTGAAATTTTTTCACTTTTTCGGTTTAATAATCCAGTAACTTTTAAAGCGGAATTTATAAAACTTTTTCTGGTTTTATATTTTGGAGGTAATGAAACAATTTCATCCATTCTAATCAGAAATTTCGCGGATTTTGAGGGATTTATTAAAATTCTTCTTCTAATCTTCCATTTTGGTTTGATTTTAATATCGTATTGCGTTGCTTTTTTAACAGTCATACTTTCTATTTTCGTACTAAGCACAAGGGATGCAATAAATATTCCGTTTTTCCTGTTGTTTTTCTTTCTCTTTGTTTCCAATTTCTTTTTTTTTCCAAATACAATTATTTCACCCGAATAATCCGCACTCTTTCCTGCTATAGCTTCAAACAATTTTGTTATAGCAGAGTTCTTTATCGGAAGGCTTGATTGTGTTGAACTGTAAATTATTCCAATTGATTGACCTCTATGAATTTTAAAAGTGATATTCTTTAATTCACTCCCGATTGATATATTATTGAGTAAAAAATGTTGAGATTCCTTTTTTATATCCAATAATGACTTAACTACTTGATTTATATGAGGGGGGTTTTCTGCTTTCCAATTCTTGATGATATCCGTATTTATAGTAAAGGTTTCTCTAATTATTTTCAATTTATCTGCTCTTTGCTTAATTTCTCCTCTAAGCCTTTCCCTTAAGAGTTCTTTAAGTTTTGCCCTATATGTCTGTATGAATTTTTCTGTAACAAGCTGATTTTTCTCTGATAATCTAGGAGCAAGCGGATAATTTTCTAAATTGATTTTTAGCTTTACAAGTAATTCTGGTAAATATATTCTAATTTTTCTGTAATAAGGATTTTCTTCAATTGGATAATTTTCAAATTCATCGTTAATAAGCTGAACTTCGTTATCTAAAATAGATAAATGATATTTTACTTCTTTTTCTATGTGGTCATTAATCCGCTCAATTATTTTTTCGGGACTCACAAGCCCATCTTCGTCAAAATCGGGATCAACGAGAACCTCGTTAAAATCAAATTGGGTGCCGACAGGATTATAAATCTTTAATAAAGGGACTCCCCGTTCCATGACATCCCTATTCGTAAAAAATAATACTTCAATATACAATCTTTTATATTTCAAGTCAAGGATGGTGGCTACGCCAAACGTTTGTTCTTTAAATATCATCCAATAGCGTTCTGAAAACCTAATTGCATCTAATATTTTTAATCTAAGTCTGGATAATTCAATGTTTTTAGGATAATTGTTATTTTTCTTTTCTTTCAAATCATATTCACTCAAGTTGAGGAACCTCCATAGCTTATAAAAATTATCTATTCCAATGTAGGTAGTACGAGTGCTTTTATTCTAAAATACTGCTCCATTTTTGCATCTGATTGCTTTATTTTAAAATTTTTTGTACCAAATTCTTTTTCTATTTTTTCCATTATAGCGTTTAAGTTTAAATCTGAGAAAAGTGAAAATTCTGTCCCCAATTTGTTTTCGAGAGTATATTCAATACCTTCAGTGGATTCAAGTCTTTTGACCGCGCTTTTTTGTACTTTACTGAAGTATAAATCAACTGTTCTCCCTTTACCAGGCAATTGTGCTAATAAATCCTTAGGTTTCCCAAAATCAATCATCCCTCTATTTCTAGCAAATATCGCCACTTTATGACAGAATGTGCTTTCTTCGGGATAATGGGTTATAACTATGAGAGTTGTGTTAAATTGTTCGTTAATTTTTAAAAGGGATTCCCATAATTTTATTCTTATTATTGGGTCGAGTCCGCTTGAAGGTTCATCCATCCAAACAATTATAGGGCTATGAATTAGGGATATAGCAATAGATACTCGTCTTTTTTGACCGCCAGATAAATTTTTTACTTTTTCATGCGTCTTATCTTCAATTTCTAATGCACGCAAAATTCTTTTTGCTTTATTTATCACTTCCTTATCTGTCATATCGTATTGTTTACCGAAATAAAGAAGATTTTGTAAAACCGTGAAATTATTATAGATAAAACTTAGATTTTGTGGACAATAGCCGTATATAGGTCGCATTTTCTTAGCTTTTCGCTTAACATTCATTCCGTAAACTTGGCAGGTACCCGTAAATTTTCTTAAACCAAGCAAGCTTTTCACAAATGTAGACTTACCTGCACCTGAGCTTCCTAATACACCTAAAATCTCGCCATGTTTCAATTGCATAGAAACCGAATCAACTATAAGTTTTCTACGCGGTTTTCTACCCACATAAATATTTAAATTTTCACATTTAATAGCTTCGTATCTTCGTAAATAGAATACATTAAAATGTTCCCCGATTTCAAACATCTCCCTTAATTTTTTTGAAATTGATGTGTTCAATAGAGAAATAGTTTTAATTATCCCTATTAAAACGATTGTTAAAATTTCGATCATAATAAGAATTAATATTAAATCCGTCCAAGGATTTGGGTTGAAACTTTGATCAAATCTTAGCTCGTCTATAAGCATTATACCATAGGGTGTGTTTCTTAAATCTCCTCCAAACTCGGGAAAATCTCCTACACCTCCCGTATTGGAACTTAAACAATCTTCATAATATTCTATTAAATCGTCAATATTTTCAGGTTGACTATCGTAATCATAAAGTGCCTGAGATGCCAAATATGTCGCTAAGAAAGAAGTTGGTAGGTCATACAATCGTGAAAGAAGAGGAATTACATCAAAACCTCCATCTGATGTTTGGGCATTTTTTAAAAATTCGATTGCGCCCATTTTTGACATTGGTTCTAAATTTAAAACTTTAAATATTTGTAATCCGTAATATGTTGAGAGCGTATCGCCATGAAAAAACCCATTAACTGAAAAACCCCCATCTGCACCTTGCGCGTTAGAAATCCAGTGAATTAAATCTTTTTTATCAATAGAATCTAAGGCACCAAGAATACTAAGTGAAGATATTCCCCAATAAGTACTAACAACTAAAGAAATATCCGTTTCAACTACTTTCTTAACTTCCTCCCCTAATGGTTCGTAAAGGGATAAAAGATAATCAATATCATCGCCAGCGTTAAAACCACCATCTTTATTTTGTAGATCACTTAAATATTCTTCAGTTTCGCTAAAATCTGGAAATTCTATATCTGTATAACTATAAAAAATTTGATAAAGATTAATGGCGCAATAGGTGGAAAATAAAGTTGAGTCAAAATCGGGTTGGGGTCCAAAACCTCCATCTTCCTTATTATAACATTCCTCACAATATTCCCAAATGTTTTCTATGTCTACTATGTTTGCTAAATTTTCAGAATCCACATGATAAGCCGATAACACACCATGATAGTTCGCAACAATGGAAGTTTGACCGAATAAACCGTTCATACATTGATGTTCATATAACCAATCGTAATAATTCTCTATGTATTCATCAATATCCTCGTCGGCTAAAGTAGCATTATTTTCTCTAAGAAGTGACATTGATTTTATTGCCGCCCATCCAGACATGAAATTTGATTCAAAATATTCATCGTTTTCAGGGCGTAAACCAAATCCTCCATCATCGTTCACACAATCAAGGATAAAGTCGAATGTTTCTATTTCGTCATTTGGTACAATATTTAGCGTATATAACGATCCAAGTGCGTAAAATGTTGATTGAATATCTGAGGGATCACCAGGAATAGCTGCATATCCACCATCTACTAAATTATATAGGGAAGAAAAATATGCTTGGATACTTAGATTTTGTACTGAATTATAACTCATTCCCATTTCTAAATACGCCTTGATACCATAGTAAGTACTTTGAGCGGTAGCTGCTGGGGTTGAATTCGAATAACGATAACCCCCTAACAACCAAAGATCATTTATGAAATTTAAAATATTTTCATTCTCAAGAAGAGATTCTTCGTCAAATCTACGAGCTAATTCTATCGCGCAATATGTAGATATTATATCAGATTCTGGCGCATGTTCGTTTAATTTAAACCCCCAACCATCTTCTTCTAAGGACTTATCTATAAAATCTATAATATCTTCTATCTCATCTTCTTTCTTTTTTGGATCAATAAAAAATTTATCAAGCTCATCAATGATTTCGATAACTTCATAAGTTGATATCATATTTCCTAATCCACCTATATCTGAAAATGATCCATTATTATTTTGCTTGTCAAATAAGTAATTAAAGAAAAAATCTTCTTTGCTATCTTTCAATTTATTGTTTGAAGTAGGATCTATTAAATCAGAATCAATTTTGCTCGCTTTAGAAAAATCAATTGAATCTATTGCCCGGTAAGTAGAGTCAATACTTGGTTCAATAAATAGGTCTGAATTAGGATTTTGATGAGTGTAAGAAAAATACATCATCTCTTCTTTTAATTCGCGAACCTCTTTTTCGCTATAATAAGCTTTCCAGGGAATATTTATGAGAATTAAAGCTACAATCTCTCCGCCAAATATAATTATTATTGGCAAAATAATACTTAATTTACGCTTTGTTCTGCGATCCACTATACAACACTTCTACTTGCTAATTTTGCAATTTCTCTAGATTTTCTTTCTTTTTCTTCTTCTTTTTGGATTCTAATCTGAAAATATCTTCTAAATGATGCAATATCCCGACTCATAGAATTGATTTTTAAGTTGTTTTCAATCATGTATTGAATTAATTCTTGAAGGTTTTCTTCAAAATCATCCATAAAAACCTCTATAACTTCGTTTCCTACTCTTAAAGTCTGTTTTACAGGATTGAATTTTTTAATTATGTTGATTTTATGTTCATTTAAATTTTTAATTGAAAATCGAACTAATAAACCTCCACTTGGAAGTGAAGATATCAAATTCGAAATTGAATTGAATTCTAATAAGTTCCCATCTTTTAGAATCGTTACTTTATCACAAATAAGTGATGTCTCCATATCGTGTGTAATCAGAAACATAGTTGTTCCTATCTCTCTATTTAACTTTTTTAAATAGGATAACACCTCGTAGCGTTTGGCTGCATCAACTCCGGTAGTTGGCTCATCTAAGAAAAGAACATCAGGTTCGTGTATCAATCCTAAGGCTACCGAAACTCTTTTTTTCTCCCCTCCGCTCATTTTTTTTAAGGATTTATTCCAAGTATCTTTTGGAATATCGAGAATTGAAAACAGATTTTCTGCGATTTTTTTTGCTTTTTCTTTTTCTATTCCATAAGTGGATGCAAATATCTCAACATTTACCATAGGAGTAAGATCATAGTACAGATTTAATTCTTCTAATTGCGGGATAATTGCAATTTTGCTTAATATTTTCGAATGGTTTTTTTTGTTTGCTGGTGTTAAATTTGTAACTGTTACATTTCCAGTCCAATTCTTTTTTTTAATTTGACATGTGAGCACACGTACAATCGTTGTTTTTCCGGCTCCACTTATGCCGAACATTCCGATGATCTCGCCTGATTTAACAGAAAAAGACACATCATGAATAATCTTTTTTTTCCCAAAGGCAACATCTAAGTGCTCAACTTTAATCATCTCATCATTAATTTTTTTAATATCCATTTTATCAAACCTCGTAACGTTTTCTATAAATTATCAAAAATGAAAGTAATATAAAGAACGCACTTAAACCTAGTAAGCAAAAGAAATCAAATCCAACAACGGATTTGCCTTTTGAGAGAATTGCCGTTATCATGGGCTCACCGTGAGATAATGGGAGGATATAAGATATTGCTTGCAAATATTCGGGCATAGCTTCTAATGGAACAAAGATGCCGCTTAGTAGAATGATTACAATAAAGAACGCAAAGAATAATTGATTAGCTTCAGTTTTAGTCTTACTTACTGTGCTGATAAACATCCCCAAACATATTCCCGTAAATCCTACCATAAATAAAGCGATGTATAAATCAAAAACACTTCCAGCCACATAAAGTCCATTTAGAAGAGCACTTGTTAGGATGAGCGCGATTTGAATGGCTAATATAATAGTGTATGTAACAAATTTAGAAAGAAGAATTTCGTACTTTTTCGTAGGTGTTAATAAAAGTCTTGCTATTGGTTTCTCTTGAACAACAACTAATATTGTTAAAACCGTTGAAATTCCAAAAACCATAAATGGGAATAGAAATGTCATGTTATAATTGAATGCAAGATTATAATTAGACGGTATTGAATACTCCTTAACCTCTACTTCGACATATTCGGGTTCTAAATCGTTATCGTCAACAAATTCATCTATAGAATCTTGAACAGCGTTAAGAGTGTCTTGAATGTAAATAGCCTTAGAGGAATCAGGAACGCATTCAATTACACCTGGCTCTTCCGTTAAGAGAAATTCTGTAAACTCAACGGGGATCACAATAATACATTTAATCTTGCTATCGCGCAAATCCTCTCTTGCTTTTTCCATAGCATAATCTTCTTCTTCTGCATCGTAAAAATCGACTAGTTCCAATGATTTAGTATCCTTAACAGCGTCTAGATATTTGTCAGCATAATCGTCTAAATAAATCTCTGAATCATCAGTTTCATTTATATACTCTTTAGAATCATTACTAACTATTGTTACCTTTATTGGCACGATTGTCTCTGTCGACCTAGCTGTCATGAAAGCAAAAAGCATGATGATTAACGGGGGTAGTACCAAAGCAATAAAGAGGTTAAAATAATCTGTCCTTACAATCTTAAATTCTTTGATTACTTGTTTGTAAATTCTATAGAGGCTTGCTTTAAATTCAAAATATTTTTGCTTAATAATTCTTTTTGCATGCATTATTTCAGACCTCCACTTTTTTAAATCGAAATATTATATACGCTAGTGTTATAAATGTCATTGAAATCAATAATAGACTAATGAAATGGATAAAATCAATTGGTAATCCTTTTAACGTGATATTAACTATGAGGGGTATGGCGTGGCTTAGCGGGAGACAGTTAATAATAGCTTGCATTACAGGTGGTAAAGATTCGGCGTTAAGAAAAGAGCCCGAAAACATCATAATGACGATAAAGAACATAATATATAACTGATTCGCAACTTGTTCTGTTTTACTGACGGCAGAAATGAATAGACCAATAGATATTCCACAAAATCCAATAAGGATTAAAACTAAATAAAGATCGAATAACGAACCTAAACAATAGAGCCCAAATATACTAGATAATACGAAAATTTCAGTAGCCTGTAATATCATTATAACTGCGTTTGCTATTAATTTGCTTAAAATAATCTCATTTTTAGCTGTAGGTGTTAGCATCATTCTCGGAAGTGGACCTTCCGATACTATAGATAAAGTCGTAAGATTTATAGTAGTTCCGAGAATTATCATTGCCAACATGACTGCTAAAGCGTAATTTAATATCTGAGTTTCCCAGAATGGCACTTCATATTCTAAGTAGGGGGCCATCGTAACAAAGTTTGCCGTTTTTTCAGTCTCAACTCTAAATAATCCAATAGGTTCTTGAAGTGCCGTTTTAACGGCTTCAACTGCTCTTTTATCGGAGCCATCGACATGATAAATAATTTCCGTATCTTCATCGTCGTCGTCAACAGTCTCAGAAAAATCTTCGGGCAAAATCAAAATAACATCTATAATATCGTCCCTTAATAGCTGTAAACATTCTTCAAATGCTTCGTCAAACTCATCCTCATCATCCGTCTCGTAGGAATCATGGAGCCCCCAAGATTCGCAATCGTCTTCTACTATATCTATAAAAATTTCATCGTATTCTTCATCAACTTCATCAAAATTACAGGGCTCGTCGTCACGTGTTATTATCGCTGCGTAAAAATACTCCGTAGGGCCTCCTCCGCTAGTTAAGCCGAAAACTATAATTAACATGAGCGGGATAAAGAATAATAAAACAAGAGTTCGCTTATCTGACTTAATCCTGCCAAATTCTTTTTTTATTAATCCGCTAATATACATAAAGCTCTACTAAAAATAATTATTTTAATTTCTAGTTTTATTTTTTTACTTTTAATAATAAGAAAATAACAGTTTTAATATTAACCAAGTCGAAAAAAAGTAAATAAGAAAGAAATTAAGAATTTTTTATATATTGTAATAATGAAAAAAAGATTTGCTAAATTTTTAAAACTTTGAGGATTACCAGCAATGTTTTTAGCCCTTCCTTCTTTTCTGATCGTTGATTATGAATACCTTGAATTCATAGTTGTCATCGTCAATGAATTCCCAGAATTCCTCGTAAATCTCTTCAAGAGTCATTTCTCTTTTTACTTCGCTTAATCTAATTTCATCGTCTACGGTTTTTTCGTTTTCTTTCAATGGCTTTTCTAGGCTTACTTCTTTTATATGATTTTCTTTTATCTTTTTTGGCTTATATTCTACAAAATTACCTTCTAAAATTAAATTTTTAAAAAAGTTATCATCATCTCCGCTGAAATCATGATTTTTTTTCTCATCAAATTTTTGACCTTCAATTTTATCGTTTTTTAATTCAAAATCTACTTTTTGATATCCACGAATATTAAATTGTTTATCAATGAAGGCTTGAAAATGATGCTTACAAACTAATCCTTTCGGAATTGATATAGTTGTTAATTGTGTAGTTTGATTAATAATTGATTTAGGGACGCTAATTGCGTTGTTTGACTTACAAATTGGACATATAACTCTAATTTTTTTAATCTCATTTAAACTTGCTATTTCGAATCTAGTATCTGTTCTTTGGATTAAATCTTTTGACAAAATTAAATCACAATGTTTATTTTAATTTATAGATAAAAAGTTAAATACCCCGAGATTTTTGCTTTTCAATTTTAGATATTTAAAAAATTGATCGAATTAAAACAAAAATTATCCATTTCTTTTTTTTTAAGAAACCTTCAAAATGAATCAAACAATCTTTAAGGGAATAAAAAATTATATTTATTCCATAGTATTTTAAAAACTAATGACAAAGCTAGATTTATTTTTTGATCCTAAATCAATAGCTATAATAGGAGCTTCAGATACCCTAAGATTTGGCTATACTACAACTAAGTATCTTTTAAACTCAAAATTTAAGACATATCCAGTACACCTAAGTAAGCCTGAGATATTAGGACATAAGGCTTACAAAAATATTAAAGATATACCCGATGAAATTGAATTAGCAATAATCTTAGTTGGAAATAAACATGTACCACAAGCTATAAGAGATAGTGTTGACAAGGGAGTGAAGGGAATAATATTAGAGTCCGCAGGATTTGCAGAAACGGGTCTTGATAAAAATGTTAAACTTCAGGAAGAAATTATAGAAATAATTAAAATATCTAAAACTAGGGTTATTGGTCCAAATTGTGTAGGCATT
>JAUWBH010000092.1 GCA_030605085.1 Promethearchaeota archaeon | reverse complement strand
GATTGTCATTCCTTGTGGCTTCATTTTTATGGATTCTGGATGGAACTGAACCCCTTCGATAGGATAATTCTTGTGTCGAACAGCCATTATTGTACCATCGTCTGCTGTAGCCGTTATTTTTAAATCTTGAGGTAGAAAATCGGATTTAGCAGCAAGAGAGTGATATCGAATGACTATTAATGGATTAGGAATATCTTTAAAAATGGTTTCTTGATCATGGAAGATTTTTGATACTTTTCCGTGCATTGGTCCAACTTTGGTTCGCCCTACATATTCCAAATCTGGGTTCATACCAAAAGATTCAACAATAGTTTGATGTCCAAGACAGATCCCCAATATTGGAATTTCTTTGTAATATTCTTTAATGATGGAAATAACAGTACCTGTGTCGTATTTGGGATGACCCGGTCCCGGTGAGATTACAATCTTATCAACAGAATATTCCTTAACTTTCTCAATAGGGATATTATTATCTTCAATGATTATACTAGCGTTTGGAGCCAATTGACAGAAGTAATTAACTAGATTATATACAAAGCTGTCGTAATTATTAATAAATAAAATATTCATCGTTATTTTGCCTCTGCAATATTTATTGATTTTAATACGCTATATAATTTGTTATAAGTCTCACGAAATTCTTGTTCAGGTTGAGAATCTGCTACAATCCCTCCCCCAGCTTGAGCAAAATATTTACTTCCTTTACCGAATAATGTTCTAATAGCTATGGCCATTGCAAGATCGCCGTTGAAACTGAAATATCCGATTGCACCCCCATAAATCGAACGATTCTCTGTTTCTAATTCTTGAATTATTTTCATTGCACGTTTTTTAGGTGCTCCTGTGAGAGTGCCCGCAGGGAAAATGCTCTTTAATACTTGATATCCGTCTAAGGGAGTCCTACTTCTAACTTTACTTACAATATGCTGAACTTTTTGATATTTTTGAATAGTGATTAATTCATAAGTGTCAACAGAGCCAGGATATGAGACTTTAGCAAGGTCATTTCTCGCTAAATCGACCAGCATGATGTGTTCGGCTTGCTCTTTAGGATCATTTAGTAATTCTTTTTCCAATTTTAGGTCTTCTTCAGGTGTCTTGCCTCTCCTAATTGTTCCGGCAATTGGAACAGTGTTAAGAATATCCTTATTTTTGGAAATTAGAGCTTCAGGGCTACTGCCTATGATTTTTATCTTGTCAAAATTAATATTGTACATATATTGTGAGGGATTTAATATCCTAAGAACTTCGTAAATCTTCATAGGGTCTATTTTATTCTCAGTATATAGCCTTCGGGATATAACTGCTTGTATAATGTCTCCATCATAAATATATTCTTTAGTCTTCTCTATCATTTTTGCATGAGCGCTCTTGCTTGTATTAGATCGAAACCCAGACTCGTCAATCTCCTCGATATCCAAAGGAATTTCATTCTTTCCATTCGGTTTATTATTTCTATTAAATAGACTTAGTTGATAACGTATATCCTTATCTTTTGAATAATCATCAATGCTATTATCAATCATAAATAGCGCATTCGAGCTATGGGAATAGACTAAAACCTTCGTATAGAGCGCCATGAGAACATCGGGAAATTCGCTTGTAGATTTATAACCTACATAGGGCGCTACTACGTCATAGGCTATATATCCGAGCATTCCCCCATAGAATATGTTTCTTGGGAATAATTCTGTGAAGGGAAGGTTAGAGTAAGGTGTAAGATGGCTCAAGGTATCGAGAGCGACCATATTATAATCCACGTTATCCTTGAAAGGAAGTGGATTGTGCGGTCTCTCCTCGGCGGGGTCTTTAGATTCCAGATATTCCTTAATAGTTTCTCCTCTTGCGGTAGTGATATCATAAATTTTGAATTTATCTTCATTGATTTCTAACATAAAATCCGGGTCAAGTGCAATAAAACTGTAAAGGGTTTCCTTTGTATTCTCTGACGCTGACTCTAATAGAGCATGCTTTTTCAAGTCGTATTTATTCACTAAATACTTATAGAATCCGAAGATATCGTCCAGCTCTCCTATCTTCTCAATATGTATATCAAACTCCATTCTTTTCAACTCCTAATACTTAGATACTTCATATAAAGTGCTAAATTTAAGTTGTTTATTTTCAAATAATTTAAAAAATTCAGTCCTATTGACCTTTTGATCAGTAATATTCTCTATAATTTCTGGAATCCTATTTTTGGCTTCCTTTGTGTAAGAATCCTGATCCAATTCCAAAAAATAAATTTTTTTAACATTAGCTTCGCCCAATATAAAGAGGAGAAATTTTTCCATTCCCTTCCAACCAAGGATATTATGGGAAAAAAAGATTAAACTATCATTATTCTCTTTCTTTTCCTCAAAAATTTTAATTAGCGGATAACAGACATCACAGACCTTCGCGAAGTTTACAAATCTTGTTGGATTGAATAATGGAACTTTAAATATCTCATTCCAACGATCAATTTCATCTATGTCCATGTTTGAAATGAATTCTTTTTTGATTTCACCTATAAGCCTTTCTTTATAAAGACCTTTCCAAGTGCCTTGGGCAAAAATTAATAAACATGTATGACCATAATCTCTCATTTTAACAACCTAACTCATGATTTTTTCTATCTATTTTATGGAATTTTCTATACTTGAAACAAATTCCACCATTTCTTGTTCCAATTTTTCAAAATCACTTAAGTTTTTTTTAATAATATTAACAATAGCAGAGCCTACGATGATACCATCCGCTCCAGCCTTTACAATAGTACTCGCGTGCTCTGGTTTAGAAATTCCAAATCCAACTAACACCGGGAGAATGTTGTTAGTTGTTTGTTTTATCCTTTTTAAAGTGTCTTTAGTAATTTGGGCTACTGTATCTCTTGTTCCTGTAACACCCATCACAGATATCAAATATATGAACCCTTTTGCTTTTTTTAATATCTTAGATAAGCGTTTTTCATTAGTTGAAGGTGCAACAAGAAATATTAGGAAAATGTTATATTTCTCACATACTTTTAGCGTTAATTCTGCTTCTTCAATAGGAAGATCTCCAATAACAATACCATCGACACCACTATCTTTTAAATTTTTAAAAGTTTTATCCAATGAAGCCTCTATAGTTTCTGCTCCTTGAATGAGAATATTATAATATGTCAGAACTACGATTGGCTTTTCTGTTTTTGATCTTATCTCCTTTATAACATCTAATGCTAATTTGGTATTAATCCCAGCGTTAAAAGCTCTGACATTTGCTTCTTGGATGGTCGGACCATCGGCAATAGGATCAGAAAAAGGTATACCAAATTCAAGAATATCCGCATGAGGTTCTATTGCTAAAGCCAATCTTTTGAATTCTTCAATATGTGGGTCACCAGCAACTAAAAATGGCATAAACATCTTTTTATTTTCAAATTTATTCTTTTTAAAAAATTTCAATATTCTGTTTTCTTCCATAATTTCCATCAAATTTATTTATTTTTGATATCAATATCTTAATTTATTTTATTTTTGAAAAGATAAATGTGATAAGTCTTGGAGTAGTTTCACTTTCTTTTTCATACCACCATTCGTCCATCTTATTCAATTTGAACTTATTATTAAATGCAATATTTACAAATTCAGATATATTATGAACATAAGATGTAATCTCAATTCTTTTACCATTTTTTGTATAGTTAGCCTTTTTCCCCTGATATTGCCTATATGGGTGAAACTCATTAATAAAAAACTCACCTGACCCTACAAGTATTCGACTAGCTTCAGAAAAAATGAAATCCAAGTTCTCGATATGTTCTAATACTAGGCTACACATTATAACATCAGTGGATCTATCTTCGCACGGCCACTTTTCTCTTATATCCGTGGAAGTGAATTTCATATTCATTTTGTCCTTCAACTTCTTCTTAGTTTTTTCAAGCATTTCTTTAGAAAAGTCAATAGCATGTACTTGTGATGCAATTTTTGATAATAGTATTGTGTTTTTCCCAGTACCGCAACCAATCTCAACTATTCTCTTTCCATTATAGCGCTCAACAATTTGACGGACAATTATACTATCCAAATCCCTCGTAGGATTACTATCACTATCGTAAGATTCGCTCCAAGAATTATATTTTTCTTTTGTCATAATTTCGCATTATTTTTTGGATTAATTTTAAATTCAATATACTCAGACACTATAGCTAAATCTTTACTTCCTGAGCCAGAAAGATTAACTATAACTACATCATTTTTATTGAAATTGTCTTTTATCTTTTCCAAATATGCCAAAGCGTGTGAGCTTTCAAGGGCAGGTATGATTCCTTCAAGCAGTGAAAGCTTCTTAAATGCCTTCAATGCTTCAATATCTGTGGCATCTCCAACTGTCAAACGATTCAATTCCTTTAAATAGCAATGTTCGGGTCCAACTCCAGGATAATCTAGACCAGCAGATATACTATGAGTTTCAATAATTTGACCCCACTTATCTTGAAGAAGATAGCTTAATGACCCATGAAGCACTCCTTTTCTCCCCAAACCTAAGGCAATTGAGTGTTTTTTAGTATTTTTTCCTTCTCCCGCAGCTTCCACACCAATTAATTGAACTCCCTCATCATTAATAAAGTCGTAGAAGGCACCAATAGCGTTACTACCTCCACCTATACATGCAATAATAGCATTTGGAAGCTTTCCCTCTAGTTCAATAATTTGTTGCTTCATTTCTTTTCCAATGACTCTCTGAAATTCTCTTACTATCAATGGGTAAGGATGAGGACCTACAACGCTTCCCATTAAATAATGTGTATCGTGGACATTGGCAATCCAATATCTAAGTCCCTCATTTACAGCGTCTTTTAATGTTTTTGAGCCTGATTTAACGGGAACTACTTCGGCTCCAAGGAGTTGCATTCTATAAACATTATAAGCTTGTCTTTTTATATCAATTTCACCCATAAATACTTTAGTTTCCATCCCAAAATATGCCCCAGCTATAGCAGTTGCAAATCCATGCTGTCCTGCTCCAGTTTCTGCTACCAATTTTGTCTTTTCCATTTTTTTAGCGAGAAGAGCTTGTCCCATAACATTATTAATCTTATGAGCACCACCATGATTTAAATCTTCTCTTTTTAAATAAATTTTACAACCGAGATCTTTACTTAATCTCGCTGCATAATATAAAGGTGTTGGTCTCCCGCTATAATATTTAAGAATTTGTGTTAATTCTTCTTGGAAAGACTCATCTAAGATATATTTTTTGTAAGCTTTGGTAAGCTCATTAAGAGCAGGCATTAGAATTTCTGGGGCGAATATGCCCCCAAATTCTCCAAACTTTCCTAAATCATCTGGATATTTTCCAACATAATCCATATTACATCACATTACGATTTCTTGTTTTATTTGAGTTATTTTTTTTAAAAATTGTACAATTTTTGAAGGATCTTTTACGCCTTTCTCATTCTCCAAGGAACTTGAAGCATCAATCCCATAGGGATCCAAATTTTTAATAATATTCTCTACATTTTCAATTCCAATTCCACCAGCGAGTATTATTTTTGATTTACTTCTACATTTTAAAATTTCCCGCGTTATCTCAAAATCTAATCCTTTACCATGTCCTTCACTATTATCGATTAGGAATGCAAAAAAACCGTCTTGAAATTGATTGATTAAACTGATTACGGAGTATTTGTTGCTATGACTTAGTTTAAGCCCAACTATAATTTTTTTCCTTAAATTTTTTGGGAATTCATCTAATTCGTTAATACTAAAATTACCATGAATTTGATAGAGATTGGTATTGATTTTTTCGGCAAAATCCTTGATTTCATGAATATTTTTAGGTTTGAATACCAAAACAGTCTTAATATCTTTAGAAATATTTTTAAGGATATTGTTTATTTCGGATTCTTCCATATTTCTGGGAGATTCAGGTACATTATAGATAAAGCCAACTGCAGTTACGTTATTATTAATACATAATTGGATATCTTCAAAACTTTTTAGACCACAAATCTTTACATACTCCATTAATGAATCCCCCTTAAGTGAAGTATTTTTTGTTTAATATCGTTTGATTTCATTATTGATGAACCAATTAAAAAACCATCTGCTCCACATGATTGGAGAAATTTAATCTCATCAACTGTATTTATTCCGCTTTCGCTAATTACCGTGATTTTGCCCTCAAATAATTTCTTAACTTTTGGAATAAGTAATTTAGATGTGTTTAAATCAACTTCTAAAGTTTTTAGATTTCTATTATTTACCCCAATCAAGGCTGGTCTTAAACCTATTTCTCTTAGATGATTCAAATCATTGATTTCTGCGATATCATGAATTTCGATTAAAGGCTCCAAATTAAATTCTAGCGCTAATTCATACATTTCTTCAAGATTTCCAAGCAGATTTATTAGTAAGATATTGGTAGCTCCCAAATCTTTAGCTATTTTGAATTGAGCATCACTAAAAATAAAATCTTTCATTAAACATGGTAGAGAGGTTTCTTTTAATGCCAAATATAAATTTAGAAACGAGCCGTTAAAGTAGTTTGGCTCGGTAAGAACACTGAGGCCTATAACCCCCGACTCCTTCATTGTATTAGCTACTTCTGTAATATTCATATCTTTCCGAATATCACCTTGAGATGGAGATGCGGATTTAATCTCAGAAATTATTGAAATTCCATTGTGGGCTTTAATAGCTTCACTTAATTTCTTTCTTTCATAGTTTATAACATCAATTTCTATTGATGGAAATGATTGAAGTTGATCAACTAGCGATTTCTTACGACTTTCAAAAATTTCTGAAAGAATATTAGGCATCATTTTGTTGATCATTTTATTTTAAATTATCTAATTTGTTTCTATCTCCACCAGAAACCTCGATAAAGCGTTCTAACTTTTCGAATGCCTTTCCAGACTCTATAGAATTCTTTGCTATAGAAACACCTTCTTGAAAGTCACTCGCAATATTCGCACTCTTAAGGGCTAATGCAGCATTCATTAGTACTGTATTAAGTTTTGCTCCATTCTTTCGATTTTTTAGAATGTCAACTGCGATTTTTAAATTCTCTTCAAGATTCCCGGCTAGTAAATCATTTATCGAACACCCTGCTAAATTAAAATCTTCATTCGTAATTGCATATGTTTCAAGATTTCCATTATGATATTCGGTTATGTAATTAATCCCTACGGGTGCAACTTCATCAATGCCACATGAATTATAAACGGTAAACACATGATTCGCATCGAGTCCTTTGAGAACTTTGGCCATGACTGGAGCTAATTCTTTCTTAAAAACACCTAATGTATGACATTTTGCATTCGCAGGGTTAGTGAGCGGACCAAGTATATTAAAAACAGTACGAATTTTTAATTCTCTTCTTGTTGGCATTGCATATTTCATAGCAGGATGAAAAAGTGGTGCAAACATGAATCCGATTCCAACTTTTTCGATGCAATTTTTAACTCCTTCTGGATCTAAGCTAATATTCACTCCCAAACCTTCTAAAAGGTCTGCACTCCCACATTTACTTGTCACCGCTCTATTTCCATGCTTTGCAACTGGAACGCCAACTCCTGCAACTACTAACGCAGAGATAGTACTTATATTAAAGGTTTTTATAGAGTCACCACCAGTACCACATGTATCAATTAGATCCCCTTTAACTTGGGGTTGAATTCTATTAGCAAATTTTCTCATAATTCGTGCAAAACCAGTGATCTCCTCAATAGTTTCGCCTTTCATCGCTAGAGCCGTGAGAAAAGCACCTAATTGAGCATTTGTAACATTACCGCTCATAATATCTCTCATAATGTCTTCTGCCTCCCCTTCCGTCAAATCAACGTTATTGATAACTTTCCTTAATCCTTCAATAATATTTATTTCGGACATATTACTCAATTCTCATCATTTTTCTTTTTTAATAATCTCTTTAAGGATCTTATACACATCTATATAGTGTTTTGAAATGAATCTCGCAGTAACGGCTTTTTCAGGTCCGAACATATAAGATCTGCTCTCATTAATTAATTCTATTACTTTATAGAATACTAAATCTTTTAGTATATCCTCCTTATCTCCATTATTTAAAATCGATTTTTCATGAAGATTAAGATTATAATCCACATTTTCATATATTATTTTCTTTTCCAATAAACTCACTTTTTCTTTTATATTTTTATTTCATTTTAATAACACATAATAGATGTGTGACTTTAATATATTAGAGATCAATATAATAACGTACATTTAGAAAATAGTTTTAATACTTTTTGAGAAATTGAAAGAAGTATTAAAGGACGAAGTTATTAAAATATGATTTAACCTATGAAAAGCGCGTCCTTAAGCGCGCCAAGACCACTGCCAACGGAAAGCGTATACTTTTACAGTTGCCATTTATTTGATCATATTTTAAATTTTATGAGTAAATTAAGGATAAATCATATTTATATCTTTTCTATTTCAAACGATGATTTTTCTTTTGCTACAGAGGGAAAAAAATGATATAACTGTCTTTTATTCATTTTTATTTTAAATGATTTTTATTTTAAATGATTTTGAATTTTTCTAATCCTATTATTCAGTTTCTGTAATTGATTATCGTGTATTCCATCATCATTTTCAGTAGTTAACATATCTTTAATTTGATACAAATATTTTAAAGCAATTACGTAGTCCTTTTTCTTTTCTGATTTATTTGCTTTTGCTATAGCGAAATCTAATTCAACTTTTTTGTTAAGCTTTATAATTTCTAAAATTTTAGCGGAGATTTCATCCATTTCCATTTCCATATTGAATTCATTTGCGTATTTAAGTGCTTTTTGATATTCAAATAACGCCTCTTGATAGGCAGCATTTGCTTCTGCGATTTCACCTTTCTTCATGGAAGAATTAATTTTTATATAACCATCCTCAAGGCTCATATCTTCACATTCTAAAATTATTTCCTCCCAATCTTTTATTTCCATGAGGCTTTGAACGATAAATTCCCTATTTTGTATTTCTTGCCTTTTAGATTCTAATTCTTGATCTTGAAATTCTAGATTTCTGTAAATAATAATATTTTCTAGCATCATTTGACGCATATTCCAAAGGATTTCTTCATTCGAAATCACTCCCAATAGTTTTGAAGTTGTATCTATAAGGGTTGATATAAAAAAAAATGTTTCTTCTTTTAACAAATCCTTAGCATATTCATATATAGCTTTTTGAACTAAAGGAAAATTATCAATAATATTTGGGGGTATTTGAGAAGAGAGAGTGAGTGGATCAAACATGGTGGTCTCAAAGATTTTTCCAACTAAACTTCTAACCGGATCTAATATACCTAAATCACCTGTTTCCTCAAATTCCTTTATTTCATCTTCATAATTATCTTCAAAAATATTCGAAAAATTTATGAGCAATTCTCTTAAATTATTTGAAGCTTTTTTATCGAGAATTAAACAAATTATGCTCAATTTACCCTTACACATAAGGAGATTAAAATTTTTATATTCTAACTCGTAAAGTTTCTTTTCTGGATTAATTCGATCTAGTAATGTTAATTCTCTGGATGAGAATGTGATATTTGCCTGGATAAATCCAGAGATCAGAGTAGCGTCTATAGGTAAATCACCTATTGCCATATTGAATGCAGGGATTCCGCCTTCAGCAAGAATTACGAAATGCCGGATAGTTCCTACATCTTGGTATTTCCTCCAAATATGTTTATATAACATTTCCATTCTTTTTTGCTCTGATTCGGATTCTATAGCTTCAATAATATCAACTAAAAGATCCGCATCGCTAAATTTTTTCGACAAACAATTAATACAATTCTCGGGATATCCAAATTGACACACAGATTTGTCTACTCCACAATCCAATCCCGCAACCAATTTAAAATGCGTCAAATAATCACCCTATTCTATTTAATATTCTTTTTACCCAATAATTGGTATTTATACCTTTTAGGTAACAAAATCCTTTTTTATTAAAAATTTTTTCCATCAATTTTTAAAAAATCTTTGCATCATGCTTCTTACTAATTTACCAACTCAATAATTGTCAATTGCTATACAATGATTTAAAAATCTGAGTCATCCATGGGAACGATAAATCTATACTCTCTATAATAATAAATGTGTTTAATGATAACTCTCCTTTCATGGTAGCAATAGAAAAGTTAAATGTGAAAATTCCAATAAAATTTTCTTTTACGCAGAAGAATAAAAAATATAATTCATGCCAAGAACACCAATGCCCTCATCCCTATAAACCTATAAAAGATGGACACAACCTCTTGAAAAATGGAAATAAACAAAGATATAAGTGTAAAACATGTAATTCCCGCTTAAGTAATAAAATTACAATACAAGATTCTAACATATATGTGAAAAAAATACAGAAGCTCCTTCATGGCCTTTTTATTTTAGGATTTCCGCTTTCGGGCGTGGCGAAACGGTACGGAATTCCCCAACCGAAGCTTAGTATATTTAAAAAACAGATAATACGGGTGGCTTATTCACAGAATAGAGCTCTATTAGAACATCCAAGGTCCCCACTTTCATGTGGTATCATGTTCGGCGACGAGACCTTTTTTGTTTCCAGAAAGAATTATAATTCAGAAGTGGAATTTGTTTCACATGATTTCAAGATTCTCGCAGCAGGTCCCGTTGTAAAGAAATATTTGGAATGGTACATCAAGGATGTTTTTTACGGAATCGACGAATCTATAAGACAACAATTAAACATATTTATCAGTGATGGAGAGAAAGCGTACAAGAGATTGATAATGAGCATGAAGAAGAAAATCATTCACATTCAGCAACTACACGATCCAAGAGAGCTTGGAACAATTTTTATCAATACTTACGAACAATTAGGACCTCATCTGCTCCATTACCAAATAAAAACAAATTGGAGAGCGTTTTGTGAGGGAAAGAAAGAATTGAGAATTGATTGGTCGATTAAGCTAATTCACGGGAGGATGTTTCCCAGTAGAGGGTGTCCAGCTAATCATCAGATCCAAACAGCTTGGATGCAATGGTGCGGATCTCGATGGCGGCAAAAATACGAAAAGTATCAATTATACAAAAAAGCGCAATCTGGCAGTGCTAAAATGTTTGTAAATCCTGAGACTAATAAGATCTCGCTGCGTGCGGGCTCGTACAAGTGGATGAAAGAACTATTAACCGCCGTATTAAAAATTTTTAATGGTAAACACGTGATATCTAACATGGTTGAGGGAAAGCATTCACAGGTTAAAGGTCATGGACGCCTCAGAAAGCAACATGATTATATTTACCAGCATCAAGAGTTCGTATTCAATGCGTACATTGTAGAACATGGACATTTACCTCCAATGACTTTGCCAAGGAGGTATCTGTGGAAATACTTGGTCAAACCCAAGAAAAAAGAGCGTAAAGCATGGGTATCCTTTATATTGATTATAGCTCGTTAATTTACTGATTTATTCAAAATTCTCTCATTATTACGTCTTGAGAATGTCAGATAATACTATCCTTGATTAGTATCTTCTTTTTTAAAGACGATAATATCTATATATTTAATTTTAAATGTAGATAATTCAATTTTTCGGTAAAAATTTATAAAGAGAAAATTTACGATTGATTTTATGTAATTAGTTTAATGCTTCAAAACCCAATATAATACATTTAGTTTAGTTCCATTAAATTCAATTAAAGGAGATCAATAAAATAAAAGCGTTCTTCCCGATATACAACTTTCCCTTTATTGAATCGAATTGGATGCTGGAAAAATGGTCCATCAAAGACAAATGTGTGAAATTCCCCGTTCTCACCGCAAGGATCAACATTCGTAGGAAGAGAATTTAAAAAGTTATCGTCAAATCGTAGGCCAACGAAAGATTTATCAAGAACTTTTGAATCAACGCTAGTAATTATTGCTTTGAACCCTAGATCTAAAAATTGTTTTGCTAACTCCATCGAATTCTTCCCCCAAAGTGGAAACACAGCTTTCATTCCTATACTCGCGAGATTAGCTTCACGATATTCACGAACATCTTCCAAGAATATATCTCCAAAAGCTATATAAATAACATTTTTAGATTTAAATTGGAGCATTTCTCTTTTCATTATATTGCCATATTCATCATTATTAACATTTTTTAGAAGTCGGATTATATGAACAGGAATTCCAAGTGATTCCGCTTGCTTTTCTAGTAATTCCTTCCTTACACCATGCATGCTTATTCTATTATATTCAGCTGAAATAGTTGTAAATAAAAATTTTACGGAATACTTTTTTTCCATTAATATATCGTTTAGAGCAAGAGCACTATCTTTCCCCCCACTCCACGATAGAAGTATTGCTTCCATTTAATATCAAAAAAAGAGTTTATTCTTGAGAAAAAAGAATTTATAGTAACTAATTTAGTTTACTTAGTTTACTTATCATATGAAAAATCTGAAAAATATAAATTAAAAATAAAAAAAAAATGAATTAGTTTTTAGCCTTTAAAAGTTAGAATATACAAAAAAGTTAGCTTCTGATCCAAGGCTATAAATCTCGAACTTCTTACCCTTTTTAGTTGCGCAATTAAGTCGAATCATCGGAAATAGATAGATTTGAGAAACTATTTTTGTTTCCTTATCTTTCTCAAATTTTTTGTAATCGTTTCCCGCGGTATTGATTGTTTTTTTAACATTTTTATCCCAATACCCCAGAGATCCTTCTGCTTTATCGTTAAGGTCTTTGAAATTTCCAAATTTTATAGCTTCAACTTTTTCAATGAGTACTTGAAGGTCTTTTCCAATTTCCTTTTCATATTTAGTTTGCAAGCTGCTGTGAAGTATAGGTAAACCAGATACAACTGTTTGGAAAGGTACGGGAAGAATTCCGTACTTATAGAGATTTTTGTGACCCCCACATTCCTTACAAGGATATTGCAGCTTTCCCGTTCCAAAACAATCTCCGCATGGATATTCAAATGTTTTCTTTTCTTTCTTCTGCGCCTCACCCGTGATAACATTCCAATCTTCTGCTATTTTTCCTGTACCTTTGCATGTTTTGCATTTATCTTCAATGTATCCGTTCCCTCGGCAATTCTTACATGAAACAGTTTTTATTGAATCGTACATTGGAACTTCTGCACCGCCTTTCCAAATTTCTTTATTTACTTTACCTCTAAATAAATAAAAAGTCTCTCTACCCAATCGAGGTGCTGACACAAGATTTTCTTCTTTCTTTGTAGAAGCAGAAACCGTTTTTTGTATTGAAAAGTAAATAGCGGCTCCTTTGAGCGCTGGTGGAACGACATATTCAGCGGCCGATATCGCATCTAAGGAAAATACCGAACCTTTCGTCCCAAATTGTTTTTCCATTATTTTTCTTTGGGTCCTCGCTGCTTTTTGCTTCCAGCGTTCGAATATATCGTCTAAATTTGGTGTTTTAATTCGCACAGATGGCATTTCTTTTTCATCTCCTTTTATTAAAGTACTTATTAATTTTTTCTATTAATAAAAAATTATAAGTATGTTATTTTTAGGTTTTCAATTTTATTAAAATTATACAAAGATATATTAAAAGATTCTAATAAAAATTGTTCAAACGAAGTCTAAAACAAGTTTGAATCTAAAAAGTTACTTAAAGAAAAGTTATAAAATAGTAGAATTATATATATTTTTATATAAAATCATTAAAATTAATTAAAAAAAAAAGTAAAATTGATTGTCATGAGTGAAGCAGAAAGACAAGCGGTACAATATCTGTTGGATTGGATTAAAAAAGGGAGATAAGCGCTCTCTTTAATCATACAAGGAGGACTCCAGCAGTGGATTGAGCACTATTTAAATACAGGTGATGAGGCTAAACTTAGACAAATTAAAGAAATTTACGATAAAATTAAGCAAGTCTTTGGTTTTTAATTTAAACTCTTTATTCTTTCTATTTATATATGTCAATTTCTACAAGAAGATACTTTATTGTTCTCGACAAGAACCGGGAGCATAAAAAAGATTTACTCTTCAATGTTAACTTCTTTTACCTTAAATCACTTAAGAAGAAAGGGATAGTATCGTACGTTAACAAACCATTTTTTAGGGGAATGGTTGAATTTGGTTTAGATATTAAAAATAAAATGCGACCACTAAAATTTAATAAAATTATGGAAGATGGAGGCTATACTCCTGTAAATCCTCGACTTTTTAAAAAATTCTTGCTTGCCGAAGAAAACAAATTTATCGCATTTTCGAGCCAAACAAATTCAGAAGAATTAGAACCTGTAATGGAGATGCTTGGTAATTTTCAATATGATAAAAATAAGATAATTAAATTAATATTATGTGAGTTATGCTTAAAAGATAATAAATTTACAATATTAAACGAGGGAATTCAAATAAAATCGTTTAAAAATCAAATAATTTGCTCAGAATGCGCATTAGATATCGTATTAAGAGAGGCAAGGGTAAGGGGTCTAATAACAAGAGAACGAATTAGTCCTAAATTAAAAAATTTCTTTAACCATATGATTTTAAAATTTAAAAATTTAAAAAAAGTTCTGAGCGTATTTAAACCAGATTTTAATCCAGTTGCCAATAGAGATGTAACTCTTTATGATATTGAAAAAAATCCAACTATTAGCAAAAAATATCTTAACTATAATCTTAAAGAAGTAGAGATTCCTGAATCTTTTATGAAAGTTCTGGAAAGTTCAAAGATTTCCACACTTTTACCTATTCAGGCGATTTCTATCGAGAATGGACTCTTATCAGAGCGTTCTAATCAATTGATAATGGCTCCAACGAGTGGGGGGAAGACATTAGTCGGAGAATTAGCGGGAATTTCGAAGATACTTCTTAATAAAAACTCGAAAATGCTCTATCTAGTTCCGATTGTGGCTCTGGCCAATATAAGAACAGAGGAATTTAAACGAAAGTATAAGCCCTTAAATTTGAAAATATTTAAAAGAGTAGGGGAATCCTTGCTTGAAAAAAAAGTGGAAGATAACTTAGAAAAATTAATTAATGCCGATATAATAATTGCTACATATGAAGCCGTTGATTATATTTTAAGGAGTGGAAATAAAGAACGATTAGGAAATATAGAAACAATTATAATCGATGAAATTCAAACATTAATAGATCCAGACCGTGGATTTCTACTAGATGGTTTTATAGCGCGTTTAAAATCTCTTTATAGGAATTCTCAGTTTTTATATCTTAGCGCAACAGTAGGTTCTCCAGAAACTTTAGCAAAAAAGCTTGACTGCATTTTGATTAGGTATAATAATAGACCCGTTCCAATTGAGCGCCATTTAATATTATGCCTTAACGAACATTTCAAACATCGATTCATTTCAAAATTAGCAAGATCTGCCTATTCAAAGAAATCAAGATATGGTTTTAAAGGGCAATCGATTATTTTTACAAATACAAGAAAAAAATGTGAAGGTTTAACGAATTATCTTCAAAATCATGGAATTAAAGTAAGAGCATACCATTCAGGTTTAACCCACGACGAAAGAAAGATAATTGAGACAGAATTTCAAAAACAAATAATAGCAGGTGTTGTTGCTACAGCAGCCTTAGCAGCAGGAGTAGATCTTCCTGCTCGACAAGTAATTTTTGATTCGTTAGCGATGGGTATAAATTGGTTAACCGTAGCCGAATTCGAGCAAATGTTAGGCAGAGCTGGGAGGCTAAAAAAGCATGAATTAGGATTCGCATATCTGCTGGTAGAACCAGGGAAAATATATTCTCCTAAAATGAAAATGACCGAAGAAAATATTGCTATTAAATTATTAAATGGTAAAATAAAAGATTTCGAATTGGAACCTAACGAAGATAAAACAATTACAGAATTGTTAGCTTTTATATCAATGCTTAGTCAAGGAATAGCACGAGATAAAATTTACCAATTTTATGAGTTTTTGATTAATGGTGATTACAATATCGAAAAGTTGCTAAAAAAATTAAATACATTAAAATTGATTCGTATAAAAGAAAATTTTACGTACAAACCAACAAATTTAGGAAGATCAATTGCAAAATCGTTTTTAACTATTGCCCAAAGTTTAGAAATTATGGAGTTCATAAGAAACAAAGCGAAAAAGATTATTGATATAGCTTTAAACCTTAAAGAATTAAAAAATGTTTATATTTCTAAAAGTATTGTGGCGGATTTATCTAAAAATGTTAGCATGAAATATTTCTCCAACAATTTTTTTAGCGCGAGCGTTTTAACTTTAATGAACGCAGAATATGTGAGAAAAAGAAAAACTTTTTCGCGCGATTTTATAGATATTATTACAAAATGGACTAGGGATATTTTTAATTGTAATTGTAACGATAATCCTTATTGCGAGTGCGGTAGATTGAACTTAGAAAGACTAATATTAACTCTGAGAATTGAAGATAAATTATCCATTGAACAAATCAGTAATTACTTAGAAATGGAATATAAGGTTATCGTTTTCAAAGGAGACCTTATAGATTATCTTGAAAGTTTAATTTATTCTTTAGAAAGCGTGAAAAACATTTCAGAGGGAATTTCCAACTTAGATGATAGTTACAAAGAAGAAATTTGCGAAATCCCTAAAGTTATTGAAAAAATCAAGAATTAAGCGTAAATTTCATAAACATATACTTTAAATATTGATAGTATCTATTAGAATACTAACAAAGAAATGTTTAACTTTACTTAGGGGAAAAAAATAAATAAAAAAAGAAAACAATTTTATTTTTAATTAACATATTAAGAATTAGGTATCTATGCTCTACACTATATTCCTTTACGAAAGCGACAGCGGTCAGTTGATGTACGATAAAAATTTCCAAAACATTAGTTCTGGAAAGATGGAACTTTTTTCTTCTTTCTTTGCGGCTTTAAAAACATTTATTTCTCAAATGGTTTTAGATGGTTCTAACGAGTTAAAGAGTATAGAAATGGGAGATTATTCTGTTTTAATTACCACTATTAGCGACATAAAATCGCAGATGGTAATAATTGGTGATAAAGAGGATTATAAATTTATTAACAAATTAATCCCGGACTTTATTAAAGTTCTGATTGACAATAAACAAATTTTTGTTGATTGGAAGGAGAAACAAAACAATTTCGATGTTCTAGACCAACCGTTCTCAGGATTAGTATTATCTCATAAAAGATTAACTGGAGATACTTCTTTAGTTGATAAAGCTAGTGAAATATTGAAATCAATTTGGGCGCATAAAGTCGAACTCACTGAAGAGGAAAAGGCGAAATTAATTGAAGAAAGAAAAACATTGATCGCAGAATTGGAAAAAGAATTCAATTTACTTAAAAAAGTATCTATTAACGAAAAACTTCTTGAAATCGCTGAAAAATTAAAGGATGACCAGGAATTTTTAAAAATACAACCACAGATAAGGGATTTGAGAAAAGGAATTAAAGATTCGAAAATGAAAGCAAGTTATTATCTGGAAAAAACAAAACACGCATTAGCACAAGCAATCCGAATATTAGGCTATGAAGCATTGCGGAAGGGAGATTTTAAAGATGTTTATTTGAATTTATATTCTTTTAGTTCAAAACTTAAGTTTTTAACGGAAGACGATAAGTGGAATTTTTATAGAGAGCTAGCGAATTACTTAATAAAAAAAGATGACCTTACTGACGAAGAATTATCTAAAATAATCTCTTTTATACTTAAAATGAACGATGATATTGAAGAATATTTTAATTAAAAAGTCTTAAGAACGAGTTCCTACATCTTAGAATTAAGAATTTTTACTTCAAATTCGAGATTCTACTAAATTTTTCACGAATTCTTGTAGTAGAACAAAAAATTATTTTATATGATAATTAATATTTATGTATTTAACTATTATAAAGATATTAGACAATACATATAACCTTAAGTACGCGTGGCGCTTAATATTTATACATAAAGGAGGTTGAAAAATTGGAAAAATTCAAATATCTTGATGGAAATGGCAACACATATATTATTAAAAATGAAGGCAAAAAAATTATAGAATATGTCCCATTAAAACCGGCTCTTAGCTCAAGTGGATATTACGATGGAGGAGATTATATAAAAACAGAAATAAGTGAACTACAATACAATAAAATACTGTCAATTATAAATGAAGCTATAAGAAATAAGGAAAGTCATATTAAAAATAGAGTGAAAATGTCAGGTATGATAAAAAAAGAAAAAAAAACATATATTTTAAGGCCAAACTCAAAAGAATTAAATAAAATTGAAAAAACATTAAAAGAGACACTTTAGATAATATTGTAATCCTCCCAATTATATCATCAAGAAAATTGGTAAAAATGTTAAGAAATATTAACTGGTTTCAATCCGTGCGAATAAGGGACATGTTCCAAACTTCGCACGAACAATTTATATTAAAATATGCTAATATTATTTAATATTTTTAATAAAATTGATAACCAGTTAGATTGTATGTAATTCAATAATGTCGTTATCCTTTAACTCATAATCTAATCCAACTTTTTTGCGTTTCTGGTATACACCCTCTCTAATAACAACCGCATAATCGAATAAATCAAAAAAACTACGATGGATTCTTAGTGCTACATGCTTTACAGTAGCTTCATCCTCATCTATTATTAACGGTTTATCAGCAATTTTTCCTGCGTTCATGGTATATATTTTAATTTTATCTAGAAAATTCAAAACAAGATCTCCAAAATTATCTGGAAAATTCTGCTTTTTTACGCTTGTGCCAATAATTAATGGAAATAAATGAGAATAATCTTCTTTTAATTTTCGAAAGGTTGATTCTGTTTGAGGAAGATCTCCCTTGGTTGCTAGGATTATAGCTTTCTTATATACTATAGAGGGAGTTAAAACATCAACGACTTGATCAAGAGATATTTTTCCATAAATTTTTACAATACAATTTCGAATCCCATTTTCACGAATAACTTCTTTTAGTTTTTCCGTTAATTCTTCCATTTTTTCAATATCCTTTGCTTCTTTTGTTAAATATAACACTTGAATTTTATTGGAACCCGCTTTTTCTATAGTGAGTAGAGGAGGTTGAATATTTATTCTTATATCAGCTTTAGTAAGTTCATCCAATAATAGATTCATTTGAATATGGATGTTTCTAGATAAGTCAACGCAAAGAATAAGCAAATCCGCTGTTCTAATTTGAGAAAGAATTTCCTTTCCATTTCCCACCCCCGTTGATGCTCCTTCCATTAATGAAGGCATATCAACGAATTGAAACCGAATCTTTCTGTACTTATATATCCCAATTTCTGGAATTGGCGTAAATTTACCAATCTTATTTTTTGCAGCTCCTGTTAGATAATTTAGAATAGAAGTTTTGCCAACGCCGGGTGTGTGATAATCGCTAATTAAAATAACTTGAATACCCTCTCTTTTAATTGAAAAAGGACTTTTCTTGCCAATTGATTTTAATCTTTTTTTTTGTTCCTCTTGTTGACGTTTTAATTTAGCAAGGCGAGACTTATTTAGAGCTACAATATTCTCAGTGGCTTTATGCTTAGGTACTAAAGATAAAAATTCCTCTAACCTTTTAATTTTTTCATCTAAGGAACTCGCATCGAGATATTTTTGGTAAGCTGCTTCTGCTTCTGGACTTATATTTGAGCTCAAATCTTTTCCCAATATAAAAATTATTTAAAATAAAAACTAAAACCAAATATCTTAAGCTATTTAAACAAAGACTTAAATCTATCTTCTGTTTTCATCGTTAAATCGCCAAAGATCTCATTAATCCTACCTTCAAATTTTCTGAAGTATTTATTTTTCTTAGAGAAAATGTCAATAACGGAATAGCGATTGAGGAAATTTACAGTAATCTCTTTTAGAAATTGTTTAACAATATCAGTATCTGTTTCTTTTTCAATTATTGCATAAGACAGTAATGACTGTTTATTACCCTCATCCTGACCAGGAAGCTCAACCATTTCGCAAAAACAAACAAGTTTAAATGATGCAAGTGAAACAACATGAATGTCATCACCGAAGACCTCTGTAGTAAAGCTCTCTAACGCAGAAAGGAATCCTGCTCTTAAATTTGAGTCTAAAACATCAGTAGAAGAATAATAACGAATCCATAGTATATTACGATTTCCAATATTGATTCCAATCTCCAGCACCGCCATTGATTTTTTACTCAAATGTTATTTTTTTTAATATTGGAAAAATCAATAATTCTTTATACTATATTTATGGTATTAATTTATTAATTTTTTTTTTTTTTTTAGTTTAATTAATTTAAATTTGTTTTTTATATACGGTGAAGGTGTTTTGGAGTAGGAAATGAACTGTAAGAGGACCTACCCCGCCTGGAACTGGAGTAATCTTGCTACATTTATCAAGAACTCCGTCAAAATCGACATCACCGACCAATTTTCCTTCTACTCTATTTATACCAACATCTATAATTATCGCCCCTTCTTTAATTTTATCTTTTGTGATAAATCTTGGGCGTCCGACGCCTGCGATCAAGAGATCTGCTTGTTTAATGTAACGGTCTATATCTCGTGTCGAAGTATGGCATACAGAAACAGTAGCATTCCTTTTTAATAGCATAAAAATCAATGGTTTTCCTACAAGGTTAGACCTATTTATGATAGTAGCATCTTTTCCTTTTAAATCGATTTTATAATGTTCTAATAATGAGATTATGCCTTTAGGGGTACAAGGAGCTAATTCTTCGTTATAATCAAACAATTTCCCTCTATTGGTTGGATGAGACCCATCTACATCTTTTAAAGGCGAAATATGCTCTAAAAATTCAGAAGTATAATCGCGCAATTTTTTAGGAAGAGGTAGTTGTAATAATATTCCATGGATTGATTTATCTTCGTTAAGTCTGTCTATTTCATTAATTAAATGTTCTTTTGAAATATTCTCCTCCAAATTAACCATCAAAGATTCAATTCCAACTTGAGCGCAAGTCCTATGTTTGATATTCACGTAAACTTTCGACGCAGGATCTTCGCCAACTAAAATTGTAACTAATTTAGGTTTAATTCCTGTTTTTCCTATTGAATTTCTAATCTGCTCTTTTAATTTTTTATTCAATATTTCTGCAAATTTCTTTCCATCTAAGATTTTATCCATAAACACCAAATTACAATTATAATTCAACTAATAAAATAATGATTTATTAAAATGATAAATAAGCAAATAATTAACATAGAAAGTTATTCTAAAGTTAATAAAATCTTCGTTTTCGCCAATAATAATAAATTCCAGCAACAACTACTCCACTAAGGGTTAAGAGTAGTATAAGGACCCACCAATTAAATTCAACCATAAAAACATCTTCTTCTAAAACACCTAATTCTTCGTCAAATATTTTTAGTGCTTTAAATGCAAAATACGAAACAATTACGCTGCTATCTCCCTCATCAGTATCAATAAATCCACCATCTTCAACATTTTGACGACTTGAAATCCAATTTAATGTCTCGTCTTCTAATTCACCATCGTCAAGTAAAGAAATACCGCTTACACAGTAAAATGTACTACTAAGCATCGCTTCTTCTGCATCGTCATCCGGCAAAAATCCCCCGTAATTATCAATATCGTTCTCATCATCAACATAAAACGAGTTAAGATACTCAACAGCCTCATCAGGATCATCTAAATCATCTACACCATCTTCACCTCCCAATTCGTCCATAATTAAAATGGCATAATATGTATTAATTACTGATGAGGATAATGCTTCATTGTTTCCAAATCCACCATCATCATTTTGACAATCGTTGACCCAGTCTATATGATTATCTTCGTCATCAACTTCTTCTTCAATTAAAGAATAAATTTTTAAAGCGAAATATGTTGAGCTTAGAGTTGCTGTAGATGAATCGGTTGACTCAGTAAAACCTCCTTCGTCAGATTCAATATCTTCGATAAAGCTTTTAATGGATTTTTCTAAACTTAAACTTAATGTTGTTTCTAGAGTCTCTAATGCCATTAGAAGAAAATATAAATCATATAGATCAACCTTATCATCCTCAAACATATCATCGATTTCTGTCTCCAATTTATCTTGAATTCTGTCATGTTTAATTACTGTTTCATTATTCCCCCAAATATCTGCCTTTGCCTCTAGATCGTAAAAATCAAGAATCTCCAAAGCATAAGCAGTCGCTTCGTATGAAACTTTATCATCTTTATCTGAATTTGAAAAACCATCGTTTTTAACATAAGTTTCAAAAATAAAATCAGTTAAATAAGTCCGCCTTGGCTTAGCTTGAGCAACAGGGATTATACCTAACAAGATAATAGATGCTAGGACCATTATCGTTAAGATTTGAATTTTTGAAACTTTCAAAAAAATAACCTTAGTCTTGTAAACTAAATTTTAATTTTTCTAATATAACTTAAAATTAAAAACTATCGAATAAAAATAATCTAATTGATGGAATTTAGATAAAATATTAAACTTTAGAAATTATAAAAATTAAATGTATGGATTTCCTCTAACGGAAAATACTACTAATATCTCTACTTAATAAGGCAGGGTCAGCTTGAAACTGTTCATAAGTAATGAGATATTCTTGAAACGAAGGCAACGATCCAAGAACAGATGCTCCGTTAAATATAGCGTATTGAAGTTTGTCTGGAACGTAAAATTTAATGATTCCCTCGGAATCTTCAGAAGAATCAAAAAATTCTTGAGCAAAAAATATTTTTCCCATGCTATGTGTTTTTGAAGGATTAATGGTTTTTCCGCAGTAAGGACAAAAGAGAGATCCTTTATCTTTTATTTTTTTATTACAGTAAAGGCATTTATGAGCAGATTTTTGGTCTTTTTTTAAATCTAACGATAATTTTGGTATTATCATGCTCGCTCCACAAGAAGGACAATTATCTTCTCCCTCGGAAAAATTAACCAAAGCACCACATCCAGGACAATTATCTTGCTTTTTCTCTTTTGCTTCAATTTTCTTGAGTTTAATTGCTCCATTTTCGCTAATCGAAGGGGGCGTTGATTCAGTAATTGAGCCTAATTCGGATATAAGTGGTATCAATTCCATTCTTAAACGCTCTTCTAATCCGCTATACGAAAGATTACCTCCGCTTAGAACAATACGAGAAAGTAATGTACCCCAGTATTCATTGTTTGTTAGCTGTAAACTATGAACTATTGCTTGAGGGATGTTCATAACATTATAGCCTAACATTGCTGGCGTAAACATAACTTCTGGAGCTTGATACAAACTACTATTAGGAATTTCTTTGACAGAACCATCTGGCATCGGATAAGTGAGGATTTCAGTTGATTCAGGAGGATTATTTGCATCTAAAACAAAAAAACAATTTTTTTCTTTTATTTCTTTAAAAATTTCTTCCGCGCCAGAAGATTCTATGTTAATTCTTTCTCGCATCAAA
>JAUWBH010000108.1 GCA_030605085.1 Promethearchaeota archaeon | reverse complement strand
CCTTGCAACGCAATTTATTTAAGACCTTGGATTTGAGGCAATTTACTGAAAAATAAGATTTGTGTAGTAACAAAAAAATAAGATTCTTTAATTAGAAGCCATGAGATCTTATTATAAAAAATAACTTTGAAAGTCAAGTATAAAGGAGGATAACTTTAATGTCAGAACTCGAAGCAATTGAATTTACTGCAATGATTATATCTTTAATTGCGATTATAAACATTCCCTATATTATCAAGAGAAGGAAGGAATTTATAAAATATTTACCTGGTTTTGTTTCTTTAATGATTTATTTTACAGCTGACACTCTCGATGATTTATTCCCAGGAATTTTTTTTGTGCTTATAGAGATTATAGCTTACTTTTTTGGCGCGATTCTATTATTAATTGCAGCTTTAATAGATCTTAAGAAAACATTCCCTAAGAGGAAGGAATCTACAGCTAAAAATGCGTTCAAGAAGAAAAAATTAATTGGTGATTAAATGAGTGAAGTTATAAATCCTATAGGATTATTTGAAGGAGTTATAAATCTAATAACAATGATAATATTCATTGTGGGAGCTAGTGTAACTTTACTTATTTATTGGAGAAAAAAAACAGTTAGTAGCATACTTATATTCTTATTAATGGTTGGAGGTTTATTGAATTCTATAGGTGAGATTATATATGAATTTAAAATTTGGGATATTCATCATGATTTCGTTGAAACTATCGTGATTTTCTTAGCGTCAATACTCTTGATAACCGGATTAGTTGTAATGCTTGAGCAAAAACTAAAAGAATCCCAAGAAGTATTCCTGCATTTATTCGAAAATTCTCCAAATTCTATATTTATACTATCTTCAAAAGGAAGAATTATAGATTGTAATTCTGAAACTGAAAAATTATTTAGATGTAAAAAAGACGATTTAATAAACAAAAATATTAAAAAAACATCGAAATATCTTTTCGAATTATCTTCAATATTAAATGAAAGATTAAAAACAATTTTTGATGAAGACAGTAAAAGCCCCCTTGAATTGCAACTTTTTAAAAAGAAAGACACTTCAGTTTGGGTGAGTTTACAGATTTCACTATACGAATTAGGTGGTGAAACTTTTGTACAGATCGTAATTCAAGATATTACTGAACGAAAGAAAGCAGAAAATATAATTAGAAAAGAAATTGAGAAATTAAAAGAAATCGATCAAATGAGGAGTGATCTTGTGAGAAGAACTTCTCATGAATTAAAGACGCCATTGATTTCAATTTATAGCGCCTCTCAATATCTTTTAGACTCCTGTAAGGAGGAAATGAATGAAGAGGTTTTAAAATTTGTCAAAAATATAAATAGAGGAGGAATTAGATTAAAATCGTTAACTCAAAATCTACTTGACGTGTATGACATAGAATCGAGGGTGTTAAAATTGAAAAAAAGAAAGGAAAATTTAACAGAAATTATAAATGAATGTATTAACGATTTAAATCTTTTTATAAAAGAAAGAGAACTCTTAACAAAAGTAGATCTTGATGGTGATTTTCACTTAGAGATCGAAAAAGTTAGAATAGAGCAGGTAATTTTAAATATATTGTCTAATGCCATAAAAAATACTCCACCAAAAGGGATTATTTATATTAATTTGCAAAAATCTAACGATTATATGGATATAATAATAAAAGACACAGGCGTAGGGTTCACAGAAGAGGAAAAAGAGAAGATATTCAAAAAATTTGGAAAGATTGAAAGGACTATAGAAGATATGAAAATTGATACTGAGGGTTCGGGACTTGGACTGTATATTTCGAAAGAAATAGTGGAATTACATGATGGAAAAATTTGGGTAGAATCAGAGGGAAGAAATAAAGGGTCCACTTTTATTGTACGGCTTCCGAGATATTCGAAAAGCTAATAAGAAATTAAATAAAATAAAATAAAAAAACTTAATAGTTTATAGATAATCGAATAATACGTTAAATTTTGTCATATTGAAAGGTTTCAAGAAATAACCATTTGCTCCAGTTTCACTCAATTTTTCCCTAACTTCATTTTCAGGTACAGCAGTTATATAATAAACAGGTAGACTTTTTAGCTTTTTATCTGATTTAATCATTTTACAAATATCATAGCCGCTATTATCTGGTAAAAGGATATCTAGTAATATTAACCTTGGAACATAATATTGCAGTAATTCAATAGCTTTAGTTCCTAACGAAGTATCTTTACTTGAAAACCCTTTTTTTTTAAAAAATTCAGATAACAATTGAATTGTAGATTCGTCATCATCAACTATTAAAATGTCATATTCTGCAATTTCTTCTTTTGGAACATTTAAAATATTGTTTATAATATTTTCAATATTTACGCTATTGTCAAATATTTCCTTGACCTTTAATAGTACGTCCCAACTTAACTCGTCCTTATATTCTTCAATCAACATTTGGGAAAATCCTTTTATTGAACTTAATTTTTCTTTTAATTCGTGAACAGATTTATAGAAGTCTCTTAATTCGGACATTTTGGGTTTCGTGTCTATATAAAAATCAACCGATTGTCTAATTAGTCTAGACAATGTTTTGATATCATTCGCTTTCGCAAATTTTAACCATCGGTTTTTTTTCTCTTCAGAAATTAAAATATTTAATCTTTCCTTAACTTCAATATAAATCTTTTCCCCTTTTTGCCACTTCTTAAATCCCTCTGTTACAACACTCCTCCAAATTGCTTTTTTTCCAGTTTCAGCTTCATATTTTATCATTTCTTCTGTCTTCTTCTCATCTTCGCTAATGAATATCACCAAAAATATGTAATTTAAAAATATATAATATAAAATATATACAGCAAAATAAATATTATGATACAAACTATTTAATTATGAATAGGAAAAATTTGATCATAAAGATTTATATATATTGATCTAAATATTATGCATATACAATTATAAATTTAATATTAAAAATTCCAAAATATTTGAAAAATTAAATAAAAATAATTTTCAAAGATGATGTTTTTGATAACAATATTATTAATTATAACATTAATTCAAGATATAAATCAATATTTTAATTATAATAGGTGGTTTTTTTTATGGTCGAATTCTATGTGATTGAAATATATGTTTTGTTGACAATGTCTATAATCATGTTTATAATGAGTATTGGAATATTATATTTAGGTCATAAAAAGGGAACACCTAATATTATTCTTTGGGCACTTTTTATATTCTGTTGGGGACTACATTGGCTTGCTGAAGGCATCGCAGATTATTACGAAGAGATCTTGGATATTGAATTGCTTCTTTTTAGTCATCTTGAATTATCCACGGCTTTTATTTCCTCTTTTATACTTCTTGCAGCATGCATAGAGCATAATGGAATGATTCGACGTCATTTTGGTAAAATTATTGCTTTAGTATCATCTATACTGCCTCTTTATTTTATAATTACAAGCAATAAAAATACTTTAGAAGAATTTGAAGATTACTATATAGTTCGGGGAGATATTGTTTCAAGTGAATCGTTTCGGTTTCTATATGGATTTATTTTACCTCTCATTTCAATAATCGCACTCATCTCCACGTATTTATATTATTATCACCAAACCAGAAAGGATAAAATATTCTATAAACCAAAAATACTTAAAATAACTATAATCTTAGCGATTCTAATATTTATTTTTTCAATATTCAATGGTTTTGATTACTATGAAGAACAGGAGATTGAAGTTATTTTTATCAGCCTACGTGCTATTAGCTTATCATTTTTCATTATCATTCCATTAGTAGTAGTATTTACCTTTGATCTTGGTCTTCAAAAGTTTCTTATTATTGAACATTCTGGTATACCGTTGTTCGCATATAATTTTGAAACCAGATCAGCTACTTCGGATGAAAGCTCGTTTTTAACCTCGGGATTTTTATCTGCTATCATGGGATTTTCCGAGCAACTTTCTAAAAAAGAAGAAGACTTTTTATCTATACAATCACATTATCTTTATTACGTCATTACAAAAACGGAAACAAAGATATATGCCCTTCAATCTATTTCAAAAAATAAATATTTAGAAAACCAATTTTTTCATGTAGCGAAAGAAATCGAAAATCATGTTGCAGAAATAAGTAAATTTTCAGAATCAGATGACATCCAAGTGAAAGAGATTTTAGATGAGAATTTTTCAGTATTCATTTAAAAGTTTAAAAAAAAGTAAGAATAAATAAGCATAATGTTTATCTAAAACATTTTTTTATTATCTATTTTTTATTAATCGTTCAATTAAATGATAAGGTAACCAAAATATCTTTTAAGATAAGGAAGCGATGATTTTTCTCCCTAAAATTAAAATGACTAGGTTATCAAAATTATTTAAAATGTTAAAAAATATTAACAGATTTTAATAAAAATTGTTCGTGCGAAGTTTAAAATAAATCCCTTATTCGCACAGGCTGAAACCAGTAGCCTCTATCGGATAGATTTTGAATAAAACCATCTCCGACTACTTTTCTGAGGATATTTAATGCTCCATTGACATCCGCATTGAGTAGATAATTCGAGCCTCTAAATAGTCCTCTTTTAATCCGTTTTCCAGCATAAGAAGGAAGACATATTATAACTAAATGAATTAATTTAAAGAAAATTTTGTTTAGATGTTTTAGAAAGATATAAAAAAATTTAAAATACTATCATATTAAACGCAAGTATCAATTTTTAGAGGAATTGAAAGGAAAACATGTCAAAAAAAGCTTCAGAATCGTCAGATAACCTATCTGCGTTCATAGCTCAGTGGAATAAAGAGTTAGGAGCAAAAATCATAGATTTTTATCCTCATACAATTAAATCCAAGCTAGACTTAGAACAAATAACAATGCAAATATTTGTTACTTTTCAAAACTTTTACGCTGAAAAAGAGGAAGAGAATCAAAAAATCAAGAGAACATTGTTTAAACTACCAATTAATAGTATAAATAGAAAAGCAACGATATTTTTAGATTCGATTGAAGATACTGAAAGTAAAGAAGATAAAAATCAACCCTTTATCGTCGTAGTGTTATTTCCAGATTATGTTTCTGATAAAGAGCTTGAACAGTATGATAAATTAATCTATAATATTGGGACGGAATTTATTAACGAAAGGAAACCATTGTTGAGAAGACATTTCGGTAAGATTTACGATTCATTTTTGTTGACCGAAAAAGTTCACGATGCGGATATAAGTATTGATGACAATTATACCTTTAATGATGCTCTCTTAGATTTTAAAAGGGGAATAGAATTATTTTCAAAAAAACAATACGAAAAGTCGTTTATCATGCTGAAAAAAGCAGATTTAAAATTTGAAGCTGAAAAAAAAGTCAATTTACTCCTTGAAACTTCCTTTTACCTTGGATCTACCTTGTCCCAACTAAAAAAATATAAGGCAGCACTGGATTATTACGAAAAACTAGAATCATTATCGAATCAACTTAAACATCAGAAATATTACGAAACGAGTATTTTTATGGGAGGATTCTGTGCTTTTAAGAACGAAGATTACGATGACGCTATAGAGAAATTTAAAAAATTGGAATTAAAATCAAAAGAGCTTCAATTTATTAATAAGTTCAATTTTTACTTCCTCTACGGTCGAATATTGAGAATTTCAGATCAAAATGAAAAATCTATCGCCATTTTATTAAAAGCGTTAGAATGGAGTAATCAATTGAAAGAATCAAGCGGTATTAAAGAAAAACGAGCAAAATTGTTACTTGAATTAGGCCATACTCATTATAATATGGCAATTGAAACAACTAAAACAGGGAAAATTAATCAAAAAGAAATCAAATCGTATTTAGAAAAAGCTATAAACTTTTACGATGATTGCGTTAAGCTTTGGGAGGAGCTCGATAATTATAAAGAACTTATTATTATTTACCAATTAACTGGAAATATCTATGAAGTACTTAACAAATTGGAACAATCTGTTGAGAGTTATCGAAAAGCCTTGAAATATGCAGAGATAACCAACGATGTTTTAAGCAGACTGCAAATTTTCAATTTAATGGTCCAGGCTTTAGTTAAACTCGAACTACATGTCGTTATTGTAAAAGAAATAGATGAAATGATTTCTAAGATGGTTTCGCATGCGTATATTGATCTTTTTACAATTGCAGGCTTTCATAGACAATTAGGTCACTCTTTATTCAAGTTAGATAAAAAAAAAGACGCATTATCAGAATTTTTGATTGCGTTGAATATATACAATAAATTTGAAACGCCTGTAAGAGACTCCTTAACAACTTTGCAAGAAATAATAAATATTTATAAGAGTTTAGAAAAGGAGGAATATATTCAGTACTACGAGAGCCAATATAATCAATTAGAAGAAGAAATTCAAGAGTTAGAAGTTGAAAAAAAGAAAAGATTTGAAATATTGGGAGAGATTAGAGAAATCTGGATAATTAACGAAGATGGTATAACGCTTTTATCTTACTGTCCTGAAACTAAACTTAATCCAAGCTTATTTGGAGGATTCCTCTGTGCTTTACAAATGTTCAGTATGGAATTAGCCAAGGAATATCTAAATTCTATGACGATTGGATTAGATCAATACACATTTTATAGGGAAGTAGATAAAGATGTTTTTATTTTAGGTCGTTCTAGTGTAAAAACATCTATAAATCTCATTGAAGCATCTCTTAAGAGCATTTATAACGAATTTTTTAATCAATTTGGACGGTTCTTAGGGGATAGATTCGATGGCTTCATTGGTAGGTTTTCTAACTTTATAAATTGGATCGAAAATGTCTAAATCTAAATGATTTTAGCTTATTTTATTATTGTTTCTACTTTCTTCTAAAAGAAAGATTGATAATTGGAATAAAATTTGGAATTTGATAAATTCTTATAAGTTTTTATAAATAATCAGAAGGTTAGCTAAGATGATGTTTGCTAAAATCTAAATTTAAATGAGATAATTATTATATAAAATAAAAAGCCCTAATTTAATAAAATCAAAAAGTTGACGGTGCAAATTATTGGAAGGCATTAAAAATGAGGCGAATGGAAAAGACATTCAAAAAGTAATGATTATAGGTCTCGACGATGCTGGAAAGACATCAATTATTTTAGCGCTTAGAAGAGAATTCTCAAAAATAGGCATAATTAATCCTACGAAGGGAATACAGAGTTTTATTCTTGACATCTTAGGGACAAAATTAAGCGTCTGGGACTTAGGAGGTCAAAGAAATTATAGGAGAGAATATTTAAAACAGCCTAGAGATTATTTTACTAATACAAAAATCGTAATTTATGTAATTGATATCCAGAATCACGAGAGAATCTCAGAATCATTATCGTATTTTAAGGATACTATGAAACAATTCAAAAATCTTAAAATTTACCCTTCAGTCTTTGTTTTCTTCCATAAATTCGATCCTGAGCTGAGCGAGAGAACTCAAAATTCTTTAAATGAGCTTATATTAGATGTTCAAAACAAAATTCAAACTAAGGTGGATTACAACATTTTCTTCTTTTACAATACTACAATCTATGAATTGTCTACAATTATTAATGCTATGTCTGAAGTTCTTCTAACATTATATCTGAAAAGCGAAATAGTCGAAAAAACGATCAAGAATTTCGCCGAAAAAATTAACGCTGAAGCAGCCCAATTAATAGATAATAATTCGTTAATTGTGGGTTCTTATTATAAAAATGAAAAAGCTAAAGAAATTTTGATCGCAACTGCTCCACATTTCTTAAATTTAAGCGACAGCTTTTCAAAATTAGATTCCTCGGAAGATCTTATTGAAGACAGAATTATTAGTCAAAAGTTAGGTAAATATTTTGTATTCAAAAAATTTTCATTAAACGACGAAGCCTCCCCTTATTATATGCTTCTATCTAAAGATAATCCATCGTTTAATAAAGAAGATTACGATATACTAGTTAACTTATTAAAACACATCGTATATAAATAATTTATGTAAAACAAATTGGTAGAACTTTTATAATTAATGAATTTAACTTAGAAAAGGAGAATATGTCTGACGAAAAATTAGGGAGCGAGGGATTAATCCTTTTTACAGCGGTTTGGGACGAGGAACTCGGTCCTGAAATCGTTGATTTTTATCCCTCTAAATCTAATGTAGGTGATCTTGAAAAGCTCGCTGAACAAATCTTCACAGTTCGTCAATTTTTTTTGAGTTCTCCCGATATTGAAAAATCAAAAATTACTCTCCCTATTAATCGAATTTCCAAAAAAGCCAAAGTAATATTTGATAAAACTCCTAATATGGAAATAAAAGGGAAATTTAAACCTTTTATTCTTGTGTTACTTTTATCTGATTACTTCCTTGACGAACAATTAGATGCATATGACGAGATAATGGAAAAAATTAATCACGAATGTTTTAAAAATGTTGAGGTCTCACTCAAAGAATATTATCAAGAATTAACGAATGTTTTTGCTTTAAGTCAAATTCAAGAGGACCCAGATCTTAAGATTAGCGAATATTATTCTTATACTGCTGCAGTGGAAGACTTTCAAGCAGGAGTCAAACTATTTAAAACGAAAAATTTTGACCAGGCTTATCAACCATTAAAGAAAGCACTCCTAAAATTTGAACAAGAAAATAATAAACACTTAATTATGGAAGTTTTATTTATTTGTGGTTCTTTATTTGCTCAACAAAAAAAGTTTCAAGTTGCTGAAGGATATTTCAAGCAGTTAGAAGAGCTCGCTGAAGAATTACAACACCAAAAATACTCTGAACTTAGTACTTTCATGCAAGGCTTTTGCTCTTATAAAAATGAAAATTATATATCAGCTCAGAAAAAGTTTGACAAATTAAATATTTCAAAAACTAAATTTTTGAATAAACTTCAATATTTTACGATTTACGGGAGGATATTAGCAAATCTCGAGAAATTCGAAGGATCACTGCAAAATCTCTTAAGAGCTCTGGTAATAAGTACAAATATGAAGACTTCAGACTTGGTTATACGACAGCAATCTCAAATTCTTTACGATTTAGGAGTGATAAATAATAGAATAGCAGTTGAAAAACTTAAGGGTCTGGGAATTAACAAAAAGGAGGATTATCAAACTTATCTACAAGAAGCTATAAACTATTTTGAACGAGCGTTAGAATTATTAGTTGAATTAAACGATTCTGATAAAATTATACAAATTTATTTGCTAATCGGTAATATATTTGAATTTCTAGAGAAAGAATTAGAATCCCTTGGATATTACGAGAAAGCTTTAGATGTTTCGATAAAGAGTAATAATCCTAGTAAAAGAATTAAAATCCTTAATAGAGTTGTTCAAAAACAGATAAAATTAAAAAAATACGAGGAAAGCATCTCGGAGTTGAATGATGTTTTATCAAATATAGACGAATATAAATTCGTTGATTTATACACTATTGCGAGTTTTCATAGACAATTAGCAAACTGTTTAAATGCTATTGGTAAAAAAACCGAAGGTTTATTGGAATTATTGAATACTTATGAGATTTTAAAAACTTTTAAAACACCTGTTTATGAAGAACTTGATGTATTAAATCAAATTGTCGAAATTTATACTGAAATGAATGATTCTGAAAAGATATCTCATTTTAAAGAGGAAATCAATAATGTCTCAGATAAAATTAAAAGCATCGCAATTCAAAAACCAAAAGCATTTCGTCCTTTAGGGGAAGTAAAAGAAATATGGGTATTTCATTCAAAAATAGGTGTGGAAATATATAATTACGCTCTTGAGTCAAAAATCGATAACGACCTGCTAGGCGGATTCCTTACAGCAATCCAAAATTTTAGTTACGAAATCAGTCAAAAGAAACTTAACGACATGGTTATGGGAAACGATCGTTACATGATTTATCAAGAAGATTACGATTTTTATATTCTCGGTCGAGCTGATGCGAAAATTTCTATTGAGATTATAAAAAACATTTTATCTAAGATTTATCGCCGATTCTGGAAAGAATATTCAAAATATATCAAAACTTTTCAAGGCAACATCAAATACTTCAAAAATTTTACTCAAATTATCGAATCCCTTGACTTAACCTTAATGTAATAAGATAATTTTTAGAATCTTCAAATTTTAAAAAGAAAATTTAATTTTAAAAAATAAAAAAAAAAAAAATTTTAAATTAATTACAATAGACCAATAATACCTGCAACAATAATGAAAATGCCCGCAATGATTACGAATAATCCACCAAACCAGAATCCACATGCTAGAATAATAATACCCATTACTAATATTAACACAGCATGGAAGGGGATCTCATATTTATAAGAGCCAAAGCAACTTATTAAAACGATTAATCCAAGAACTAATAAAATAAGTCCCCCAACTATACTCATTAGGTTTAAAGATATAAAATTTACGATTGCCATAATTAAAGTTATTATTGCACCGACACCAGCTAATAATTTTACTAGACCCGCGTGCGATACTTGACTTCTTCTATCTTTACTTCCCATTTTTATCACTTTCTAATTGGTTTTTATTTTTTTTTTAAAAAAGATATTTGATAATTATAATTTAAAATTGTAATATTTTTAAATTTATGGCTAATATTTAAGTCATCATCATTAAAAATGTCAAAAATAATTAAATACTATTTGATAATATCAATTTTGCGTTTAAAAATTTAATATTTTATAGTTTTATTCAAAATTGTAAAATGAGAAAAAAAAAAAAACTTTCTAAGAATTAAGTACCTTCAACTATTACCTTAAGAATACCAGCAATTAATACAAGAATTCCACCAATAATGCTGCCACAGACAATTAATATGATTCCGAAAATCACTAATAAGAGCCAATGATACGGTATTGGATTACCAGGTTTTAGCGCGGCTAATAAGACAAGAATAGCGAATATTATTGCAATTATCGCTGTAATAATTATTGCAGCCCAATTAAAATGGTAAAATTTATGATACGATCGTCCTACAATAGATAAAATAGCTTCTATTATTGCGATCAAACCTCCAAGAATCGCTAATAATTTCACTATATCTTCAACAGTAGCTTTTCCCATAACAACCAATTCTATTTTTATTTTTAATAATTAAAAGTAAGTTAATCATAATATAACTTTTTATTTTATGTGTCTATATTGTAATATTTATAAATTTATAGCTAATTTTTAAAATATTAATATTTATCCAGATAAGTGGTGCATCATAAACTTAAAGTATTTTTAACACGCAAATGACAAGTAAGCAAAACAACCTTTATAATAGGAAGTAGAAAGAAAAAAAAATAATTTTTAATATTATTGGAGGAACAAACCAAAAAACAACCCAGAAACTAATAATATCAATCCCCCAATCCAAGCACTACAAATTAATACCCCAATTGATAGCACTATAACAAAAATGCAGTTAAATGGAAGATACTCTGAAAAGATCGCTAAAATTAAAATAATTACAGCAATAATAATTGTAATGAGCGATTGATACCAAGTAATCCACCACAACATCCATATGGCAAGTCCGAATAACGCTAAAACAGCTTCTATTATTGCGACAATAGCACCGATAATCGCGCCAATTCTCATTAAATTTCCATCTTCACCCATAATTATCACATATTTTTAATTTTTTGTTAATTAATTGCTTTCTTTATGATATATTGATAATAATACTTTACAATTATTTATAAAAATTTTGTAATATTCAGTTGATATTTAAAAAAAACGTAATATATCATTTATTGTTTTTAAATTTAAATAATCCTCAATTTATTTCTTATATAATATTCATAATTCTTTTATTAACCAGTAAAACTGCTTGTTTTTACTATAGCTCATAAAAAACTATTTAAACACGAGAAAACTTTCGCATCGTGGTATTTTCCTTTTAAGTATAGATATTGTTTTAAAGTTCCTTCATCTGTGAATTCACATTTTTTAAAGAGGTTTATGGATTTAATGTTTTCGATTGCCATATGAGCTTCAATCCTATTCAATTTAAGATGGACGAACGCTAAGTTCTTGATTAATTCTAACGCTTTTTTGGCGATGCCGTGATTCCAGTATTTTGAATCGAGCCAAATGCCAATTTCAGCCCGATTATGTAGCCAACTCACGCTCCATAAGCTTATTGAACCAACTTTTTTATTATTTTCAATACCGTCTCTAATTTCAATTATAAAGTTAAATTGAAGTTTTTTATCCCAACATTGTAGATAGTTCTTAATTAATCTTTTTGAATGATCTTGGGATAACAATGGACCTAAAGATAAAAAGTTTGAAACATCGTCGTTTTTTAAAATTTCAAAAACAAAGTTAGAATCGTCTAACGAAATTTTTCGCAGGTAAATAATTCCGTCGTTAATTTCTTCAACTATTTCAATTTGAGACATCTAATTATTTTATAAGAATATTTGAATTTATCTCTTTTGAATAAATAAAGAAAAGTAAAATATTAAAGAAAAAAAAGAAATAAAGGAAATTACATCCCGCCTGTAAACTTTGGGTCTCTTCTCCGTAAAAAGGCGTTAATACCTTCCATAACATCACTTGACGCAGAATTCACGCCGAATCCTAACTGTTCATACAACAGACCGATTTTTAATGGTGCTTGAGTTCCAAACTTTACTGCCTTTTTAATTACATATAAACTTGTTGTAGCTGCATTACCTAACCAAGATGCTTTTTCGTTTACTAGTTTCTCAAATTCTTCCCCTTCATTGGCTATAAAACTTACATAACCCCATTCATACATTTGTTCAGCAGATACACGATCACCAAAATATATCATTTTCAATGTTCTAGCTAATCCAATATGCCTTATCATTCTTTGAGTTCCACCATTGGCAGGGAAAATACCTCTTACTATTTCTGGGAAACCGAAGTAGCTTCGCGAAGTAGCGATCACAATATCACAAACAAGAGTTAATTCACAACCTCCACCAAAGGCATAGCCATCCACAGCAGCGATTAAAGGCTTATTGAATTCTTCAATTAAATCGTAATATTTATGTTTTTGATACATTGCGTGTGTCATATGCACCGGGATATTAGGTTTGATGCCTGCACCCATTCCAGCTGATAAATCAGCACCCGAAGAAAAGGCAGGTTTTTTTGTGAAATCCTTAGTACCTCGAAGGACCGCACATCTAACACTACTATCTAATTCAAAAGTTTCTAAAGCTTCTGCAATTTCTTGAAGAGTTAGCGTTTGTAAAGCATTTAATTTATCTGGTCTATTAATAGAGATTACAGCATAGTTTCCTTCTGGAACTTTTTCAACAACTATATGTTGATATTTTTTTTCTTCACTCATTACAATTCACTTTTTAACTTTTTTATTGAAATTTTCTATTTTGAATTAAAGATTAATTAGTATTAGTTTTTGTTATAATAAAAATTTTCAAATTTTTGATGGTCTTACTTAAAGTATAAACTTTAATCTTGATTATAGATTAACTATCAATTTTAATATTGTTTATTTCATCGTATCTAAAGCAGTCTATTGTGTGATCATTCACCATTCCTACTGCTTGCATGAATGCGTAACATATGGTCGATCCTACAAACTTAAAACCTCGCTTCTTTAATTCTTCGCTCATCTTCTCTGATTCTTTAGTCTTAGCAGGTAAACTTGAAAGAGTTTTGAATTTATTTACTATTGGTTTACTATTGACAAATTTCCAAATATACTTATCAAATGAACCAAATTCTTCTTGTACTTTTAAAAAAGCCTTAGCATTTGAAATAACTGATTTTATTTTTAATCTGTTTCTTATAATAGCGCTATTATTCATTAGTTCTTCTACTTTCTTCTCATTATATTTAGCAATTTTTTGAGGCTCAAAATTTTCAAAGGCAGTTCTGAAATTAGTTCTTTTTTTTAAAATAAGACTCCAACTTAGTCCCGCTTGTATTCCTTCCAAGATTAAGAATTCAAATAAAATTCGATCGTCGTGGACAGACACGCCCCATTCCTCATCGTGATATTCTCTTATAAGATTTCCTTGTTCCCCCCACTCGCATCTTTTAACCATTTTTCGATACCCAGCTAATATTAACTTAAAATGGATGGTAGTTCTATTTAGAAATTTAATTTAAACTAAAAACACATAAATTAAATTTTTTTTTTTAAATAAAAACGAAAATCGATAACGATTTTTATGATATAGTTAAATAAATAAAAGCAATTTCAATTAATAATAACAAGATATTAATATTTTTTTTATTATAGATTAGTATAGAAATTGTCAACTTTTTCTCTTTTTTTGTTAATTAATAGAATTAAAAATTAAAATTTAATTATATATTTTAAGTATTAAGAATAATGTAAATTGATAAAAATGAAAGCATTAACCATAAAAGGCATCAAAATTAAGTTTCATTTTTCAACAATGATAATAGTCGGTTTTGTTGGTTTTTACGCAGCAACGTACTACAAATCTTCAGTTCCAAATGTATCAATATGGGAACTCATACTGGTAGGGCTCATAAATGGAATCGTAATTTTATTTTCAATTTTAATTCACGAATTATGTCATTCAATAATGGCACAGCGATATGGACTCAGAGTTTCTGAAATTGAGCTCTATTTATTTGGGGGGGTATCGAAAATAGAAGAGGAGCCGAAAACCCCTAAAAGCGAATTTATAATAGCGGGGGTTGGACCGTTAAGCTCTTTACTTATAGGGGGTGGTGGATTATTAATAGTTTTTATCCTAACACCCATAAATTTACCAGCATGGTTAATATTTACATTATTTTATTCAGGAATAATGAACATTGGTTTAGGTTTTTTTAATTTACTTCTTGCTTTTCCTATGGATGGAGGAAGAATTTTAAGAGCAATCATATGGAAAAAAAGGAATAATATATTATCTGCTACGAAAACAGCTACAAAGATTGGTAAATTTTTTGGATATTCTCTTATGATTCTAGGTTCCATTCAGATGATACTTGGGTGGCTTGGGGGACTTGGGGGCCTATTTGGAGGTTTTTGGTTAATATTAATGGGTTTATTTTTAATCTCATCGGCAAAAAAATCTTATTATAGCGCTGTAAATGAAGGTGTTTTATCAAATATCACTATTAAAGATTTACTAAGTTCCCAAAAACTCGTAATTCCATTCGTCATCCAATTAAACGAGGCGTTGAGAGATTATTTTACGATATTCAAACAGAATTATTATCCAGTTGTGAACGAAGGTGAATTTATTGGCATAGTTCACTTAGACGATATTAAAAGGATCCCTCTGGAACAAAGGTCAGAATTGATTGTGGGAGATGTGATGAAAAAATTCTCAGAATTCCCTTCTATTTACGAAGATTTCCCTGGAACTGGAAAAGATGTGATAAAAATATTGAATGATATTGAATTAGAGCCTCGCGTTTTAGTTGTAAGAGAAAAAGAGCATCAAAATATAGTAGGTTTAATTGACGAAGAAGAATTGATTAAAGCAGTTAAATCGTGGGAATTGAATACTCTTAGCTTATAGCTAAAATAAAAATTATAGATAAAAATTAAATTCTTCAACGCATACATCTTTTTCTTCGTCGTTTTCTAAAAAATTTATCTCAATCTTTTTAACTTTAGGGATAAGGATTTTAAAGGCAGTTTCAAAGTATCCCTTATTAACTCGACAAAAGGCTTTGCCAGGTTTTAATTTTTCTCGATTCTTAGTAGATTCTCTCAAAAAGCAGCGATTTTCGACAATAAGTTTAATTAGATTATCTTTTTCTTCAATTTTTCTCACTTTAAGAGAATAAAAATCTTTCAATTCATTCATTAATATTTCGAGAGCTTCTAATACTTCAAAATCCTCTTTATTATGCTCGTTTTTTATTCTTTTTGCTATAATTTCACCTGGTGCTTTACCTACTTGATAAAGCATAGAAAGTAAGCTATTTCTTCCGAAAATATCGTAAATCTTATAAACTAAACTTTCTGCGATGATTTCAAAACCTTTTAATGCGTTTAAATTCGAAGTGGGATTGCTTATCTTTTTATTAAATTCATCAATATCCAATTCCATTTTAAATTACTTCTCTTTTTCGTATTTAATTTGAATTTAAATTCTATTTTCTATTTTCTATTTTAAATAATACTAATGATTCATTATAAACTTAATTTAATATTAGTTTTATATTGCTTTGAATTTGTGATCAAGTACATTATTCTTACTGATGATACTTTTTTATTTTATTTATTTCAACTATTTTATTTACTAATTTTTTCACATTTTCTTCGACAATATTAAGAATACAATTATAATTTCCTACTCCTGTTTTATAAGGATCTGGAATATTGTAATGATTTTTATCAGCTCCGTTGAATTGCGTTAAAGTAAACATTTTATTTTGAAGGAATTCCTTGAGATCTTTAAATTTTTTTCTGACTTTGATTAAATGATATTTCTCCATCCCTATGATAAGGTCTTGCTTTTTAATAAGTTCCTTTGTAATCACTTTTGGCTTAAAGTCCGTCATATCAATTCCTTTAGATTCTACATAATTAATAGTTTCAGTCTGAGCGTAGACAAAAGCATTGTGCCAACCAGCGGATGAAAAATTCACCTCATTTAATTCTTTTTTATATTTTGTTTTTTGTAGCTCTTTAGCAAAATATTCTGCTGCTGGAGATCTGCATGTATTGGCGTAGCAAATGAATAAGATGTTTTTAATTTTATGCATTTTTATTCTTCCAATTCAATTATTTAATCGGATGATTGATTTAATTCGATTATTTTTTTAATGGATTTCTCTACATTTTCATCTATTATTTTAAGAATTTGGTTATACTCTTTTGGATTCATATAGTAGGGATCTGCTATATCTAAATATCTAGTTTCTCCCGCAAATTCCTTAAGAGTAAAAGTTTTTCTTTCAATATTTTGAACATTATTGAAATTTGCAACAATATCTCTCTTATGAGATCTCTCCATTGTTAATATTAAGTCGTTATCCTCAAATATTCTCCTATTAATTATTTTAGGTACGAAATCGGATGGATCTACGCCTTTTGATTTTACATACTCCCTAGATTCAGCCTGCATATAACTGAATGCATTAATAAATCCAGCGCTATCAAAAATAACATCCTTTAATTCATCCTTATAACGCTGTTTGCGAGCTTTCGCAATATATTCGGCAGCGGGACTTCTTGCTGTGTTTCCTAAGCAAATAAACAAAACATTCTTTATTTTTTTCATAATTGTTTACTCCGAATTTTTATTAATTTTAATAATTTTTTCTATAACTTTTTCGACGCCATTCTCAATTCTATTAAGAATTTCGTTACACTCTTTCGGATCTAAATTTATTGGATCAATAATCTCTAAATTTTCCGTTTCTCCCGCAAATTCTAATAATAAAAAGATTTTTTTATCTAAATCTTCCATGGATTTAAATCTTCTCTTTAATTTTCTTACATGCCATTTGTTTTCGAAACCCAAAATTAGATCTTGACTTTCTATTAAATCAGAATCAACCTTCTTTGCCTTAAAATCACTTAAGTCTATTCCTTTGGATTTAAGGTAGTTTACGGTCCCTTCTTGTGGGTACTTATAGTAGGAGTAAAGGCCAGCTGAATCAAAATTTACATCCTTAAGTTCTTCTTTAAATTTAGTATTATTATACCATTTAGCCATGTATTCTGCAAACGGACTTCTGCATGTATTCCCACTGCAAAGGAAAAGTACATTTTTAATTTTTATCATACATTATCTAAATTTATAAATTTATAAATTTAAAAAAGAATTTTGGGCTAATTTTACAAAAGAAGGATCATTTATAAGATCTATCAACGATAGGTGTTAATAAAGTCTTTCTACCATTTTTTCTTCGTCTTTTATCTCCAATTCGCCAAGTTCTGAATCCGTTAATCTTAGATTTGTGTCGGTCTTGGTAATCTATCAGAATTTGAATTCAGTTTATTTTGATTGTCTTAGGATTTCCTCTAAATCCTTTTATCCTTAAAAACTCAATTATTCTATATGATAGGAAGAAAATTTTAATATTTACTTTTTTGCCTTGAAAAAAGATCTCCAAGCAACGAAAACGAGTTAGCAATAAAGTTAGTCTTTTGAAGGAAAAATCCCAATTACTTGCTTTGTTTACGATATTAAATTTTCACTTGATTTATATAAATCCTAAATCAAGAAATATTATAAAACGATTCCTAAATAAGTATTTAATTTTCAAGTTTCAATTTTTTGAATACTGAAATCAGGTTTCAAATTAAACTTAATATAGAAAAAAAATATAATATAAAAAAGAACTAATCTTCTAACAAGATGGATTTTAGCCTCACGAAAGTATTATCACATTGCTTTACACAAAAGATTATATTAGATCCTTCAATATTTTTGCACATTACTGTAAAATGTGATCCATTGAATGCTTAAAATATTTGTAAGTTCCACCTCGAGGGATTTAAAAGAATTCAGAGAAGCGTTGCTCGATGAGATTGGGAAGGCTTTAGATGGCGTGGGTATGGAGTTTTTTGTTCCACGAGGGGAAGGCTCGCAGAAGGATAGTATTGATTACCTAAAAAGGTGCGATGTGGTAATTTTTTTGATCACTTCTTATTATGGCTCCTTAATGGACGCATGTGACCTAAAGGAAAGCTGTAAAGCGTCAGAATGCCCTATGAAATCTGGAGAGGGGCATATTTCATTTACGCACTGTGAATACAAGACAACCATCGCAGAAGATATTCATCATCAAACGTATTTAATTGAAAAAGATTGGGAATTAATAGATTATTTAAAAAAAATCCCTAAGAATGAATTTGACGTAGAAAAGGTAAAGGAGCTTGAAATTTTTAAAGAAATACCACGCCCATTGACAGAAAAATATTATAAAGTGAGCACTTACGCTGCTGCGTTAAGAGATGAGGTAAGCAACGAAGCCTATGGCAGGATCGAGCAAATAAAAATTCCTGAAACTGTGAATTTAGTGAAAAAAAATTTAGCAGAAGCGATTATCGAGTGGCATTCAGAGAGAAAACTAAAGTTTACTGATTTTTGCGATAGAGTAGACGAGTTCAATGAACTGATAGAAAACATCGAGGGTAAAGTGGAAGTTTACGGCGTTGGGGGCATAGGAAAGACGGCATTAATTCAAATAGCGTTGCTCATTCAACGATTAAAGGGAAAAGAGATAATAACCATCGGTACGAGGAAGTCGTATGCTAGTGGATCTGGATACAAAGGTTTTAAAAAATATAAAGATCTCCAATATCGGTCTGAATCAAGAATCGAAATTAACTTATACGACATCATTAATGCTTTAGCTAAAGTATTGCCTGATGTTGACGAATTGATAAAAAAACCAAAAAAAAAAAAAAAGAAAAAAGAAATTATTGATATCATCTCAGATTTTATCATTACTCAAGAAAATCTTATTATCTTCATTGATGATTTTCATTTAGCAGATAAAGATGTGGAAGAACTCGTAAAAAATGTAGACAATATAGTCTTTTCTTCGCGAAGAAATACACATATCACTAGAAAAGAGATTTGTATTATTGGAATTGGCGAAAAAGACAGAATAGAACTTATAGATATTTTTTCAGAGGAAGCGATTCCCAATAAGACGAAAGAATTAATTAAACAACTTACTGAGGGGCATCCTGTATCCACAGAATTGTTAGTAAAGAATTACCAGAGAATTAATTTTGACAAGCTTAAAGATTTTGAACTTAAAAACGCAAGCGAAAATCAAGTAGAAGATTTTTATAAAAGGGTCATTGAAGAAATTTTCTCATCCACTCCAGAGGCATTAACATTGCTTAAGAATTTATCAATAATAAATACAGATTTAGAAACCAATATTGAGCGAGAAAGCGTTGAAACCTCATACGATATACCCAGCGTTAATAAAATTTTTAACGAATTGCTGGATACAGGGATGCTAAAGAAGAAAGAAGGGAAAGAAGGAATATACGAATTCTCGTTCAAACACGTTCAAGAAGCGTTGGAAGGTATGGCCGTTAAAGAAAGTCACGAAAAAGTCGTAAAATATTACGAGAAAAAAAAGGAAATTAGGGGGGAAAATATCAATGATATTGTGGAAATTTTATATCATAAAGCAAAATCAAATCCGACTAAAGAATTGGTTGATGAAATTTTAGAAGTAAAAAAAAAAATACAACCAGTTCATTACGGTTTTAAACGATTGATTGATGTGGGAGAAGAACTGAAAGTTTTTGTTGAAGAAGGAAAAAATAAAGCACCCATTCTTGTTGTGCTTGGACTATTATATCTTGATTTAGGAAGGTTTGAGGAGGCGGAAAGCGCGTATAAAGAAGCGTTAGAAATCTACAAGGAGTTGGCGGAAAAAAGTCCCGACGCGTATTTGCCCGATGTTGCCATGACTCAGAACAACCTTGGAGTTTTATATGGTGATTTAGGAAGGTTCGAGGAGGCGGAAAGCGCGTATAAAGAAGCGTTAGAAATAAGAAAGGAGTTGGCGGAAAAAAGTCCCGACGCGTACTTGCCCGACTTAGCTCAGACTCAGAACAACCTCGGAAATTTATATCGGAATTTAGGAAGGTTCGCGGACGCGGAAAGGGCGTACCTCGAAGCGTTAGAAATCTACAAGGAGTTGGCGGAAAAAAGTCCCGACGCGTATTTGCCCGATTTTGCCATGATTTAGAACAACCTTGGAGTTTTATATGGTAATTTAAGAAGGTTAGAGGACGCGGAAAAGGCGTACCTCGAAGCGTTAGAAACAAGAAAGGAGTTGGCGGAAAAAAGTCCCGACGCGTACATGCC
>JAUWBH010000145.1 GCA_030605085.1 Promethearchaeota archaeon | reverse complement strand
CAAATCTTCCAGGGCGCCTTAAAGCGGGATCTAAACTATTTGGTCTATTCGTAGCCCCTATGACAATAACTTTTCCTCTACTATGTAACCCATCCATTAATGCTAATAATTGTGCCACGACTCTTCTCTCTACTTCACCAGTTACAGTTTCTCTTTTTGGTGCAATAGCATCGATTTCATCAATAAATACTATTGAAGGGGCTTTTTCTTCCGCCTCTATAAAAATTTTCCGTAATTTCTTTTCTGATTCACCATAAAATTTACTCATAATTTCTGGACCATTTATAGATATAAAATGTGCTTCACTTTCATTGGCAACAGCTTTAGCTAATAGTGTTTTTCCGCAGCCTGGTGGTCCTCTTAATAAAACTCCTTTAGGAGGATCAATCCCTAGACGCTTAAACAAAGAAGGGTGGCGTAAAGGTAATTCCACCATTTCTCGCACTCGTTGTATCTCTCTGTCTAATCCACCAACATCTTCGTAGGTAATATAGTTTGCACCCGTTTCGTCTTCTTCGGTTGCATGTTCGCTTATATGCAACGAAGTTTCTTGTTTTATAGTACATATTCCGTTTGGTCTCATACTAATAACTTTAAAAGTTATTTCCCTGCTTATCCCTATTGAGATAAGAATAATATCGTCAAGAGTAGCTGGATAATTATTTAACTTTCTTTTAACAAAAGATTCAAACCTGGGATTGGTTCTAATTTTAACGCTGGCCGGTGCTAAGACAATGTTTTGAGCAACTTTCGCATTAACTTTCCGGATTTCAACTGAATCGTCAATCGCGGTACTCGTATTTTTCCTTAATCTTGAATCAACACGAACAATACCTAAACCATTATCTTGAGGATAACTAGGCCAGGCAATGCCCGCACTCTCTTTTTTACCGGTAATGCCAATCACATCACCAGTTTGAATATTTAGTTCTTCCATAGTTTTAGGGTCAATCCTAATTATATTTCTTCCGATGTCTCTCTTCTTCGCTTTCTGAACCCGAAGAACGACATGCTGAGAATCTTTTGCTTTATTATTAGTATCATCCTTATTATTTTTGTTATCCTTATCTCCTTCTGACATATTGTATCAATTTTTAGATGGTTTTTATTGCTTAATATAATAAATATTGAATTTTGTAAAAATTTTTTGGTTTTCGAAATTTTTTTTTATTCCTTATTTTTTTTCTTTAAGAAAACTATCTAAAGAAACCTGAACGGAAGAAGAATTTAGTTTTCTTAGGCGATCAAGAGCGTTTTCTACCCTTTGACTCGAAAAATTATGCTTTTCAATTAACAACTCTTCAATTTTCTCGTAATTAATTTTGCTCCACTTTAAATTTGGATAAATATCTTTAGAAATAATGTCAGGATTTAAAAAAATGTTTTTTACTCTTTCAATAACTTCTGGATCTATTTGTATCTCTTTTTTTCCTACTTTAACATTTTCTTTCAATATATTATTTATCGATTTATACTTTTTAATCAAATCTAGCGCTTTATGCTGACCGATTCCTTGGATCCCTGGAAAGAAATCGGTTCCTATCAGTATTCCCATTTCTACTAATTGTTCGCGAGTAATTCCTAAGTGCTCTAACAATTTTGGCAACGAAATATATTCAATATCCAAGGTAACAGTAGTGTCTTTAACTTTTTTACTTCTACTTACAGCAAAATTTCTAACTAATCTTTCTCCACCAAATAATAGCGTATCATAGTCTTGAGAAGCACAAGCCCAAGCATCGCCTACATCAACCAGATAAGATGATTGAGCCTCTCCCTCAGAACTAGCTTGAAAAACCGGAATCCCCATGAATTCAATTAGTTTCTTAGCTTCTTCAATCATTTCAGATGTTAATTTCGAAGTTTGTTGCGCATATTTTTTTGCCTCAATAAAATCTTCAGCTTCTTGTGCTTCAACCATTTTTACATGCGCTTCTTCTTTAACCTTTTTTCTCTCCCTAATTGTTTCTAATTTTAGCTTAGAAGGCTTTCCATCAAATACATAAATAGGCTTAATGTTATTTTCGATGAAATTTATCGTTCTATAAAACAATCCAGAGAGGTGCGATGTTACATTACCATCGTAGTCCATAAGAGGTGTACCATCTCTTTGACGAATGATCGCAAGGAATTGATACATAGTGTTAAATGCATCAATCGCAATTTTCTTGTTAAATAAATTTTCGAATATTATTCTTCTTCTAACTTCTTTTATTAACTCGTTTATTTTAACGCCCATTTCTCATCGTTACAATATTTTTTCAATATATGTATGGATTTCTTATAATAAATTTGTCACTAAAAATTTATTTTCAGAATCCTTTTTTGTCTTTAATAAAAGAAATGTACTTGTACTTGTACTTTTATAGATATGGTAACAAATATATTGACAACAATCTTAAATTTATTTTGAACAACATATTTATTTATAATTACAATAAAACTCATAGTTTAAAGGATATTTTTAAGTAAATCTATAAATTATTTGATTAAATTTTAAATAAAAAATCACAATTAAGATTAGAGTTTTCTTTTTCTTTGGCACTTTCAAAATTTTTCTTCAACTCCAGTTTTGCTTCCAAAAGGAAATTATTCCCTCGTATTAAATGGGACCGAAATATTAGATATAACAACTACTTATTTCTGGTTTTACAATTCAGATGTAAGTCCTAATCATCCTGAATTATATACTTCATATTATGATAAGACCCCATTGACCCCATGGAAAGATGTTCAACAAGGCAGTCCTTTTTTGTATAAACTATATCAAAAGACAAATACTTCTTATAATCCAAATGATATAAATATGACTGCGGAGGTTGACGGTACAAAATATAACATAACTGATGGAGCAAATCCTTATACTGGAAATTTAACAATTCCCAATGTAAATTATTCTCCAGGACATAATTATTTACACATTCATATTTACAATAATAGGTCTCTACAATTGAATTTCACTATAGATTATAATATTAAGATTAGAAATATCTTTTTCTCTGATGGTTCTGTTTTAGTTGATGAAACTTTAGATAATATATGGACGGTCAATCCAGAAATCACCAGGTATTATTCCAATTATTCCGTTAAATTTGAATACTCAGAAAGCTGGGACAACTTAAGCGTATTTAAAAACACGGATAATCTCACGGATGATGTTGTTTTTATTGGAAATTCTTTTACTATATTGAACGAAAATATCACGAACGGTGCAGAATGGAAAATAAACGCTACATCCCTAAAAATTCCATTTAATCTAAATGTTCCAAAAAATGATTACGATCCTAACCAAGATATAACATTTTTCCTTGAAGCTCCAGTTTTGCCAGGAAATTATACCTATATCTTAAAGGATGCTCGTGGTATTGAGGTACACAGGGAAATCAAAGAGGATCCCAATGTAGATACTCCCTTTACATATGTTCTTTCGTCCAATCCTCACGCTGGGGAATGGGAAGCGTTAGTTTTTTGGAATAATGAGACAGATGCTGGTATTCAATCTCAAAATTTTCAAGTTTCTGGAACTTCAATTGATGACGGTGTTGATGACCCTGGTGACGGTGGTGGTAAAGATGATATTGCTGATGACATGTCTGAAGTTAGTGCATCTACTTTAGATCCAATATTGATTTTAATACTTCTTATTATTGCGGGTATAGTCTCCGCATCTAGTTATACATCTTACATCATTGTTAAAAGATACAGAAGAATCCGGGAAGAGCGCATACAGAAACTACGTAATAAATTTATAGATGTCCTCAGTCTAAATTATCTTATGATTATAGAAAAAAATACTGGGCTTAGCGTGTACGATCAATTTTTTACTGGTAAAATCTTTGATTCAACATTGGTTTCTGGGTTTTTAGAAGCTATTCGCGCGTTCGGAATTGAATTAACGGGCACCTACGAGCAATCTCAGACGGTAAAGTTAGAATACAAAGATTCTAAAATTTTAATGTCTGAATTTAGAAATTTTAGAATCATATTAATATTAAAAGAAAATCCTTCAGATGATTTTATAGTTTCAGTTAGATCCTTATGTTATGATATTGATAACGAATATGGTGAGCTTCTTCAAAAGTTTATAGGGCAACTATCCCAGTTTGTAGGTATAAAAAAATTAATTGAAAAACATTTAGCCGTTTCCTTTATATCTCCTTTAAAGGTCGTAGAGACAAAAGATATTAAACTAACTCCTACTGAGAGGTCAATACTTTATCAAACTAAGGATATTATGAAACAAAACAATTTAGAGTATTTCTTTACTACCTATTTAATGCCTGACGAAAAATTTGAGCCTAAAAAAATAAAAACTATATTCAGTTTAATAGATAAAGGGATATTTCAACCAACTGATTTAGATTCTGGAGATTAATAGCTAATTATTGTTTTTTTGGTCTCCTCTTAAGTTTTAAGCCGCATTTTTCGCACATGTTATTTAAATCTTCAGATTTATAAATATCTTCACAATATGGGCAATAAACTTCCCAGATAATTTTAGATTTAATCCCATTTTTATTCAAGGAAGAGAAAGGAACATCTAATTCAGAACATAAGTTTTGCATAGAATAATCGTTAGTGTAAATAATTACATTCTCGTTCGATGTCTCTCTTAATTCTAAAGTTAAAGCTATTAATTCTTTATCGGCGTTGGATAAAATTTTAAAATCTCCCGTTAATTTAGCATTTTTTTCGATTTCTTTAACAAATATATGTGAGGGAGATCGTATAATTAATTTTTTGCTGTCAATGGCAACCTGAATTTTATTTAAAATGTTTCTATTTTTATCAAGATATTTATCAACTCTAATTTCTTCAATGACTTTTGGCGTTGTGTAAATAATAGCATCAATTAAATTGAAATCTACTCCTGTTAGAAAAATATTAGCGTCGAATATTAATTTTTTTTTCTTATTCCTCAGGACTGTCATCTAAAGGTACACGAATAGTTCCTATAATTTTCTTTCTTAACCGCTTAAAGTAATTCTCATATGGATTTTGAGACAAGCGGATAAATTTAGTTTGAGAGTTTGCTTTTCTAATTCTAATTTTTGTATGAGGTTGAATTTTCTTAATTGTCTGTTGTCCATCAATAACAATTTTAGCTGTTAACCTTGGTCTTAACAGATTTATTTCAATTTCAGAATCTATCGGAAGAACCAGCGGTCGTAAACCAGAACGCGCAAAACTGTTTAGAGCCGTCAGTTGCATAATTTCTAAATTGGGACTAACTATTGAACCTCCTGCGCTTAAGTTATATGCAGTAGATCCCGTAGCTATAGATATAATAACTCCATCTAAATAACTTCGATTAAGAAAAACGCCGTTAATCTTGACAGAAACTTGCAAAACTTTAGAATTTTTTGAAGATACGATTAATACTTCGTTTAAAGCGTTATTGAGTTTTACTTCATCAGAATTACTTTTAACGATAAATGGTGTTATTTTAGAACATTTCTCGATAACATATTCACCATTTAAAACCTTTTCTAAGTCTTTAAAAACCATTCTCTCGTTAGATTCGTCTAAGAAGCCTATAGACCCAATATTAACCCCAAAAATAGGTGGTGGGTCGTGTTGAGGCAAATTGCCTGCAACACGGAGAAGTGTGCCATCGCCACCAACCGATACGATGAATTTAATAGTATCTGAGCTCATTTCTATTAAATTTTTAGCACTATGAGGTAAAATCTTGGGGGCTATTCTCGTTTCTAAATATACTACTTCACCCTTTTTTATTAAAAATTCAAAAATCCTCTTAGTTAATTTAATTGCTCTTTCCGAATCCATTCGACAAGCTAGCGCTAAAGCTTTCTTTTTCATATATCTCAGAACTTGTTAATTGGACTTTAAAAATATACAAAATTTTTGTTTTAAAAAAAGAATGATTTGATTAATTAAGGAATTAATTAATAATAACTCTATTGATAAGCGTTTTTCCAGCTAGCTGCCAATATTCTACTTGTGCTGACGACATTTTTCTGGGATTGGTTTGGAGATCTTTGAGTTTTTTTGCTAAAGCATCATCCGATGGCCAATCAACATCAAAAGACTCGTACGATTCAAGATTCATGATGTTAATTGAAACATCTTCAAAAAAATTGATCTGAGCGTTACCTTTAATAATTTCAGGAACTTCCACCATTTAGACATTATGAAAAGAATAATTCTCATAAAATGTGTCCTGATGGAATCGTGAGAGATCGTTTGTTTTTATCAAACATTCCTATACAAACTACACGAACTTTAGCATGTCCGTGTTTTCCGCTTTTAGATCTTTCGGTCGCTTTAATAATACATGGCTCATCGTCGACCATTAAATAATTCCCAGTCTTTAATTTCTGGATCTCGGTTCTTCGTATTGACATTATAATTACTTACCTCTTAAAATTAAAATCAATTCTTTTAAATGAAATTATATTTTCTTTATTTCTTTAAATCAATAACATGAAATTAATTTAACGAAAATTAAAAATCTAATTAATTTAATGAAAATGAAAAATTTAATTCTTACTCAATCTAACAAAAAAAAAGAAATTAAATTCAATTCTTTCAAACAAAATAAATATAAATAAAAATATAAAAAAAAGATTAAAATTTATAAAGACCTAATAGAAAAACTCTTTAAATATTTTTGCAGGATTTCATCCTTATTCTCAAAAAAAATACCACTTGTCAAAAGTCGGTGGCAATTCCTGCATAACGCAATGCATCTTTCATCAATAACTAATTGCTTTATTTTTCTTGGATCTGTATGATGAAAAGAAAGAGCGGGAAGGTGATCTAATCCAACAGATTAATCTTGTGGAACAACGACCAAGAGCATTATCTCTCTTTTCATTTCAATTGTGCGTTTTTAAAAGGAACGGCAGATTTATTCAACGAAATAGCGGGAGAGTTTGATTATACCTATACATTAAACGATAAAAAAACATACTATATTTGAGAAAATGAGAGCACTTTATAAAGAAAGAATTAAAAATAGTAAAAGTTTAACGGGGAATATAAAGAGAGTTAACTCTTTTCTTAAAATAAAAGGCTTATCGGACGGAATTAATCGTTTAGCTCTCTTTAACCTTAAAGTTAAATTTATTTTAAAAAACGATTCTTAATTAAATAATGAAGTATGAATTGTCCATATGTCCTGACGGAATTGTGAGAGATCTCTTGTTATTATCAAACATCCCTACACAGACCACTCTCACTTTATCATGTCCATGTTTTCCGGATTTTGAACGCTCTGTACTTTTAATAACACATGGTTCTCCTTCAACCATAATGTAGTTCCCAGTTTTTAACTTCTGAATTTCGGTTCTACGGATAGAAATAAATTTTCACCTTTTTTTAGTAATTTCCAAACATTTTTAACTTTGACAATTCTATTATTTTTTAAGAATTACTAAGTATAAATAAATTAAAACTAATTTGGTTAAGTCATCAATGGTTTTATTGAACCTTTTAAATAATAGTTTTTTATAATTATATATTTTTAAGATTAATAAATAAAATTAATATACCCCTGCGAGTAGAAGCTGAATTGATGGAAGTGTTAGGACGGAAATTAGATAGCGCTATTAGAAAATTACGGCGTTTACCTAAAGTCGATAAAGACGCAATTAATGCCTTTATTCAAGACCTTCAGCGAGCCATGCTCGAAGCTGATGTTAAAGTGGAGCTGGTCTTTGAGATGACTGAGAGCATTAAAAAAGAGGCAATGAATACTACACTACAAAAGGCAAAACGTAAGGATTTTGTAGTATCATTAGTACACGATGAACTTGTGCGTGTATTAGGTGGAAAACAAGCCCCGATTAGGATCAAACCTGGGAAGAAAAACGTGATTTTACTCGTAGGGATCCAAGGCTCAGGTAAAACCACATCGATAGGAAAATTAGCTAGATATTATAAAAGCAAAGGATATAATGTCGCAGCATTAACAACCGATACATGGCGCCCTGGAGCTTACGAACAACTTGTCCAATTGACAAATCAAATTCCAGTTAAATGCTACGGAAACCCTAACGAAAAGAATGCGTTAAAAATTGCTGTTAAAGAAACCAAGAAGGCCCTAGCTGAAGGACACGATATAATTATAGTTGATACTGCAGGTCGGCATAAAGAAGAAAAAGAATTAATGAAAGAAATGCAAAAAATTGAAAGCGTTTTAAAGCCGAATGAAACCATCCTTGTTGTCGATTCTACCTTAGGTCAACAGGCTTACCCTCAAGCAGAAGCGTTTGCAAAAGCGACTAATCTCGGAAGTATCATTGTTACAAAATTAGATGGCACTGCTAAAGGAGGTGGGGCTTTATCAGCGTGCGCAGCTACGAATGTACCGATAAGATTTATTGGAATCGGCGAAAAGATTGACGCTTTTGAAGAATTCGAGCCTACAAATTTTGTTGGGACTTTATTGGGCGTTCCAAACTTAGATGCCTTAGTGCAAAGGGTACAAGAGGCAGAAGCTATGCCTGACCCAGAAACGGTTAAAAGATTGATGAGAGGGCGATTCACATTAGAAGACCTCTATTTACAGCTTAAGAACATCAAAAAAGTAGGGAAATTTAGGCAAATCTTAACTATGATGGGCGGAGGAAACATACCCGACGCTTTAAAAGAGGATGCTGAGAGAAATCTTGATAAATGGGAAGTTGTTTTGAATTCTATGACGGCCGAAGAGAAGGAAACCCCAAAAATCATAAAAAAAACCAGAAAAAGAAGGATTGCTATTGGTTCAGGCACTGAATATTCTGTTATCAATAAAATGCTGTCGCAATACGGGCAGATGAAGAAACTAATGAGAAGATTTATGCAGGCTCGTAAAAAAGGTAAAAGTATGCCGGGAATGCCAGGAATGGGAAAAGGCGCATCTGCGTTTATGGACAAGATGAGTAAAGATTTTAAATTTTAAATATTCATAAATTTATTGATTAGATTGGCTAATTTTGTACTAATAATTGAAAAAATTATTAACTTTAATAAAAAAGATATCGATAAAGGTAAAACGCCTCCTTCAATTTATAGAATCTGCTCTTCCATACGAGAAACATTTTGCCTTTCCTATGCAATCAGGAAAGATTATAATTTGTATTTGTACTTTCACGAAGAAAAAGTTTTAATTGAATTCAAAGGAGCTCAATTAAGATATTTAAGTTCTGACGAAAGATCCCAAGCTTTACTTTTAGAAAAAGCTTTTATTAAAGCAAAACAAATTCTTAATTTAGAATATGCTAATCGGTCAAAATCAACTCCAGGAATATTTGAGAGAAAATTTCCTGATAATTCTTCTTTCATAAATTACTTAAAAATAATAGACTCTTTTAAACCAATTTTTATTATTGATTATTGTAATAAAAATGCAGCCGTAAAGGAGTTATTCATTAAAACTGAGAAATTTGAAAATATCAATAATTTAAACGATTATACATATATTTTGCCTATTTATAATATTTTTGTTAAAAACTTTGAATTTTTTAAATTGTTTAAAGATTTAGAAGAGATTATATTTATTTCTCTCTTAAGAATTAAATTATTAGAAGATAAAATTTTATATGTTAATTTTCAAATTGATCGACAAGAAAATAGCAGTAGCTAAATGGTAAAATGATTTTAAAAAACGCAAAAATTTATTCAGACGGCATAATACACGCGGGAACCTTACTGATTAATAACGGTATCATTCAATTAATTGATTTTAAGCCCTTGGAAGAAGATTATAAAAAGTTTGCTGAGCAGAACGAAGATGGAAAAGAAATAGATTGCCAAAAGAAGTTGATTTTACCCGGGATAATAGATATTCACTCTCATTTGCGAGATATGGGACAGAGTGAAAAAGAAACTTTTTCGACGGGAACAAAAGCAGCTGCTTTCTCAGGTATTACAACTGTGTTTAATATGCCTAATACAAAACCACCTGCTATTAACGCTAAAACTATTAAAAAATGGATGATTAAGGCAGAAAAAAACATTTATGTAAATGTTGGATTCATTGCGGGGGTTCCAAAAGGTATTAGCGAAGACGAGATAAAAAAGATTCTCAATTTAGGCGTTATTGGATTTAAAATCTATCCTTTGAATTCTTTAAATGGATTAAATTGGACAAATGAAAATAATATTCAATTAATTCTAAAAATTTCTTCCAAATATCAAATTCCGATTTTTATTCATCCAGATTGGCCTCTTTCTGGGAAAGAAAAGGAGCAAATTTATCAAGAATACACATTAAAAAATTATAAGATTTTAGAATTTTACGATAATCTTTTTCCTCTTCTGAAGGAAGCTAAATATACAAGATTTGTAATAGATAACTACGAAACATATATTACAGAGAATAATTTAGTGTCAAAAAATTACCCTATCGTCCATTTCTGTCATATTAGCTGTCAAGATAGTTATTTGGTTATAAAAAAAGCGTTAGAGGAGAATGACGATTATAAAATCTCTTTTGAAGTGACTCCACATCATTTTCTTTTATCTAATAAAATAATCATAGCAAATGATAATTTTGGAAAAGTTCTTCCTCCTTTAAGGGAAAAAAAACACTCCAAATTTCTATTCGATGAATTAACGAAAGGAAATATCCCATTAATTGGAACAGATCACGCACCTCATACACTGGAAGAAAAATCTAGAGGATATTCTGACGCACCATCAGGATTTCCAGGATTTGAAACTTATCCCCTTTTATTATTGGATAAGGTTTGTCGCTTTGAACTTTCTTTAGAGAATTTCGTAAGAGTTGCCTCAGAACAACCAGCCAAACAATTTAATTTAAAAAATAAAGGATTCATCAAAGAAGGTTACGATGCTGATTTAATTATTGTAGATAAAGTTCCTGAATATACGATTAAACCTGAAACCTTTAAAACTAAAGCAAAATATACGCCTTTTGAAAATTACAAAACTCAGATCCAAATTTGGAAAGTGTTTTTAGGAGGAGAAGAAATCAATCTTGACAATTCGCATCCCAGAGGAAAAATAATAAAAAGATCGTTATAAAATATAAAATATATCTAAAAGAAATTTTTTGGTAGAGATTATGTCAAATGAAGAGAAATTCAATGTTGAAGACGGTAAGATGCTTATTAAATTCGCTCGAGAAAATATCGAATATTTTTTAAAAAATAGTAGAAGAATTATAGTACCAGAAGAAATTAAGCAAAAGTTTGGAGATAAATATGGCGCATTTGTGACATTAAATAAATTTGAGGTAACAGGTAATCCATTAAGAGGTTGTATTGGATATATTGAACCAAAATTCGCGTTATACGATGTTGTCCATAGAGTTTCTATTAGTTCTGCCATAGAAGATCCCCGATTCCCTTCCGTAACCCTTGAAGAAATGGATAATATTGTTATAGAAATTTCGATATTAACTCCACCTAAATTATTAGTAGTAAATGATCCGAAAGAATATTTAAAAAAAATCGTTATTGGAAGAGATGGTCTCATTGCCGAAAAAGGTATCAGAAGGGGTTTACTGCTTCCTCAAGTGCCCGTGGATCACGATAGAAATTGGGATGTTAAAACCTTTTTACAACATACTTGCCAAAAAGCATATCTTTCATCTAATGCATGGAATGATTTAGCCACAAAAATTTATTCGTTTCAAGCAATTCTATTCGAAGAAGAAAAACCAAGAGGCATAGTTGTTAGAAAATATCTTTAGATCATCGTTTTTATTTTATAATTTTTTTTCTATTAAAGAATTTAGAGCAATTTTAGTGGATTCCTTGGCTTCTTCGATTTTAACCATTCCTATCGTTACAGCAGAAATATTATGCTTTGATATATATTCAAACGCTCTATTTGGCTTAAGTTTTCCCGCAGCTAAAGTTTTCATAGCGATAAAGGAATAATCCTGCGTATTATCAACAATTTCTTCTAATTCTTTAGGTTTTTCCATAAAATCTCCTTTTGCGTTAAATGGAATTAAAAAAGCTTTAACATTTAAAGATTCTTTTATGGAAAATCTTACTGTAGAGACAGGATCATGAGTAGCAATCCCAGGTATAATTCCTCTGGAACTAACCTCGTCTAAAAGTTTGAAAAGTGTTTCTCCTTTATTGTCTGATATCATACCATGTACAAATATCAGTTTTGTCCCAACCTCAACCAATTTTTCGATGCCGGGGTCCCGACCTGGATAAGTGGAACCCATAACAATATAGTCGTCGTGAGTTTCCACCATTATTCGAGCTGATTCCATTATTTTGCCTATTGGTATAGCTTCTATCCCACGCGCCCCTGCTTGATAACTCGCCTCTAAAATTTCTACCATCGCAACTGGATTATTCAGATATTTTCTACGCCATTCGTAAGCTTTAAACCCAAATTGTCCAGCACCAATAAATGGGCTTGTACCTGTTGTAACTAAAGGTAATTCTGTTCCATCAATTTTAAAATAAATATAAACTCCACTCAATCGAATAAATCAATTTAATCTTAATATGATTTTTAATGAAATCATCTTTAACTAAATTATATAAATAAAATGAAAACCGTTAAAATTTAATATTTAAAATCATTTTTAAATATTAGAATTCGATAAACCTAATTCTTATAAATCAAAATAGAGTTTCTTCTATCCTTTTTATTGTTTAAAGAACGAAATATCAAAAAATGACATCTATAACTGGGATAATAGTTCCTTCTATAACATTTTTCAACGAAGATTTTGAGATAAATACTGAATTTACCTCAGTTTTATTTCGGCACATAGTATTAAATGGTGCTAACGCAATATTATTATTCGAAACTGAAGGAGAAGGAATATTTTTTCCAGAAAAAATTGAAAAAAAAGTCAAACTTATTAAATTGGCTTATGAAACTACAGAAGAAAAAGTTCCAATTATAGTTGGGGTAAGTGGAAATGATGTAGAGGATATTATACAGCAAATTGAAGATTTAGGAAAAAAATTTAATAAGCTTAGTTTTGTCATATCTCCTCCAAATAAAGAAAAGGTACTTCCTAATGAGATAAAATCCTATTTTGAAAAATTATTAAGTTCTGTGAGTCCTAATAATAATATCTATGTTTATAATAATCCAATCCAATTTAATGGAAATGAAATCACTCGTGAAATTATAAATGATTTAATAAAATTCTCAAATCTAAAGGGAATAATAGATGCTACCGATAAAATCAAAAACTATAAAGATTTTATACAATTATTAACCAAAAATTTTGGAGTTTATTGTAGTAATGTTGTTAAATTCTCTACTTTCCTCCAATTAATTCCATTAGAACTTAGGAAATACTCTGGTCTTGTATCAAGTACAGGCAACTTGGTAAATATTTGTGCAAAATTATACAACGCAGCGCTCGAAGAGAATATATTAGAACAACTAAAAATGCAAGAGCGATTAGATGACATTAGAGGCAGACTCTATTATAAAGCTGAAAAAGGAAAAAAATTTATTGGACTAAAATATGCCTTTCTTTATTTATATAAAGATTTATTACAAATTAAAGTAGAGGATTTTTACCAGAATTTTGAACTTGATGAATCAACTAGAAATATAATAGAAGCTACAGTCAATTATTTAATAAACCGGAAACGTATTTATCAGCTATATTCCTTAAAAACAGAATTTTATCAATTAAAGGATGTAATTAATTTATTTTCAAGCATAGATGTTCTGATTAAACAAGGTAAAATTAAAAAAATTATAGGACCTTTTGATGGGAAAATTAATACAATTTACAGAGTTAACTTTGAAAATTCTCAATTAACCTTTCGTTTTCGAACTTCAAAATCACACCAATATGAAAATTTTATAAAAGAGAAAGTCCTCTTTCCATTATTGGATGGTACATTGAATCCGTATTCTTCTAAATTTAAGGAAAAAATTTCTGGAATCATTAAAACGGAAAAAGGATCGTATGTTTTTAAAAAAGAGAATCCTCCTATTATCCCCGTTGGAAACTTAATTTATTATGACGAAACTAAAAAGGTTGTACCTTATCTTTTTACAGTACAAGATTATATTCAAGGAAAAACTTTAGACAATTTATTAAAACAATATGCTAGCGAAAATCGTGTAGTAGATACTCCAAAATTTGAAACAATGTTTAAAAACCTAGGTAAATTTTTAGGAATATTACACGAAATTAATTTTGATTCGTTTTATGAAGACATTAGTGAAGTTGGTAAAGATAATAAAAAATCATGGCAAGAAATATTTAATAAGAAATTAAACTCTGAGATTCAAGAAGCGAAAAGAAATAAGCTGGATGATATTCAAGATGTTGAAAACTATTTTAAAGAAAACGAGTCGTTAATTGAAGAAGAGTTCGAGCCAGTTTTATTACATAACGATTTTCAATGTCAAAATATTATTGTTCAAGATGATTTTGGCGTAATTCGAATAAACGGATTAATTGATTTTGATGATTTTTGTATTGGTGTTAGAGCGAGAGATTTCGTTCAAATAAATTACTTGACATTGCAACCTTTAAACGAAAATAGTCTGACCAATGCCTTTTATCGAGGCTATAAAAAATACCATAGTATTGATAAAGATTTTATGAAAAGAATTGAGATCTATTCTTTATTTTGGCTTTTGAAGCTGCAAAATCTTGAAACAAGACTTAAAAAAAAATCTGACCGCAAACCATTTTCATTTTTTAGTTTCCTTAAGGTTATAGGAAAATAGTAAAATTTTCTTTAATTAAATTCACATTATTTAAACGATAGCATTAAATAATTATCTTAATTTGATGTTTTTTTTAAATCTATGTATTTCCCATCCATGATTCGCGCAATATATCGCCTTCCTTTAATGATCCACATGATCTTATGACCTTCTCGCGCTTTTTTCCCCCATTTTGATTTCTTCCTGCGATTTTGCTCTATAAACCGATAACCAAATAAATCTAAATATTTAATACCGCTCGTAAATTTTTTTATTTGATATACAATGTCGTCTATTTCTACGCTTTTTTTACCCTCAAATATTGCTCTATAAATCTCTAATCCTTTCTCTTTTAACTCAACCATTTTTGAATTTTTTTTAAGTGTTAATCATTTCAAATCTAAAACGTGTAATTCTTTTTGGAACTTTTTCTAGTAATGTTTATCTCCTAGTACATATAAAATTTATAACTTTTTTTTCACTTTTGTTGATAATATGAAAATAATTTATGTTAGCGATTTGCACGGTTCAAGAAACGGATTTTTCAAAATCTATCAGTTAGCAAAATCTTTAAATGTCGATGTAGTAATCAATGGAGGCGATATGCTGCCTACTTTTGGAGGTTTGTTAAATCAAGATAAATTTATTATTAATTATCTTGACGAATATTTTTCGAAATTTAATGAAGCAAAAATTTATCATTTAAGTTATTTAGGTAATGATGATTTGATGATTTTCGACGATTTATTTGAAAAAACATGCGACAAATATTCCTATATCGTCCCACTATCCCCAAAAAAAATAGAAATAGAAGATTACGAATTCATAGGAATGAACTGGGTGGTTGATTATCCGTTTGCCCTTAAGGATCGTTGTAGAAAAGATACGAAGGATTACACATTTCAAAAGCAGTTTGGAAAGGCGGTATTATCATCACCAGAAGGTTGGAAGTATATCGATAATTGGTTTTCTTACGCAGCAAAAATTCCAACGATCGAAGACGAAATTAACCAACTTATACGCCCTATTAATATGGCAAATACTATTTATGTAATTCACATGCCCCCAAAAAACCTTGGACTCGATGTTTGTAGCGATGGAAGTAAAGTGGGTTCAATGGCTATATACGATTTTATTAAGAAGCACCAACCTTTACTTACACTTCATGGGCATATTCACGAAAGTCCAGAAATTTCTGGTAAATGGTACTCAATTTTAGGTAATACAGTTTGTATTCAACCAGGACAATCAACTCATCATGAAAATTCTCTAACTTATGTAACGATTGATTTAAAAACTATGAAATTTGATAGATTTCTCGTAAAAACCAACGAATAGAGATCAAAAATTTCCATTTTTAATCCAAAAATTTATAAAATAATAACATTATTTATTGTGAATAGTTGATTAATTCCTATACTTTTAGTATGAGCAAAAAAAATAAAATAAAACAAAGTTATAAATTGAGTGTAATTACAACTTAGAGGCGTAGTATCTATTTTTATTAATAAAAATAATATTTACTTATACACAAAATATAGGAAT
>JAUWBH010000236.1 GCA_030605085.1 Promethearchaeota archaeon | reverse complement strand
AGCTCGGAATGTACGAGGTAGCTTCTATATTAATAATCTAAAACTGATAGAACTACCAAACATGGAGAATTGGGTGATGTCAATGTAGAAAACAAAAAAAACGGCTATTTTATAATTGATCCTTTCTTTATAAAATTAGCCGATAATTTTATATATAATTTATTTAATTTTTCATGAGCAATCCAAAATACGTATATTTAGATTATAACTCGACAACTCCTATGGATCCAAGAGTTATTGAAGAAATAAATAATCATTTTAGAGAAACTTATGGAAATGCATCAAGTTTACACACATTAGGACAAAAAGCACATCAAGTTATGGAAAATTCCAGAGAAAAAATTGCTTCATTAATTAATGCCGATAAGGATGATATTTTTTTCACATCCTCAGGAACAGAAGCGGACAATCTTGCTATTAAAGGCGTGGCTTTTAAAAATAAAGGTCGTGGGAATCATATAATTACTTCCTCAATTGAACATCACGCAGTTGAGAATGTTTGTAAAAAATTAGAGAAAAAGGGATACGAGGTTACTTTTCTTCCAGTTGATAAATACGGCTTAGTAGATCTTAAGGAATTAGAGGATGCCATTAATGATAAAACTATATTAATTAGCATTATGACTGCTAATAACGAAATTGGTACGATTGAGCCCATCAAGGAAATTGGAGAAATTGCTAGAAAACACGATGTTATATTTCACACAGACGCCGTTCAAGCGATTGGAAAAATCCCAGTAGATGTAAAAGAAATGAATATAGATTTATTAGCAGCGAGTGCACATAAGCTTTACGGTTCTAAGGGTATAGGTATGCTTTATATTCGAAATAAAGGAAAACGAGATGGTTGGGGGAAATATATTGAACCGCTTATGCATGGTGGAGGGCATGAGAGAAAAATGAGACCTAGTACAGAAGCAGTTCCACTAATAGCGGGTTTTGCTAAGGCTATCGAACTCTGTAATGAAGATATGACAAAAGAAATGGAAAGGCAATCAAAATTGCGTGATAAAATTATAAAAAACGTAACTGAAAATATTGAAGACAGTTATTTGAATGGTCATCCAACGCAACGCCTTCCTAATAATGTAAATTTGGGAATTCAATTTGTTGAAGGAGAGTCAATATTGCTTAGTTTAGATATGGAAGGTATCGCTGCTAGTACTGGCTCGGCGTGTTCTTCGAAATCATTGGAGGCATCACATGTTTTATTAGCTATAGGTTTAAAACCAGAGGAAGCTCATGGATCGTTAAGGATTTCTATGGGTCGATTCACTACGGAAGAAGACATTGACTACTTTTTGGAGAAATTACCCCCTATTATAGAACGTTTAAGAAAGATGTCTCCCCTTAAAAAGGGAGTTAAATATATATTTGACGAAACGGCTGACCATCATCACTAAGGATAATTATTTTATTAATAAAAAAAAATTAAGTTAAAGATTTTCTTTAGGATTTGTTTTTTGCTGAACTGATAAGTTGTAAATGAACTCCTGATTTTTATTTTCTTTTCCTTTTGTTAAAGCAATTATTTCGTCGAATATATTATTCGCTTTATTTTTATTTCCTATTCTACGGTGAATTTCAGCCATTATATATTTTATTGTAAATAGTTGGTCGCTCGGAACTTGTCCTTTATCAAACGCTTGCTCAAAATACCCTAATACAATTGTTCCAAACCTTTTCATTTCTTCATTAGTTTCTGCCCACCAAAAAGGATCCATCCAATTATTTGCTAAAGCGAATTCATTTTTGTTTACTATACCTAGTTCATTAAATATTTCTAAACATACCATTGCTCGTTCAAGTTTTTCTGATAAAGAGTGATTTTCTAAAGAGCCAAGTTCTAAAATTCTTTTCTTAAGTTCGGGATTTTCGAATTTAGAATTAAAATTTGGCTTAGACGCACAGAATCCGCAATTTGGGCATAAATGATAAAAGTATCGAACCGGATTAAACCCCCAATAATTCGGTCGAAAATCTGTACGCTTAGAAGCGTATCCACAGCTTCCAATTTCGTTGCTACCAAAATTAGTTTCGCACACAGGACAATTTAAACTAATAGGAGAAAATGTTGTCATTACTTCAATCAACTCCATTTGGATTTCAATTAAATTTCAATTGTTAAAATTGAATTTTGATCTTAATGCAAAATTAATTATTTAAATCTTCGCAACAAATTTGTTGAAGGGATTAAATTTTTGATAATGTGGGACGATTTTCCCGTATTTAAAACAAATATTTATATAGGTTGTTTTATATTTATTAGTAAAAAAAGTAAGAAAAGTAAAAAAGGTAAAAAAAGTAAAAAAAGTAAAAAAAAGTCTGATGTGAGGTTAAATGGCAAAAAAGAAACAAAAAGAAAAAATAGCCTTTTCTAAGAAAGTTGATATGGTCTTTAAAAATCCGGTAAGAATGGAAATAGTAAAAGAGCTTTCAAATCAATCTCAAAGACCCAAAGATCTTGCAAAAAACATAGGTGTTCAAAAACAATCTATTAATTACCATTTAAATACACTAAAAAAAGGAGGAATAATCAAACCACATACTAAATTTATTTCAAAATCAGAATTTAATCCTAAAAATCTGCCTGATATGAGAGGTATCAAGGTCAATGGATTGAGGGAGAATGGAAAAATCAAGATTTCTAAAGGTATAGAATTAACTAAAAATGGAAAGGCTATAGCAAACGAATTTATAATTAAATTGTCCAATGAAAATAAGGATTATAAATTAAACAAAAAAGATATTATATAAAAAATTAAAGAAAAGGAGGGTGAAATATGAAAAATAAAAGTATTGAAGTCGTTGAACAATTGTTTAACAATCCACACAAGTTCCTTACAATTGATAAACCTCAGAAATACGATAATATGGTTGTTGTACCACTAATTTTTGAGGGAACATTAATCGATTTTATCACTATGAGCGAGGCTGAGGAACAAAACTTAGTTAACATCGAAGAAACCAACAGCGTTGAGAAATTATCGGTGGTGAATAAAAGCGATAGGAAAGTTTTGATTCCCTTTGGAGCAACTGTAAGTGGTGGAAAACAAGATAGAACCATCTGGGAACCTATATTATTACCAGTTGGAGCCAAACAATATGTTTCTAATGTTCCAAATGCTCAAACTATATACGAGAATGTACCACCTATTCCAGGGATCTCACCGAACACATCAATTCCTACAATTCCTACAGTAGCTAACAACTTTGTTGTACCAGCAAAATGTATAGAACAAGCAAGATGGAGCTATAAGAAATCTAAAGGTTTTAGAACAACTAAAACAAGAATCCATCCAAATATAGCTTTTGCCGCTTTATCTCCATTAGGTCAAGGCGATGTTTGGGGCGAAATCCAAGCACATAGATCTGAGATGAATTTTTCTGGCAATGTTGCCCCCACTCAAAGCTATCTGGAAATGTCAAGGATTACTAAGAAGGATACAAGTAGATTTGTAAATAAATTCAAAAATATTGAAGATCAGTGCGGAGTTGCTGTTTTCATCAACGGAGAATTTATTGGTATGGAATTTTACGCAAATCCTAGCGCTTGGAGCGCAATGAGCAAAGATGTCCTTAATGCGTTTTCAGTTGAAGCTATTAGGTCTAAGGATAAACCATTAGAGAAAGTTGTTGACGATTACTACTCTGAATTCTTTAAAATATTACAGAATCTAATGGTGAACTTTTCTGTAAGGAAGGGAATCGGTCTCGGAGATGTAGTCGAATTCAAATCCGATGGAGAAAAATGGCGTGGTAATACTTTGATATACGAGAACTCTTTGGCTCAATTCTATTTGGTCTCAAAAAGAGGAGGAAATAAAAATAAATCACCAATAAACTTCCCTACTCTGCGAAATATTAATCAAAGACCACGAAATATCAATCAAAGATCACCACGCCAAAGATCTTATGAATTTTAAAATTTTAATTTTTTTTTTTATTTATTTCGATTGAATTATGATTAATTCCTATACTTTTAGTATGAGCAAAAAAAATAAAATAAAACAAAGTTATAAATTGAGTGTAATTACAACTTAGAGGCGTAGTATCTATTTTTATTAATAAAAATAATATTTACTTATACACAAAATATAGGAAT
>JAUWBH010000026.1 GCA_030605085.1 Promethearchaeota archaeon | reverse complement strand
GAAGAGATCATTTTTGATAGTTTATTAACGATTTTTAATCCTGGTTCATCTTTATTTTGATTTAAATAACTTTTTAGATTCTCAATTTCTTCTCTAATTTGATTTATATTTTCTCTAATCTCAATTTTATGTTGGAATTTTATATGAATTTCATCTAATCTTTCTTGATATTGAGTTCGATCTCCTTCGATATCAAGTGAAAAAATTTTCTCTGTAATCTTTAATCTGATTTGTCTAAATAAATCTTCTATGTTATAATAACCGTTAAAAGTTGGAATAATGATAATTCGGTCAAATTTTGGTTTTGATTTAATATCATTAATTATTATGAAGAAAACTTATGTTTTTTACCAACTAAAAATCCAAATGATAAAAATAAAGAAGATATTGAATACTTGACTCATTCTGTAATTTCTGGTCATGAGAGGAATAATAATGTTGAAGAATTAACCCATATAAAAGATAAGAACCAATATAACTCATTATTAATTGAAAAAGCTTTTTATAATTTAGATTTTAAATTACTTGAGAGTTTGAAAGGATGGTCAAAAAAGGCAATTAACAATGCTAAAAAAAGACTTGCAGATGTAGATTTCAAATGGACAAAGGGATTAGAATCATTGATACCAATAGATAGTTCAGAAAGATATCTGACAGAACAGAAGAAAAAGGAATTTTTAAATGCTGTTTTAAGTGAGATTAAGATTGCAATAAAAGAAAATGCTGTATGAGTTAGTAATAAAAAAACTTTCCAAAACAATTGAATCAAAAAATTAAAATTCTATCCCTAATTCTTTTTTAATAACCTAATTATAAGTTTAATAGTATTTATTATGAGTACTCCAATTAGACCTAAAAACTTTCGTGAAAAGGTATTTTTACGTAAACTTAGGTCTCAAATCGATGGGAACGCTAAAGTCGAGTATGGATTAACCCAAATTAGAGGGGTCGGTAGAAGATTCGCCCAAGCTATAGTAAGGGTCGCCAAGATTGATCCCGATTTAAGAATTGGTGCAATTTCCAAAGAGGATCTTAATAAAATTGAGGAAATTATTTTAAATCCTAAAGAATACCTGCCTTCTTATTTATTGAATAGACGTAAAGATCTACGCACAGGAGAAGATTTACACATAATAGGGAACCAGTTGGAAATTACTGTTAAACGGGACATCGATAGGATGAAAAGGATGAAAAGTTATAAGGGTGTCCGACATCACTTACGCTTAAAAGTTAGAGGACAGAGAACCAAAAGCACTGGACGACACGGTTTAGTTGTAGGGGTCATTCGAAGGAGAATAAGAAGAGAACAAAAGTAAAGGGTTAAAAATAATGGGAGATCCAAGGCGTTTAAAAAAGAAGTTTAAAAAACCGGCTCATCCTTTCCAAAAAGAGAGAATGTTGGAAGAGCTTGAATATTTAGGAAAATATGGCCTTAGAAACAAGAGAGAGTTCTGGAAAATGCGCAGTAAACTTAGTAATTGGCGTCAGATAGCGCGCCATTCTAGGACTCTAACTAAGGAGAAAGCCCAAGAGCTACAACTAACATTGCTTAAGAAACTTAATCGTTTAGGTATTTTGGGGAGTGAAGCAAAATTCGAAGATGTGCTCCTATTAACTGTAGATGACATATTAAAAAGAAGATTGCAAACATTAGTTTACGAAAAAGGTCTTGCCAGTACAGTATATCAATCAAGACAATATATTGTTCACGGACATATTCAAGTAGGGAATAAAAGAATTGATGCTCCCTCATATATTGTAAAAAAGGAAGAAGAGGCCTTAATTAGTTTTGCTCCAAGTAGTCCTTTTACTACAAAATAAATTGAACTTATAAAATTAATATTAGTATGTTAAATTAAATGGTGATATAGAGATTAGTAAAGAAAAACCAAAATGGGCTATAGTACATATATTCAGCTCGTATAATAATACTATCGTGACAGCAACAGATTTATCAGGAGCTGAAACATTTGCTAAATGCTCAGATGGAATGGTTGTAAGAGCCGATAGAGACGAATCGAATCCGTATGCGGCCATGCAGTGCGGTTTCCGAGTCAGCGCAGAGCTTCGAGATAAAGGAATTACAGCGGTTCATATTAAAGTAAGAGCACCAGGAGGAAATAAGTCACAAACACCAGGACCTGGAGCACAAGCTTGTATTCGTGCCTTGGCTAGATCTGGTCTCCAAATAGGTCAAATCGAAGAAGTTACGCCAAAGAGCCATGACCATTGTCGACGCAAAGGTGGTCATCGTGGCCGTCGAGTGTAAACGCTTTTTTTTTTTCTATCTACAAATACCTAAGTTATCTTACTTTTCTAGTTTCTTAAAAAGATTTTCGTCGAAGATCGTAAATTGCATAATTATATTCTATTCAAGCAAATTTAGGACTTCTTTCAATGTGGAAATTTTAGGACCATTCCAATCATCTTCATCAATGTAGTAAGGATCCTTTTCGTTTGGATCTCGAATCAAAACAGGACACATCCCTACTTCATTTGCTCCGGTTAATTCATGACTATCTCCATCGCCTATATATATACAATTTTGAGGTTTAACATTTAATTTTTCACAAACCAATCTGTAAATTCTTGGGTCGGGTTTCTTCAAACCAACAGAGCTTGAGAATATAGCTACATCTATAATTGGTGCGAACAACATTTCTTCCCATAAAACAGGTATTTCAGCAGAACAATTACTAATTAACCCAATTTTAAATCCTCTTTTTCTTAATTTAGATAATGTTTCGATTGCATCTGGCTTTGGTTTTAAAGCTTTTCTGGCAGAATCAAATCTTATTTGAATGGCCTTTTTAATCCTATCATCATCTACAATAACATCGAGGGTCTTATAGACATATCTTATATTTTCATCTATTGTTTTAAAAAACCCTATAGCTCTCTGGTTAGAAGTCTCAACCCAAAGACGAGAAAAAATCTCAGAAGGTAATGAAAGAATAGATGCTATTTGGGATAACGCTTGTTTATACTCTAAAAATGAAAAATTGTCAACGAGAGTCCCAAAAAGGTCAAAAATTACTGCTTCATAAGTCATACTTCAATTTTTTTGGTTTTAATTTATATTTAAATTGTATTTTAATTTTAATACTTCTCAGTTATACTCGTAAATAAATTTTTATACTTTATTTTAATTAGTATAAGACTTTAGAGAATCATTATTATCATATTCATTTAATTAACAATTTTTCTTATAATTTTATAGCATAAATTTATTACAAGAGAAAGAATTAATTATGAAAGAAATTGTGATTAATAGTTGGGATGATATTCATAATATCCTCTTTAGTAAATCTTGGAACGAAGAAATTGAGCGATATCGTTCGCCTTATGCGTTCCGCGGTCTATCAAACAAGGATTACAAGCTTAAAAATAGTTTAATTAGGTTAGGTGGAAATTTTGAGGTGTTAGAACATCATTTACTTCGAAACTTCAGAAAATACGCTAGTAGAAATCTTGTAGAATATGATTCTATTTGGCATTGGTTAGCTTTAGCTCAACATCATGGCTTACCAACTAGACTTCTAGATTGGACATTTTCTCCTTATGTGGCGTTACATTTTGCTACAGCAAATGTTGATCGTTTTGATAAGGATGGAGTAATATGGGCACTAAATTACAATGATCTCCATCAATTATTGCCTGGACTATTAAAGAGAAAACTAAAAGAAGAAGGTGCAAACCTTTTTACGGTTGAAATTTTAGCTGATTCAGTCAAAACTTTAAATGATTTAAGCACATTAAAGCAGGATCCATTTATCGTCTTTTTTGAATCCCCTTCTATTGACGATAGAATTGTAAATCAGTCGGCTTTGTTTTCACTTATGTCAAGTTCCAGTCTATTATTAGATGATTTCCGTTAACAAAATATCGTTATCAGAAGATTCTTTTTTAAAGGTCATTATTCCTTCTAATTTAAAATGGGAAATTAGAGACAAGTTGGATTAATCAAATATTACTGAAAGAGTTTTATTTCCTGGACTTGATGGATTAAGTCGATGGTTACAAAGATATTATTGTCCAAAGAAGATTTAAATTATATTTTGATTTTAATAACTCTTAGTTATACTCGTAAATGATTTTACATGCTTTATTTTAATTCAGTATAACACCTAAATATTACTTCTTTTTATAACAAAGGAATTTTTTTAGAGATTTGAATTACCACATTTAAAGAACTTTTTGAAAAATTAATTGCTTTATCACATAAAAAATAAATTAGTGAATTTGTTTTTAATACTTAAGGAGATTTTGATTCTAAGAACTTAAATTAAATTTTTAAATGAATTTTTATGAGTGAAGAAGAAACCCTTCGAGAAATTAAACATATTTTTAATTTTTTAACTGAGCAAGAACCTACGCCTGATGACGAAATTGAAGCAAAGGAAAAATTAATTGGAAAATTCAAGATATTGAAGGATTTAAATTCTATTTTGGAAAAAGAACTAATTGAGACAATTCTTAACGACTTAGAGAATTGGGAAACTTTAGATTTATGGTTTTCCGAAACAAAATTGCCAGAAAATATCGGTAAACTTTTACAATCAACTGAAAAGAAAGAAAAGGTCACAGAAGCCGCACCTTTTACTGAAACTAAAGAATTGCCCACAGACGCAAGTTTAAAAACGGAATCTTCTCAAATTGATTTATCGCAAATTGTTGCAAAAGTTTCTGAACAGTTTGAAGGAGAAATTAGTGGTTTAAAGAAACAAATTGAACAACTTCAGAGCGAATTAGAAAATAAAGAAAAAGAGCTTAAAGGAATAGCTCTTAAACGCAAAGTACAAAAAATAACTCCTTCCAAAGTAGTCAAACTTGCTCCCCCAAAAATCAAAATTCCTTCGATTAAAAAACCAGAAAAACCCTTAAAGATTAAAGTTGAAACCGATTCTAAATTTAAAGAGACAAAAGAATTAATAAAACTTAAAGAAGAAAAAACAGAACCAATTAGTATTGAGGAAAAGATAGAACTTATTAGTATTAAAAAAAAAATTGAGCCGATTTCATTTGGAGAAAAAGAAGTAGATTCAGAGTACACTTTAGAAACTCCAGATGAATCAGAATTAATTCAAGATTCTCCAAGGGAACTTCTATCAATACCTCAAACTGCCCCTAAATTATCTCCCACAGTTTCAGAAGGTCCAAATAAGGATGGTTTATCAGAAATTCCATTTAAATCCTCACAAGAACCTTCTCTAGAAGATGAGTTAGCCCGTCTTGAGGCTGAATTAATGACTCCGTCCACTGAGGAGCTTAAAACTTCGAAAACTGAGGAAAAACGAGATTTAGGTTCATTACCTAAAGATTTATCGTTAGAAACTAAAGAAAAAGAAGATTGGACGCCAATGCCAACAAAAGCTCCTACGATTACAGAAGATTTAAAATTAACATCGATTTTCCAAGAAAAACCTGATATATCCCCTATTAGTGTAGAAGAAATAGACACCGATGAAATTAGACCAAGCGGCGCGGATCTTTTTAATGTATTTTCTTCTATGGATAAGAAAACAGCTGAACAACCAATAGAATCTGTTGAGCTCGAAGAAACGATTTCTACTAAAAGTAAAAAAAAGAAAGCTGAGAAAAAGAAAGCTGAAAAAGATAAAAACGATAAAAAGAAAAAACATAGCTTTAGTCCTATTGAGATTGAAACTCCACTTTTTTCGGGATTCGGTGCTCCTGAGCCTAAAAGTGATATTGATACATTACCAATGAGTGATCCTGAAGAGAGGATTTCATCAACGGAAGATATTGAAGAAATTCCATCTACAATGGATAAAGATACATTATATCAAGAACTAATCGCACTTGAAGGAAAGAGATACTCGTTAGAGAAAAATTTTAAAGATACAGAAAAGAAGTACAAAATAGGAAAACTAAGCGATGGGGGATACCAAGATCAAAGTCTTGGTCTTAAACAAAAATTAGATGAAATAAGTTCTCGCATAACTGAAATAAGAAGAATAATTTCAAGCTTATAAATTGCGTAATTTCTTTTAAGTTACTTTAAATGTTGGCGGCATACTATTTTTATGTTCAGCCAATTTCATCATCTTTCTAATTTTTTCTATAAATTTGCTGTTTAAACCTTCTAAACTCAATGAATTGTCTAATCTATAAATTATCTCGTCAAGTACATCGTAAGTTATGCCAATCTCTCCTTCATCTGTTTGTCCTGCCCATAAACCTGCTGAAGGTGGTTTTTGTATAATTCTTTCAGGTATTTTCAAAGTTCTTGCAATTTCTCTAACTTCACATTTATATAGCGCACCAAGAGGCTCAATATCTACGCCTCCGTCGCCAAATTTGGTAAAATACCCAATTGCAAGCTCGCTCCTATTCCCTGTTCCTCCAACTAAAAATGCCATTGATTGCCCTATAGAGTACAGAGTGGTCATTCTTAATCGAGGCTTAATATTTGCCAATGTCATTTTATTTGATTTAATATCAGGTGGTAAAGCTTTCACTAATTCTCTATATGTTGAAGTTAAGTCAACTATTAGGAAAGATATTCCTAAAAAATTAGCAATTAATTTGGCATCTTCTAAATCTTGGGAAATTGATTCACAAGGTAATCCAATCCCTATCACATTTTCTTTGCCAACAGCCTTAACACAGAGTCCCGATGTGACAGCAGAATCAATTCCACCACTAAGTCCTACAACAATACCTTTCAAATTTGCAGATATTATATAACTTTTTATCCAGTTTTGAATCTCCTTGGTTAATTTTTCATAATCTAATTTGCGCATATTAACTTTCAATCCTTTTTTTCTAAAAAATATTTTTGAAAACGAAGAGTATATAAAAACCGAGAGATAATTTTTAAAATTTTTTATATACTTATCATTATATATTATAAAAAGCAAAGTTTAATAAAAATCTATAAATAGGTCAATATTATGGCTGAAGAATTTAAAAATATTGTTGAGTCCTCATTCGACAACGGAACGCTCTTTTTATTATATTATTATAAAGTAAACAATTAAATAAAATCTATAAAATAAAATACTATGAGTAAAAATACTATGAGTAAAAATGAATTCTTAAGTATTATCGAGTCATCCCTCGATAAAGGAATCTGGATATTTACTCAAGACTATATTTATGGTATGGTTCCCTCAGATCCAGATGGTAATCGTTGGATAGAAGTTTCTTACACTTTTGATGACGATGATCCACTTGTAAAAAATGAAAGAAATGCGGATTTATCTTATCAATTCCTTTTCGAAGAGTTGGAAAAAGGGCTCCCGTATTACATAGAAGATTTTCATGTAAATAATTTAAAGGAATTTGCTAAAACAATCGAATCTAAACTTGCCCCTGAGAGGATTAACTCTCTGATCTCAGAATTAATTAATAATTCTAATAAATACACGATAAACTTACCTCTTATTAAAAATAAAGACGAGTTAGAAAAATTAAAAAATAAATTATAAGTCTTATCTTTTTGTTAAAATAAGGTTTTGAGTCAAGAATAACTCAAGAAATTACCTATAATCAAAAAAAAGGCAGAACTAGAAAAATTAAAGGAAAGATTATTAGTCACTATTAGTCTGTTTTAAATTTTCATAATAATTTTTGAAATATTGTAATAACCGTAAAATTGTTTTACCATAGTCATTTAAGTTATATTCTGTCGGATATCGACTTTTACCTTTGATAATATTACCGTATCTTTCTAAAATATGTTTTCTTTTATTAAAAAAACTATTTATAGCACTACTTGAAACTCCAATTTTACTCATAAGATTATTTATATTAATCACTTTCTTCTCTTTCAAAATATCAGAAAATGCAAAAAAGTAATCTATAAATGCTTTTTTCATTTGAAAATCTAATTTCAAAGGATCTTTAATCAATTCTGTGCTATGAATAAGATTATCTCTAAATTTTTTATTAACTCTCTCAATGCCTTCTTTAACTATTTTAACCATGTTTGGATCATCAAAGATCTTATCAACTCTTAATATATTAGTATGAAAAAACATATGACAATTACCACAAATAAATGCTCCGATTTGACTTTCTAATTCTCTAACTATTGCCGAACAAGGAAGCTTATATAAATTCTTAAATCTCATTTCACTCTCTTTTGATGTTACTTTTCTTAATAAATGTAAATGGTTAAAAGAAAATGCAAGGAGATGATCTTTCGTATTAAATTCATTACAAATTGGACACCTTCCTTTATAAATAACATCTATTATAAACTTTTTTTTAATAAATCTTGAAACTGCATCTTTAAGATCAATTTTTTGGCTAATGATCATTTCCTTAGTAGAGTAAGAGTTATCTACACAAATCCAAATAAGCATATTAATGATCTCTGCTGGAAGGTTAAAAAGGTCTTGAGGAAATTCTCTAGGAATGTTTTCCCAACAAATAAGTCTTTTAAAATAATTAAAGTAGGAATCTTTAAGCAAACTGTGATGACATCTACAAAGTAATTCAACATCTTCTGTATTTGCTTTGTTAATTAAATCTGGCAGAAAATATGGATTACCTCGATCTTTACTAAATAATTTAAAAAGACCTTCAGCTGTACATGAAAATTTCTTTGTTCCTTTATGATGATATTCCTTACCTTTTATTATTGGAGCAGATGTATTTACAGTAAGTCCTTCTCTTTTACATTCTGGACATATAGCTATCCCGCTTTTTTTATCAAAATGATCTCCATTATGAAAATGCTTCATGAGGTAAAGTTTTATTCTTGCTCCAATAATTCCTCTACGAACCACAGCCACTCGATCGCTACTCATAGTGTATGATTGGATAATCTCTTGAGAATAAGTTCGAGAAGGGAATAGATAAGGATATTTGGAGTCTTTTAAGAAATCAAAAATATATCCAATTGCTTCAACCAGAGAACGAATAGTTGAAAATAGGTTAATGTTTCTAGACATCAAAAATCTAGCAAAATCTGGAACGGAAAGATCAGCACCAATTATTTTGTGAGACTTAATCAATATTATCAATAGTCTTATAATATTGACCAAATCGGAAAAATACTTAGTAAATATATCTGGATAACTATTAGCCATGTCTTTTAACCATTTGTCATCTTTCTCTGCTAATTGCCTAAAGTGTTGTCTTTCTTTTTGAGTTAATGATCCAGACATGTCTGAAATAATAATCTCTCTTAGACGCGAAACGATTTTAGATGTGTTAATTTCTTCATTTAATAATAGTTCAAAAAGATAAAGTGATATAATCTTTCTAGCCATTCCTAAATGAGCATTTACAAAATTAAAATCTAATTTTTGTGCTAAACCTCTAAACCAAGTGTTATATAGTCTAGGGATTACGGTCCGAGTTACTCCTGTAATTTCTGACAATTTACCTCCGCTGATATTGGGCATATTTTTGTGTGACTTTAAAACGGCGTAGATAATCGCAGCCGCATTTGTTGATGGATTTGAATTTTTAGATATAGTTATTTCATTTCTTATGGCTCTTGAAATATGTTGGTCTAGTATATTCTCAGTTTTTTCTAATATAAGTTCTTTTTGATTATCTGTGGCTTCAAGTAAGGGAACTAACCTTCTTATTTCGTTCATCGTTTTTTCCTTAAAGTTGGGAACATTGAGAGGAAAAGATGTATCTGTCTTTTTTATCACTTTTTGTTCATTCTCTGAATTTACTATTTCTGTTGTAGATTCTCTAGAATCTAAAATATTCACGTAATTTTTAATAAATAGTTCATATATCTTACCCAATAACGATTTCAATTCTTCAGAAGGAAGTTTGCTTAGTATATGCCTTAATTCTTCTTTATCTTCTTCTGTAAGTTGCTCATTTTGGATAATCTTTATTAATTTAGATTTTTCATTTATACTTCCCATTGTACTTTTATATAGATTTTCCCTTAAAATCTCCTTAAATATTTTTATATCCGGTCCAGAAAAGATTAACGCTCTGATCTCAGAGCTAATTAATAATAGTTCAAAATATTCCAGTAATCTTCCAATTGTTAAAGATAAAGCCGGATTACAAACTTTAAAAGATAAGGTATAAGTTTTTTTCTTTCACATATATAATCCACTTCTCTGAGGATGTTTTTTTCTGAACTCCTCATCAACGCGTCTTGCTAATTTGTATCCCAAATTAGGATTACTTTCGCTAATAATTTTCTTTATAAAATCTCCGTGTTGTTGGGAATATTTTTCAATCCCCGCAGCTATTACGTTCTTATCTTTTTGAATAGGAACGACCATTCCGAACAATCGCAACATTTCGTTAGGTGATAATTTTTTACCATAATCGTCTTCAATATCTTTATTTAAATCTCTTACAATCGAGCCCATTGATAGAGCAGAATAAGGGCTAAGCATTTTTGATTTTAACCAATAAGTATTCGGTTTTTTTTCGATAAAGGTATCAGAATTACCGTGTTCGTCCGAAGCACCTATTAATCTCCAATCTTTCGGATCTTTATCATATTTCTTTTTCATTTTCTTTACAATTTCAGAAATAGGGGCGACTCCGTGATAATCTTCTTTTTCTTTATCCTTTTCTTTCATGTTTTCTATTAATATGTAGTAAATGAAACTATAAAAATATAGAGAAATTAACTTACAAATAATTATTGATATATATTAATATTTCTTAAAATTTAGTAGAAATTAGAACGCAGGTTATCAATTTTATTAAATACATTAAATAATATTAAAATACTTTAATAAAAATTGTTTACATGAAGGTTGCATCCAAGTGCCTTATTCACGAGGGCTAAAACCAGTAGCCCCTATCGAGTAGGTGTTTAAACCATTGATGACTACTTTAGTCTTCTGAAAGGTATCCACATCCTATTAGGCGTGGGCTTTCAGCCATATTCTCCCGCTATCGATACGAGAGGGTTTTTCCACAAGTGAGGGAACTCCTCAGAACATACTAATATTATTCCGATGCATTTTTTTACAGAACTTTTTTTTTTTACTCACCGTTCGTTTTTTTCATTATTAATCCTATTAGGATACTCGTAAATTTTAAACTAAAGGAGACTGCTCATTTATCATAATGTCAATCTGTAAAGGGAACACTAAATCACAAAATAAACAAATTTTAATAAAATTCTTTAACAATTTTTAATAAGTTTAATAAAACTAATGATGATACAAGAATTATTTGTAAAATTTCTCTAAAATTTATATTTTGTATAATTTGATAACAATGGAAAAACCAAAAAACCTTGATAATTTCGAGGAAATCGTTAATTTCTTAGATAACGTTTTAAAAAAAAATGATATTAAAGAAATAAACGAAAATATTGCTCTAATACATTCATTCGAAGATTTATTTTTAAAGACTTATTATAGGAAAAAAAAAGAAGGCGTATATTATACAAGCGAGAAAATCTCAAGATTTATCGTATCTGAAGCGTTAACTCTTTTTCTTAACAATAAATTGGAAGATTATTTTACTCCCACTGTGAAACTTAAAAGAATTAAAGATATTTACAAACTAACCACCTCTTTTAAAAAAAAGATTTTTGAAATTCTATTAAATACTAAGGTATGCGATCCGACATGCGGTTCTGGAGTGTTTCTATTAGCTTGTGTTAGACTGATTTACAATATTATTAAAAAATTAGATACCGGCGTAAATAATTTAGAAATTAAATCTCAAATATTAAAAAATGTTTATGGATCAGACATTAACGATAAGGGCATTCAGTTATGTAAATTAAAACTCCTTGCTTGGTTTTACGAAGAAAGTAATAATGATTATTCTCAAGCAATTTCTATTTTAAAAGAGAATTTAAAATCAAAAAATAGTCTTTTTAATTCAAATTGGTTAAAATGGTTAAATTTTGATATAGTTGTTGGTAATCCCCCTTACGGAAACATTTTAAGTAAGACGGATAAAAAGAAATTAAAAGAAGAGAGAATTTTTTATAACGATATTTATTGCGCCTTTTTGCTAAAAGCATTGGACTGGAGTAAAGGTATTATCGGTTTTTTAGTTCCAAAAAGTTTTTTACTTAGACAAGGATATGTTGGATTTAGAAATAAATTCCTTTCAACAGCAAATTTACTTAAAATTTTTGATATTGGCCCTAATCTCTTTAAGAACGCTACCAATGAGGTTCAAATCATACTTTACGAAAAAAAGAATAGTAATAATGAAAAAAATTTGAAAGTTTACGATTATCCTTATAAAAAGATTATTGCTTACGAAAATCAAAAAGTCGATTCTCTTAGAATATGCTTTAATTTGAAATGTCCATTATGCGTTAAGGTAAAAAAGATCTATACTTACACTTATAACAAAAAATGTCCCTATTGTGGTTCAGAAACAATCAATTTAAACAGGATTCGAATTAAACCTACGTACTATTTGTATAAACTAATTGCTAAAATCGAAAAAACTGGTGATTTGAATTATTTAAATGTTAAAAATTTTCCAAAAATGATACGGGGTGAAGAAGATAAGGGTTTGAAAGAGGTTAGAAAATTAGTTAGTAATAATACCACAGGCACCTGTGTTTTTTTGAACGCAAAAGAAGATTTCAAATATTATTTCATAAAGAAAAATAAATCGTTCAATATTGAAAAGATTAATGCTCAAGTATTAAAAGGGGATAATTACGAGTATTATAAAAATCCGAAATTATTGATTAAACATAATAATATAGTGCCTGAGGCAATTTATACTGAAAATAATATGTGTTTTACATCTTCAATTTATTCATTACTTCACGACGATGGAGACGAATTAAAATATTTATGCGCAGTTCTTAATTCAATCTTAATTCAATTTTATTGCACCTATGGAATAAATAATCAAAAGGGCACTACTATTAATTTGAATCAATACATGATAAGACACCTCCCTATTGTTAAACCTAATGAGGAAGTGAAAAATTATATTGCTTCAAGAGTAGATCTTATTATTAATCTTTTAGAAAAAAGTAGAGGAAAGATAAACGATTATATTATAAAATTAATGAGAACCATTGACGAAAAAATATTTAATCTTTATTCAATCACAGAAACCGAACGAAAAGTTATAATTTCAAGGTTAAAAAATCAAATTACTCATTTCAAAAATATCTACCATTAACTTATTAAGTTAAATCTTTATTCTTATTCAGCTCTTCTTTAGTTAAATAAATTCTCAATTTTATTATCAATAAGTACGATAAAAACCCTAAAATCACCCCAATTGAGTTAAAAATGAAATCAAAAATCTCAAAATAACGATTAGGAACGAAATATTGGTGTACTTCGTCTAAAAATGAATATAGAATTGTAATTGCTATTAAATAAGCGTGTTTTACTTTATTAACAAATCCATAGGCTACTAAAAAAGATAAAATCCCAAAAACACAAATATGTAATATACTGTTCATATTTATTTCTAAAAAGGTAAGTGGTCCGGGAGGTCCTAAAGGAAAAGGATTACTTAAAGAAGAAACATAAAAAATAATTCCCGCAAAAATTATTGCTGGAAGTGTCCTAAGATAATCGTAAATATTCCACTTATTGTCAACCATATGGTTCATCAACTTTCATTTAGTCTAAAATGAAAATCGCAGCTTTTATCTCCTAATCCCATAAATCTGCTTCTTTCGAGTTTTATTTTAGGATTTAATTCTTCAATAACCGCCCCATAAAAAGGATTACACATTTTTTTGCAGATTGAGGGAATTTTATCGCGGCGCTCTGGATTTCGATCCAGCATAGATTTGTATGGACATTTTGTAATTTCGATAAGAGCTTCATTTTCTTCATTTTTTACAATGTCGTAATTCCATAATTCACAACTCCACCTAAAAATGAGGCTCTCAACTAAACTTTTTAGAGAATTTGTTTTTAATTTCAGATAGTCTTGAATTCTGCGGATTACTATTTTTAACAAATGTTTCCAAACCGCTAAATCTATTTTTAATGCGGTATCCCACCCAACTTCTTCTTCAGCTTTTAGAAACCAGAGTCCGTCTAGCGTAAACCAATTTCGCTCATAATAAAATATTTTGTCTTCTAAATTTACTTTTCTCATACAAATTTTCTACTTTTGAAGGTTTTTATTATTTTAAATAGTACACAATTATTATTTTTTTTTTTTTTTTGTTCTAATAACTACAAGAAATAAGAAGAGAAAGACATCGAACTGTTAAAAGCGCAGTTAAAAACTAAATAAGAGATTTTAGATTAAAAAACCACGCTTGGATATGAATCCTTCGGTAAAGCTATGGTTCTAATTCCGCTCTGCTGAAGTGTCGCAACTAGATTCCATGGTCTTTCCATGACGGCTTACGCTTTTGGAGAAAAGCTCTAGCACCTTCTGTGTGCTTATCACCTCGGAGAAACATTGAAAGAACCTGCTCTGTTTCAATAAAAGTTCTTTCTTCAACTGTTCGACCAACGCCCCTAACGACAGTTTCCTTATCAGTCCTAATTGCGCCTTGAGGCAATTTACAAATTGATCGTGCCAATTCTTTCGCTCTTTCCATCAATTTGTCTTTCGGAACTATTTCGTTTACTAAACCAATCCTATAAGCTTCTTGCGCATCTATAACGCGCCCAGTTATGATAAGCTCCATTGCCCTAGCGTATCCAATAACAATAGGCAAGCGCATACATAGACCATCCCCTGCTACAATGTTCCATCTCCTTTCTGTCGCACCAAATTTAGCATCTTCAGAAGCGATGCGTATATCTGCGATAAGACAGTTTTCAAGACCAGCGGCGAGCGCAAATCCATTCACAGCACAAATTATTGGTTTAAAAATATCAAATTTCTTTGTATAACCACAAAAGCCATCAATACTATGACAAGCTACACGAAATTGATCATAACTCTCAATCGACTCAAGGGCGGCAGCATCCTTAAGGTCCCATCCTGCAGAAAATGCAATATCACCCGCTCCCGTGTATATTGCTACAAATGCATCGTCATCGTCGCGGAACGCCTTCCAGGCTTCTTGTAATTCCAGATTAGTTTCGTTGTTTATGCAATTCCGAACTTCAGGTCGATTAATCGTAATGGTTACAATGTGTTTCTCTTTTTCGTAAATAATATATTTATAATCCATAATTTTCCTCTTTTAGATTTTTATTTTAAGCTAATATTAAATAATCGTCTGGCATTATTAAAGAAAATATCGTTGTAAGAAAATTATGTAGTATTTTATTAAATAGAAATAGAAAAAGAAAATTAGAATAAAATATAAAGATTTTAATTCATTCTTGTGGTCTTCGAACAATAGTAGTGAGCTCACTTTTAAGTAAGTCGCGTACTGCGACTCGAATTACCTCAGAACGATTTGGATATACATTCATCCCAACTAACTCTTCGATGCCTGCCAAATATGCCTCAGGCAAATGACAAGTTATTAATTTAATTATTATCACCTTTTTAGTTTTTTGAAGTTGTATATTAAGATTAAAATGAGAAAATTGGGATAAATATCAATATATTATACCGATAACATTCTCTATCTCACACACACACAAAAAAAAAGAAAATTAAATTCGAAATTATTACTTTCAAAAATAAAATATAAAAAAGAAAAAAAAATAATAATATTGGGTTGCGCTTTGGAATTGAACTTTTTCAGTTTACTCCCAATTTAAAACATTGATTTCATATTTCAAAGCGTGTGCCCCCAATATTTTAAAATTTTATTTAATTGTTTCCTGCATCATTAATATCTATTTTCTTTGAAGGCTTTTTCCCTACTTTCACTTTTAAAAGTCCATTTGCCATTACTGATTTTATAGAATCCAGGTCTGCATTCGCAGGTAAGGGAATGTCCATATCTACATCAATGAAAGTGAAAAAGAATCTCAAAAACGGATGTTTTAGTTGTCCCGATTCATCCTTGGATTCTCCTTCCGTCTTAGGCTTTGATGCTTTAATATTTAGACAATTACCTATTAAAGAGACAGTTACATCCTCTTTTGCACGACCTGGTAATGGAACCGTAATTAAATAGCCGTCTTCACGATCTTTTATATTGTATGGAACAAATGAACCAAACTTGCCCATACACTCATCTACATGTCTAGCAATTTTCCTCATAAAATGGGGAAAACCTTGACCAAAGGGAAAAGGCCCACACCAATGTTGATGTCTAGCTCCTTTTACATGACACATTTTTTTTTACCTCCTTTTTTTAAATTTATATTTTTGTTTTTTAATTTTTTTACTTGAATAATTCATTATTTGATTATATTTCTAAAAATTTTCAAATTCTTCGTCATCATCTACAATTTCGATGATTTTAGTGTTTTTATTTCGTTCCGTTTTAATCATTTCAAGAATCTTTGTGTATCCCTTAATTTTTTTCTCTAGTCCATTTAATCTCGTCTCTAATCTATGTTTCCCTCGCTTTAAATGCCTTATGATATTCTCTAAATTTTTAATATTTCTTAAAGAATAATCTGTATCATCAACCTCATAGTCAAAAGGGAAATCTGGAAATGGAAAACAACCCATTATTTTCTCCATCATCACTTCGCTCGGCATTGACGCTTTAATAATCGTTTTTATGTAGTCACCAAGAGTTGTAATACTTGGCTCGAGATTATCCTCCAACGCTTTTTTTAATTCTTCCATACCCGTTTCTGTTATCCTATAAACCTTTTTTTGGCGATTATTCTCATCAATTACTTCTTTCATTTCCACTAATAACTTGTTTGAAAGTCGCTTTAATAATGGATATATTGTACCAGCAGAGGCTTGCCATAAATCTTTAAATTTCTCATTAATATCTTGAATTAATTCGTAGCCAGTAATTCCGTTTCTATTTGTAATAATTGATAATACTAAGATTTCTAATCCAGATAATGACTTCTTATGATAGCCACTAAATTTTTTTCCAAAGAACATTTTATAAACACCGATCTATTATTCGATTTCTTTGTTCGATCATAATATATCTAAAATCGAACACATATTTAAATGTATCGAATTTGCCTAACTTATTGGAATAAAAGTATATACACATAAAAGATTGAAATTATAAGATCTTAGATGTTGAAGGATATCTCTCGTCCAATTTTTGATGAAATTAAAAAAAAAAGAAAATTGAAAAAAAAAGATTATCTTAAGATTCTTCGTCTTCTGTGTATTTCTCGTATCTACTCTTTACTTCATCAATATCAAGAGTGATTAAGGTATGTCCTCTATGTTGGCCCTCGAAAGTTTTGATTAAATTTTGATTAACAGGATCAGATGGATGAACCTCAACATATTGTTTACATTTAATGCACGCTCTTGCTCGCACCTATTTTCACCTCAAAATGAATTGTGATTTATATTAATTTTTGATAATAATAATTCTTTTTTTACATTTATAAATCTTTTAAAAGAACTTTTTAAAATGGAATAAAATAAGGAAAGTTTAGTCTTTTTTATAAAAATCTACTAAATTTCCATAAGATTTGGTATTGTAGAATCGTAGAGTTTTTTCATTTTAGTAATATCAAGTTTAAAGGTTTTAGGCTTTAAACCCTTAATTATAATTTCTGGATTAGAAATTAAAACACCTACATTTTTTACGGTAACTTGAAATTTTTTAGCAATGTTCATAATTGACTCGTAATCTGAAGGATCTGTTTCAATTACAAATCTTCCTACTGATTCGCTAAATAAAAATTCGTCGTCTCGCAAATTTTCGTCGTTAAAAACCGTAAAATCCAAATTAGCTCCTATTTCGTTTTTAAAACACATTTCAGCAATTGTTATAATCAGTCCACCTTTGTTTACGTCGTGATTCGCTTTTACCAAGTGCCTTTTATATAATTCAAATAAGAAATCCCAAGTTGCTTTTATATTCTTTTCGTTAACTTTAGGTGGTTTTCCCCCTTCGAGGTCGTAAATAACTGAATGATATTCAGATCCCCCTAATTCTGCTTTTGTATCTCCGATAAGTAAAATGTCATTGTGTAAATTTTTAAACGGTAATGTCACAATGTTCTCTTTACCATCAATAATACCTACTATCATTATCTCAGGAGTTGCTTTTATAGCCGTCCCAGAAACCTCATCTTCGTTATAAAACGACACATTTCCTCCGACTATTGGGATTCTTAAGGTTCTACAAAAGTCATTCATTCCTTCAACTGCTTTAGAAAAATACCAAAACGATTCTGGTTTTTCTGGATTTCCAAAATTACAGCAATTTACCATTGCCATGGGTTTTGCTCCATTTGAAATAACATTGCCACATACCTCTACTAATCCTCCTTTAGCGCCCTCGTAGGGATCAAGAAAACAATGTTTTGAATTAACTCCCACGCTCGCAGCTATGAACTTATTTGTACCAATTATCCTAAGTACGCCCGAATCTCCTTCGCCGCATTTTACAACCGATCTGACTCCAACTTCGTGATCGTATTGTCTGTATACCCATTCTTTACTACAAATATTTTCAGACGCAATTAATTCATAACAAATTTCTTCAAGATCCTTGGATTGTTCTGGAGTTTTTTGAGCGACTAAGGCATCGAGGTAATCTGGACGCTTTTCTTCACGAGGAATAGTGGGCGCATCTGAAAGAGCTGTTGCGGGCAAGCTTACTACAGGACTATTGCCGTCATATACTTTCAAGACTTTTGAGTCGTCAGTTCTTCCTATGACAGCATGTGCCATCTCAAATTTTCTAAACACATCTAAAACTACTTCTAATCCTTCCGGCTTAACTATGAATGCCATTCGCTCCTGAGACTCTGAGAGCATTATTTCAAAAGAATTCATTCCGGGTTCTCGAGTAAAAATTTTTGACATATCAATATTACCCCCAGTACCGCCATCTCCAGTGAGTTCACTTAAAGCACATGATAAACCTCCGCCGCCGAGATCCTTCAGCCCTCTAACGTAACCAGTTTTTACAGCTTCTAGAGTTGCCTCTATCATCATTTTTTTTGTAAAGGGATCATCAATTTGAACTGCAGGTCTATCCGCTTCTGACATTTCAGTAAGAGTTCTTGAAGCAAATGTTACTCCATGAATTCCATCTCTTCCGGTTGACCCTCCCATAAGAATAACATAATCTCCTGGATTATATGCTTTACTTGGAGCGTGTTTGAAATCCTCTATCGTTCCTAATCCGATACATGCTACATTAACGAGACAATTGCTTTCGAAACTTTTATCAAATTTAACTTCTCCACCAATGGTCGGTATACCAGTACAGTTCCCATAGTCGGCTATACCTTTTACTACATGTTTAAATAGCCATTGAGAACGGGAATTTCCCTTTAACGGGCCAAATCTTAAAGGATCCATTAGCGCAATTGGTCTAACACCCATACACAATATATCTCTTATAATCCCTCCAATCCCTGTAGCAGCACCGTGATACGGTTCAATGGCCGAGGGATGATTATGGGATTCAATTCTAAATGCTAAGGCATATCCGTCACCAATGTCAATAACTCCCGCGTCTTGACCAGGTCCCGCAAGTACATAATCGTAATTCTCTTCGGCATTTTCAAATAATTTTAATTTTGGTCTAGAAGATTTATATGAGCAATGTTCTGAATGCATTACATCGAACATACCCCATTCTGTAATAGTAGGATCTCTCTTTAATAAGTCCTTAATCTGTTCGATTTCTGGCTCCGTTAAATCAACTTCTAATTCATCCCCATTATTCTTTACTTTCGGCACTAAGAAACTCTCCCTTTTATAAATTCAATCATTGACTCAAAAAACATTTTTCCATGTGTGGTGCCTTTTGGACTTAATATAGATTCAGATGCTCTTTCTGGATGTGGCATTAATCCTAAACAATTTTGTTCTAAATTGCAAACACCCGCAATGCTTTCTAAAGAACCATTTGGATTTGCTTCTTTTGTAATTTCTCCTTTCTCTGTTGTATATTTAAAAACAATTTGATTATTTTCTTTCAATTCCTTTAAATTGTCACTGAAATATCGTCCTTCTCCGTGCGCAATGGGGATATTAAGTACTTCTCCTACATTCATTTTATTTGTAAAAGCGGTATCTTTGTTTTCAACTTTTATATTTACCCATTTACATATAAATTTGAGAGATTCATTTTGTAATAAAGCACCTGGAAGAAATTCTGCCTCAGTTAAAATTTGAAACCCATTACAAATGCCAATAATAGGTCTGCCATCTTTTAACATTACCCTTGCCTCATCTAAAGCGGGGCTATGTGCGGCAATAATACCCGCTCTCAAATAATCTCCAAACGCAAAACCACCAGGCAAAACCACTCCATGGAATTTAGATTCTTTAAAATAATTATGCCAAATTAAAATAGTTTCAACACCAATTACATTATTTAAAACATGTACTGTGTCTAGATCACAATTAGCCCCAGGAAATTGAATAACTGCTATTTTAATACTCATATAATTCTAATCTTTTTTAGTTACTCTTAAAATTGTTAAATTTTGTGTCACGGGGTTAAAAATCCTCAATTCATTGCACATTTTCTCTATAATATTTTTTGCTGACTCCTCCGCTTCAGCACGGATAAATATTCTAAGGTATTGTCCTGAGCGAACATTTGAGATCATATCATATCCTTTTTTAACAAGTAAATCCCTTTTTATAGTCTCGCCGACGGGATCGCGTGCTGCTCGTTTGTTCTCTAAAATGATCTCTACTATAAAATCTTGCAAATCCATTTATGAAAAAGAAGTTCTGTATATTATTAAATAATGATTATTAAAATAAAAATAATTCCAAATTAGTACAGACAAATACGACAAAAATAATCTATATGTTAATAAGATTGTATTTAACATATTTAAAAAAATAATTTTAAATGTATTAAATGATGTGGCTAAACATGTAATCTTAACGAATTTACATTAGAGTAAATAAAGCAACAAATACCAGTGTTATTAAAGCTAAAAGACCAAAACCATAACCGTATTTACTTAATTTAGGTAAACTTTCTTCGCCTGAGCCTTTCTTTTTTTTTGTTTTTAGAGTAGCACCTATAATTAATAGGAAAGCAAGAGTGATAAATCCAAAACTGATAAATAATAAAATTAAAACTATCATTATAAAGAAGAATTCAACAATTTATTATTTAAACCTTTTCCTCATTAGATTTATAAATAATTTGCTTTTTTTAAGTTTAATTGGATTCTTTTGTTAACATCTGAAATCTCAAGTTTGAATTCTAATCCAGTAATTTTCTCGTAACTTTTCATATATCTTTTTGCTAGTTCGATTTTAATGTCATCTGAAATTGGGGGTATTTCTTGTTCAGGGTTAATATCCGGAAATATGTCGGGATAAGTATTCATTAGCCAACCTCTAAATATCTCTTTATCTAATATTTCTGGATCTTTACCTTTAGTAAATTTCTCTTCGTAAGTATCCAAAATCCAAAATCTTGAAGAATCTTGGGTATGAATTTCATCAATAACAATAAGCTCGTCGTCTTTCAAGCCAAATTCGTATTTCGTATCAACTAAGATGAACCCTTTTTTACTACAATAATCTTGCCCAAACTTAAACAATTTTAACGAAGCTTCTTCCATCTGTTCGAAAATTTCTTTATCTACCATATTTTCTTCAATAATTTTTTTTTTTGAGAGATAGATGTCATGACCTGTTTCTGCTTTTGTTGATGGAGTTACTATAATCTCGTCTAGTTGTTGATTTTTTTTTATTCCTTGAGGAAGCACAATCCCCGAAATTGCTTCCCCTTTCAAATAATTACGCCACATGGTTCCTGTTATATATGCTCTTACAATAAATTCAACAGGGATTGTTTCACATTGATGCACAACCGCCACATTTGGATCAGGAACATCAATAATATGATTTTTAACTAGATGATTTGTTTTTTCAAACCAAAAAGTTGAAATTTGGTTTAATATTTGACCTTTAAAAGGAATTGTTGTAATTACCCTATCAAAAGACGATATTCTGTCCGTTGAGATGATAACCCTAATATCTTCTTTTATATAATTATCACGAACTTTTCCTCTATATAATTCTCCTAAAGTTGAAAAATCTGTTTCTGCCAAAGTTTTATTAAGTTGTTTTTTAATAATATCTTCAATATTCTCGGGGACCATAATTATTTAAATTAGTTCAAAAATATATAAAATTCTTTTTATTAATAATAAAATAATTATAGTAACTGGCTTAAATGAGAAAAATGATTTTAATTGGGACTTAAAAAGTTTGAAACTTTTATGGAATTTAACGAGAGTGCTTGTAATTATTGTGGATTATGCTTTCACAAATGTCCTGTAATGAATCTACAACTTGAAGCAGCAAAAAAAGAAATTGAATCTATTGTTAAAAAAGGAGTATCTAAAAGAGTATTAAAGAATTGTGTTGGATGCATGTCCTGCAACCATTATTGTCCAAATAATTGTGCCCCATATGCATTGATTATTAAAAAATGGAACGATAAATATCATAAAAATGGGCTTCCCAGTCGAGCTAAATTAATTCTAACATTGCCTTATAAAAAGCCATATATTCATTCGTTTATAATTCAGAAACTTCCTAAAGAAGAATTAGGATGGATAAACGAATGGGAAAAAAATATAAAAAATCCTGAACGGAAAGAAACTATGATTTATGCAGGCTGTAACCTTCTTATTCAACCATATATATTGCAATCTAAATTATTTATGGATCAGACGATATTTGGTTCAACAAAACTTTGTTGTGGCGAACCACTTTATCGGTCGGGATGTTTTAAAGGTCATGAACTAGTTGCTCGTACTCTTAAAAGAAGATTTGAACAGATGGGGTTTAAAAGATTGATAATGCCCTGTTTAGCCGGTTATCACATGTTCAAATATGTATACAAGAAGAATTATGGTGTAAATATGAATTTTGAAGTAATTTCAATGATCGATTGGTTATGGGACGAGCTTAAATCTGGTAAATTCAAAATTACTCCTCTTAACATCACAGCTGCCGTTCACGACAATTGTTGGCCTAAAGCAAGTGGAAACTATTTCTTCAATAAGGTTCGTGATCTTCTTAAATTATGTGGCGTTCAAATTATTGAATTGGAACACAATCGTGAGGATGCGTTATGTTGTGGACTTTCTGCCGCTTGCGCTAATTATAGCATTTTTTCACTTCTCAAACATGCTAAAATAAGATTGAAAGAGTTTAAAAAGTCTAAAGCAGATGTAATCGTTAATTATTGTGGTGGTTGTAATTGGATTTTTTTAGTAGCTAACACATTCTCCCTTAGAAAAAAAACCAAACAACCTATTTATACCTTAATTGAAATCATAGGGATGGTTATCGGTGAATTACCTTCAAATAAATCAAAAAAACGAGGGAAATTAATAATCAAAGCTCTTATCGGGAAAGCAACACGGGCTTATTTATCAAGAGGACGATATTTTGTTGAAGATATGTAATGAAAAATAATTATTAAAACAATTGTTATTCGGTAATATCGAAAAAATTTCACTTTTTATAGTAATCTCCATTATTAAATTCTTCAGTTGAGTATTTTCTTTTATTTTTTTCCATCTTTTTAATAAAAGCATGAGTTAGATCTAGTCCTAAAATATTAATAAAGCTGAGTAAATAAATAAAAATATCAGCTACTTCATTTTCAATATTAAAAAGAAGAGATTCGTCTTTCAAGATCTCTTCTACTTCCCTTTCTTTAAATAAGAACAATTCTGATAATTCTGCTACTTCTATGCCCAATGCTTGAATTAAATTTTTTGGGGTGTGATATTTTGTCCAATTACGAGACTCTACAAATTCTTTAACTTTTTTTTTAAAATATGAAACTGGAGTATTTAGATCACTGTTTTTAGAAATACTATTCATGTTAAATTTACATTGTTTTTGATTATCCGAAAGAATATATAATATTCATTTTAGGCTATTAATAAAAGTACATATTAAATCGTTAATTACATCTTTTCTATGGGCAGGAGCGAAGTGTGAAGCCATATCAAGGATAACTAACTTTGAGTTTTTTATTTTTTTATGTAATTCTTCTGACATTTGTTCAGGTGCGAAATTATCGAGCCTTCCTCCAATAATTAAAGTTGGACAATTAATACGAGGATCATACTCTTTTATTTCATTAATCATTTTGAATATTTGGTCCTCTATTTGCATTTGCAAATCTTCTTTGGATAATTGTGTATTATAAATTGAATTTGACAAGGCTGTTATTATATACGGGATGGTTTTGTCCAAGATCTCGTCAACTGAATTTGCGACCACATCTAAGAAATTCATGCGAATATTATAAGGTAACAAATTGTAAAACATATTTCGAATTACATTATCAATCATTATATAGCCTGAATTTAATAGAATAAGAAATTTAATATCTTCGGGGTGTTTCATACAGATTAACTGAGCAATCATTCCCCCTACAAGAGAGTGCCCTATAATCCCAATTTTATCTTTTATATTTAAAAATTTTAGAAGGTCCTCCAAATCTCTTATTATATCATGTCTTAGATTTTTAGTAAAGTCAAGATCCAAGTCTTTAAGATGCTCACTTCTCCCATGTCCTAGTGCGTCAAATGCAAGTATTCTATAATCGTAATCTCTTAATACCTTAATTTGATATTTGAAAAATGAGGCTGATGATGCAAACCCATGAAGCAAAATTATTGTGCAATTTTTAGAATCGGGATTAATATCTTCGTAATAAAGATTATAACCTTCTTGATTCTTAAAATAGGGCATGATATTCGGATTTGATAGTTTGACCTATAATTTTTGAAATTGTGTAATCAAAAAATACTTTTCTAAATGAAAAAATTTAATAAAGCACCAAATATAAACCGAAATAATGTCTGAAACGACCAATATTTATATAATAAAAAAAAAAATTTAAAGGTCTTTAGTTACACGCTTTTTATCAAAAATATCTAATACTGTGGGCATAAATAACCTATTGAGTTTCTTGTAAACCTTTGTATTTGCTTTAATGGGATTGAATTCTTTTTCAAATCTAACCATTTTTTCTATCGCATTATCAATACTATTATATTTCTTGCAGCCGTAAAATCCTAAAATAGCGGCGCCTAATGCCGCACCATCTTTGTTCTCTGGAACAATTATTTTCCTAGACATTATATCAGCATAAATCTGTGCCCATAAATCGCTATTCATTGCTCCTCCGTCCGACTTTAACTCAGTAACTTTAGCACCACCAATAGCTTCTAACATTCCCATATACATTTGAGCACTTAATGCAGCTGATTCCATAATAGCACGAATCATATGAGCTCTGGTATGATTCCACCCTATACCATGAATCGTTCCTTTTCTAAATACATATAATGGAACAAACAATAATCCCTCACTTCCGGGAGAGATTTGTTCTGCTTCTTTAGTTAACGCATCATATACATCGAGATCTTTTTCTTCGCATTCCTTTGCTTGTAATTGAGAAAAATTGTCCTTAAACCATTTTAATGCAGTTCCAGTACCAGGCATTGTACCTTCAATAATCCATTTTCCTTTAATGACATGCGGCAACGGAAATATGGGAACATTACCTGCGGGTTTTGCTGGTGCATCACCTGTAACATAATCAACAAATGTTCCTGTTCCTGTGGTTACTTTTGCTTGTCCTTTATTGACAATCCCCAAACCTAAAGCAGCGCATTGTTGGTCACCTCCACCTAAAACTACAGGAATATTACTCTTAAGACCTAAATTTCCCGCAGCTTCGTTAGATAGTTCTCCAATAATTTCTCCGGGTGTATGAAGTTCAGGCCATAAAGCGACGGGCAAACCATACGATTCAGCAAGTTTTTCATCCCAATCTAAAGTTTCCATACTCATAATTCCCCAAATCCCATTTGTAGGATCGGTAACACATATCTCTTTCCCACACAAATTCATGTATATATAAGTATCAGGGAAGATGATTTTAGAAGCTTGATTAAACAAGTCAGGTTTATTGTTTTTGAGCCATAATATCTTAGGAACAGTTCTTCTTAATTCTTCATGAACTGTTGAGGCATCAACTACTTCTCTCTCGTCCATCCATGTTAATGCGGGATGCAAAACTTCTCCATTCTTATCAATAAGACCTGCAGTTGCTCGTTGGAAAGAAGCAGATATTCCAATAATATCGTCTGGATTTACTTTTTTTACTGCTATATTACAAGTATTCTTAACAGCGTTCCACCAAATTAATGGATCTTGTTCAGAAATACCAACTGGTTGCTTTACAATCGGATATTCCTCATAAGACCTTGAAATTTCTTTCCCGTTAATGTCAAAAATAATGGTTCGTGCCCCTGTGGTTCTAGACTACTTCGGTAGCCGCAGTAGTTTTCCAACATCGAACACTAAAATTAAATCCTTTCCTATTTTAATTACCTTAAAAACTTAATTTCTTTAAATAAAAAAAGAGAACTTTGGTTTTTTATTTTATTAAAAAAAAAATTTATATTTCCAACTAAAAGAAATGATCTTCAACAATTATCTTCGATAATTTCTATAATAGTCTCTGAAATAATACATTATACGCACAATTCTTTTACCTTCATCATTCAAATAATATTTAGTCGGGGAATAAGTTCTTCCAAAAATTAATTTGCCATATTTCTCCAAAAGTTTCTTTCTTGCGTTAAAAAATTTATTTATATTACTTGACTTTACAAGTTATAATTCTTAATTCAGTTTAAACCTTTTTTTGTCGTAACTTATTTAAAAAGAATTTTAAAAAATAGATCAAATTCTACCTACATGAAAAAAATTATAAAAAATATTGCTCTAAATTTAATTTTGAAAATAATCGTTCTTGTATTTTGGTTAAATGGGGCAAAATTGGTTTTTTATACCTGCCTTTGTTAAAAAATAAGTTTGGTCTTTTCTGTCGTAGTAAGATTTAAATTTTAACTTACCACTTTTATACTAACTTTTCTAATCAATTTTATGATCTTCCTCGTTCTCAAACTTTTGAAGATATATTAACCTTTATTCACCAATTAATTCTTTAAATTCTTTTAAGTTTCTTAAGTTATCAAAATCATCGTCGCTTTTTGCCGAATCTGCAAGACTTTTATCTAGTTCAATTGCTTTTCGCAGGGAGTCTAAAGACTCTACATTATTATTCATTATCGATTCAACACATGCTTTATTATACAGCGCATTTGCATATGCAGGGTCAATCTCTAATGCTTGGTTAATATATTTTAATGCATTTTCTAAATCCTTTAGCATTATATAATTTGATCCAAGAGTGCTGTAATGTTCAATTTCAAGCGGTAAATAAGTTTCAGGATTTTCCTTTGAAAGTTCTTTGACAATTTCTAGTGAGTCAAGGTAATATTTTTCTGCTTCTCTTAATTCATTCAGATTCAAAGAGATTTCTGCTAGTGCTGAAAAAATCTGAACTACGTCAATTCGATATACTTGAGAATTTTCCATCATTAACTCTTTAAAAAGCTCTAAAGCTTTGTTGAGGGATATCTTAGCATCCTCCATTTTATTTGAATAATTATATAATAAACCGAGATCCTTATGAATTTCAGCAAGAATAACTTGATAAATATCAGGATCGCTATTGGCTAATTCTGTATAGTTTTCTAGAGCTCTTAAATAAATATTTTCAGAGTCTTCAATCTGAATTATCTCTCTATATAACTCTCTAAGACTAGTTTGAGTCTTTATTAGCTCTGATTGAAAAATTTCTGGATTCTTTTTTGCTAATTCTTTGTATTTATTTAAGGTTTCGAAAAGAGTTTCTTCAGCTTTATAATATTCTTTTAAATCAACGTATTGTTTACCAAGATTATAATAAATATTAGCAACCTCTGATAAGGTATTTTCTGATATTTCTTTATCTAATCCTTTAAAGATCTTTATGCCTTCTAAAAAAATTTTTTCAGCCTCGTCAAATCGTTTAGATCCAGCATAAATTACTCCAAGACCATTCAGAGTTTGAATAACATGGGGGAGAAAGGCTTCTGGGCTTACCGCAGCAAATTTTTTCCTCACTTTTAAAGCTTTAAGGGCCATATTTTCAGCTTCTTCGTACTTTTCTAATCTAAAATATGAAACGCTTATGTTATGTTGGGTGGTCGCTAAAGTTGGTAAATAAACGTCGGGATTTTCTCTTGCTAAATTTTCATAAATCTCTAAAGCATTTTTATAACACTTTTGTTGTTCCTCCTCCCGTTCTAAAGCACCGTATAAAATTCCAAGATTTATTTGAAGCATAGCATCTTTTGGTAAATATACTACAGGATTTTTTTTCTTTAAAACCGACATTATTTTTAAAGCTTCAAGGTAAGCTTTTTCAGAATCCTTATATTTTTTCATTTTTCTATATAAAATACCGAGTCCTTGTTTAGTTCTTGCGATATCTGGTAAATATAATTCAGAATTAGTATTGTAAAAGTCTAAAGCATTTATGAGCATTTCCTCAGCTTCACTATATCTGTTTAAATCCGTATAAATAACACCTAAATTAGATTGAGCTTTAACAACCTGTAGTAAATATTCTGGATTTAAATCAGCCAATTTAGCATATTTTTTTAAAGCGTTAAGATAATAGCCTTCAGCTTCTTTAAAATTATTTAAATAAAAAAACAAATTTCCAAGATTTAAGTAAGAATCAGCAACATCAGAAAAAATCATTTGAATAACTGATTCAGTTAGATAATCTTCAGGAAATTTTTCTACCAAATTTTCTCTATAGTTTAAAGATTTAAGCAAAAATTCTTCGGCTTTTTCATATTTCTTTAAATCTAAATACAGAAGACCTAAATCATTTTGAGTTGTAGCAAGATTTTTGGGCAAAAAATCTTCCTTTTTAGCTAATTCTTCATAGATTATTAAAGATTTGAGAAATAAATTTTCAGCATCCTCTAACCTAAAAGATTCTCTATAAAGAGCTGCAAGTTGACTAAGAATACTTGCTTTATCTTCGGACTTAAGTGAGGATTCTAAAGCTCTCCCAATATCTATTAATTTTCTGTAACCATAATGAAAGGGTTCAACGTTCCTCATAGTTAAAGTAAAGTCATCAAATAACTCTTCACTCGGATTAAATTTAACTTTATGGTATAGAATTTCTACAGCATCATCAATACTTTCTCCAATTATTTCTTCTTTTTTCTCGTAGTATTCTATGGCTTTTTCTTGGCTTTCCTTATCTGCAATATTTTCTAATGCATCTTGGATGTGCTTGAAATAGAATTCATAAGTTCCTTCTTGACCTTCTCTTTTTTTTAACATCCCTGTATCTACTAGATTTTTAAAAACTTTTCTTATATTTTTAATATCGTAAGATTTTAGCACACTCTCTCTATTAATATTAGTAGGTAAATCAGTGTTCAATATAGCAAGATCCTTAAGTAAAACCAATGCTTGTGAATTATTAGAGAAAACTTCTTCAATCACACGCTTATAAAAATCCATTACTTGCTCATCATCAGGATCTTCAAGATCAAAATCTTTAATGTTATCAAAGTCAATATTTTGATAATTTTTTACAAGTAATTCAGTTGATACAGGATGCCCCTCAGCAATTTGTTCAATTAATTCCTTTGCTTTCTCAGGAAGTTCTTCGGCTGAAAATAGATTTATAAGATCTTCTCTGTCTTCTTTATCAATACCGGTTATGCAAATTTCTGTTTTAGCAATATATGTATTCTTTCGTGAGGAAAAAATTATGTTTTCCACTGATTTTACTAGTAGCACTACATCTTTATTTGCCAAATGGAAATCATCAATGAAAAGAGTGAGATTTTCTTCTTTTTTGATGAAATTTGATAAAAATTCTATAATCTCATTCTTTGGCATTTTTAATATCTCTTCAGCATTGGATAATAACTCAACCTTAACCAAGGCATTTACAATATCATATATCGTAATCTCATTCCTAGACTCTGCTTCATATTGATCATCTTTACATTTAGTTCTGAAATCTTCAAAACCAGACCCACTAGCATAAGCTTTAGGTGTACCAATAGTTACTATCTTTTTTCCCTTTAATTTTTGAATGAGTAGTGCCACTTGAATTAGTGAGGTCTTTCCTACTCCCCCAACTCCATACACTTCTACCTTTCCGTCGATGCTTTTTATTAACTCATCGAAATCTTCTATTCTGTCGCAAAATTTTTCAAAGGTTAATTTTTTCTTTAAATACCATTTAATAATATTTCCCGCTAAATGTTCGCCAATCATTTTCACTACTTGAGGATCCTCAATATCTTGAATAGGAGTCCACATTTTCTTCCCGATTTCTTGTTCAAATTTCATTTTTAATGGATCTTTTTGTACATCTGGAGCATCCCACCCTTCTAACACCTTATAGGTTTGGTGTAAAATTCCTTCTGCTAATGTAGTTTTATACTCACAATGAGTATATGAAATTTGCCCTTTGCCTGTTTTCATTGGACAATCTGCTTTACAATCCTCTTTCAGTTCACAAACATCTATGAGAGAGCCATAATACGGAGAAATTAAGAAAACTACAATTTTACTTTCTTTCAAATCATCAATACAGTTTTTATGAGATGTCTCACCGTCTGGAATGAACTTTTCCATGCCTACGCCTTCAAATACGGAATTTAATTTATTTAGGATTTCACTCCGAGTATCTTTTAAATCTCGAAAAGTAGAACTTAAAAATATTTTCAGCATGTAATGGATCACTTTTTACTTTAATATATAAAAATATTGAAAGTTTTAATATAATCTTTTCTTAAGTTTAACAAAAATGTTAAATATCCAATTATTAAATCTAAACATAATCAATAATTTATTAGGGAAAAATGGTTCAAAAATGTCGGAAGAAGTATTAATACAAATTTTAGCAGAATTGAAAAAAAAGAATGATAAGAACATAATCCTACATCAAATACACATAAGAGTTCACTCATATTATTCACTTAAGAACGATATAATTTTAGTTTTATTTCTTTTTTTAAATTATAATGCTTTAATTAATAATTCAGATATATCTATTATTTTAATCTTTCCATTATCGTCTTCACTGATTCCATACGCTAAACCTAATTCACATTCAGGACATGCTGAAATGAAAATATTTACTCCAGTCTCTTTTAATTCATTAATTCTATTTGTAGCTTCTTTGATTGCAATATTTTTATCTGCCCAATGAGCTGTACCACTCCACCCACAACAATGAGTATATTTTTTATTATAAATAGGTTCAATAATTTCAATACCCGACAATTTTTTTAATATCGCTCTAATTGAATCAGTATCATTCAAATTTCTGGCAAGTAAACAAGGATCGTGAATAGTTATTTTTTTATATTCATCAGGGATTTCTTTTTCAAATTTTATTTTTCCATTATCGATAAGTTCTTTAATATATTGGACTATATGAACAAATTTTATATCAATTTCAATTCCAGCATTTCGATATCGATTGCTTAAGGTTTCTATACAGCCAGGACAATCTGAAATAACTATTTTAGCACCCGTACTCTTAATTAAATCGATGTTTTTATTCGCAAATTCCTTTCCAGTTTTTAAATCTCTAATGTTAAACGCAGGTCCACCACAACAAGCTTTCTTTTCCAAATTAGTAGAGAATTTAATTCCTGCCTTTTTCAATATTCCAATGTTAGCTTTAATAACTTCCGGGAATTTCATAGATTCACACCCAATATAATAAAAAACATCGTCATTTCCATCGGTTTCAATATTTTCAATTTCCTTTTCTTTATATGTCTCAAAAATATTGTATCCTTCTATTGTGTTTGAAGTTTTAAGTTTTTCAATTCGCTCTTTACAAAATTCAGGCATCAAGCCTTTAGTGTTAAGATCATCTCGAACTGTCTCGAGCAACGAAACAACTGAGAACTCAAAAGGACACCATACTTTACAGGATTCCTCATTTGAGCATTTGTACATTAAATCTATAAATGCTTTATTTTCTTCTTTTGTAGGATCAATTTTCCCCATCGTGAGATAATATCCGATTCTTGCTTTGTAAGCAGGACTCATAGTTTCTTTTTGCGTTGCTTGAAGAGTTCCACAGTCAAAGCGACACATATTTGGGCAAAGCATACAATTTACTAAGTTCTTTACATCAGCTTTGTAATCTCCTTCGGGGAAAAAATTACTATCCCGCATTCGAAAGTTTTTCATAAATATTCTTTTAATGTCGCGATCCATTTTTTCAATGATCGGTCCCATCCATTTATACTTCTTTAAAATATCACTCATTTAAATCTCACCTCCTTCTTTCCAGGGGCTTTCATAAATCTTTCCTGGATTTAAAATATTATTAGGGTCAAGAAGTTTCTTTATGCCCTTTATAGTTTCAAAAGCTTTTCCCCATTCTATAGGCATCCATTTAGACCTGGTGATTCCCACTCCATGATGATGACCAAACGATCCACCCGCATCTTCCACAGTTTTAACAACCGTATTCCAAACCTCTTGATAAAACTCTAAATCAGTTTTTTCTTTTGGAGGTATTCCAGCAAAAGTAAAATAAAAGCCCACCCCATTTGGATAAAAATGAGAAACATGAGCAGTTATAAACATGAGGCCTTTTATTTTTTTCGCAGCTTCTACAACAGAATGATACATATCTGCCGCTTTATCCCATAGAAATCCAATTTCAATTGTATCAAAAACTATTTTAAATGTTGGCGTTGAAGATGTGTCTGTTACTCTGAATCTTGTTTCAAACCAGTGATCTACAGGTTCTTCCCCGCAATCAATTCCATTATTTTTTTCACATGTCTCTCTAGTAATTGTCGCTTCAAGATCGACCAGTCTTTCTATTCCTTCACAGACAAATACAACCATGACTTTATCCTTAGCTTTTTCTATATGACCAAAATGTCTATATGTTTCATCCGCATCGTAAATTCGAATAACAGCGGGATATATTTGTTGTCTTAATATTTGTCTTGTTGCTTCTAAAGAATCTTCAAAAGTGGGGAATGCGTATGAAACCAATGCTCTCTTTTCAGGATAAGGCCAAATTTTTAGTGTGGCTTTTGTTACTATTCCTAATGTGCCTTCTCCACCCACAAATAATTTGTCAAGTTGAGGACCAGTTGATGCTCTGGCAATAGTCTTGAATTTTATAATGTCTCCTTGCGGTAAAACTAATTCCATACCCATTACCATGTCCTCGATTTTCCCATATTTCGAAGAAAATTGTCCCGCAGCTCTATGTGCAATCCATCCTCCAACAGAGGAAGTATAAAGAGATTGAGGAATATGTCCTCCCGTATATCCTTTAGCGTTCAAATATCGCTCTAAATTCATCCCATTTATACCTGCCTCGACTGTAACAGTTAAATCATTATCGTTAATTTCTATGATTTTATTAAATTTCTTCATATCAAGAATAATTCCTCCATAAATAGGTATTGCCCCTCCAACAACTCCTGAACCCTCTGAAAATGGAATCACAGGAATCTTTTCGTTATTGGCTAATTTTAAAATAGAAGAAATTTGCTCCGGAGTTTCTGGCCATACAATAAAATCAGGTAAACCAGCAATTTTTCCTTCGAGTGTCCAATTAAATGCCAAAAGAGTAGTGTCTTTAGTATATGCCAGTATATCTAAATCTGCATCTGATACGTTTTCCTTCCCTAGGATTTCGATTAGTTTTGATTTGAGATTTTGCTTATCTTTAATAACACACCGATTCTCTTTATAAATTAACTCAAAATCTTCCTTTAGATTCATAAAAAAATTCAGCTTAGTTTTTAATTTATTATCTTAATATTATGTTAAAGATTAAATTAAAATTTTGATTTGAAGAAATAGAATGTTAAAATGCGTTAAATTGTTCCTCTAATTATAAATACTTAGTATATTGTTTCACCAGTAATCCTATTTACTTTTAGATGTCTAAATCTTGCTGTTGTTTGATCTCTTCTAATATCTTCGCTCTTTAATATTTTTTCAATAATTTCATCTGGAAAAAGATACTTCGCAAGATGAATTATCATTTCCTTAGTTTCTATACAATTGAGCAATTTAAGGCACTCGCAAGAATAAAATAAATCGCTTACCAAGTCATTATTTGTCTCTTCAGAAAAGTCAAGAATTTCTAAATTTCTGTAAATTCTTGAAACAACGCTAGCTATAAGATCTTGATCTTTTAACTTATCAAGGGTATTCTGCAGATAATTTAAATACAGTACATAATACGTCGATTCCGATATAACGAATCCATCACGATATTGTCTTGCCCCTTCTGGCGTAATCCTTTGCTCAATCTCTTCAATAATTGCTTTAATCTTCTGATCTTCAATTTTCTTATATATTCCAAGAAGATGATAAATTTTTAAAATAACTACTAATTGGGATGTTTCTAAATTTTTTAAAAAACTTCTTTCGAAAAATTTCACTTGTCCTGTTGTTAAGTCAAAATTTGCTAATTTATTAATTTGTTCTTCACTTAACCATAATTTAGCTGTTTTTGTTGATTTTATGTAATAATATAATCTATCTGTAGCTTCGATGATTGGGGCTTCGAACTCGTCAATATTATCTTCATATAAATCCATTAAAAATTTTTTAATCTTTTCTATTTTTTGAATATCCTCATCTCGATATAGTAAATGATTTAGCAGATAAATGCCACAAAAATAAAGATCAGGATTTTTTAAAGTAATTAATGGAATAGAAACGAGCCATTCATTCAAATTATTTTTGAGATATGTTTTAATATGAGAAAAATCGAAAAATCTGCTAATATGAAAAAAATCTATTATCTTATAAAATAAATATATTAACTGAAGTTTTTCTTGAAGATTTTCCAAATCCTCTAAATGTTCTATTTTGATTTTATTTTCACTAAATTTATGAATAATATTCTCGCGAACTCGAATATACTTTCTCAAATTTTCTAATTTTTCAGGAAATTTTTTAAATAAATTTTTTAAATTTCTTATTTCCATAATTAATTCGATTGGAAGAAATCCCTTAGATTTCAAATTTAGCATCATTGATTCAGTGTTATTAAACTCTGCGAGGTAATCAACAATTTTTTCTAAGAAGATTTCATAAATTATCGGTGCAAATTTTTTTTCGTAACGCTCTATTGGTGTCTTTAATGTTCCAATCTCATCCTTTCTAATTTTTAAAGATTCATCTGAAAAGTTATATTCAATTTCCTCTCTTTCAAACCCTAATTCGATAAGTTCCTTTGTAAGAAACGATTGCATTTCTTTAAATTCTTTTTTTAAACTACATTCTTTAAATGTTTTTTTTTCACAAAGATTATCAATTTTCTGGTGAAAATATTTATCAATATTGTTATAAAAATCGTCGATCTCGTTTGAGTAAAGATCTAAAATATTAAAGATTCCTTGGAAAATCATTTTAGATAAAATAAATAGAATTTCATGGGTTATCTGTATTTTTCCATTATGTGAATTAATTATTTCGTAGATTTATAATTTACTCTTTTATATTATAACTGATTTTGTCCAAGATATTTGTTTTTTTATTTTAATAAATGGATCTATTGTGCAAAAATTTAAAATCAAGTTAACAATTAAATCGTTTTTTATTATTATATTAATGAGAATTTAAAAAAGGAAAGACTTTAAGAATTTTCTAATTTAATCTTGTTATCTATCTCTTTTAAAAGATTTGTTATAAAAATGCATAGTTTTTCTAGTATTTGAGGCCTGACTTTGTCAATAGTGTCGTTTTTTGTGTGTATATGTTTAAATGAACAAATATCTCCAAATTCTAATCCTAAGAATCCTTTTTTATATAAAAAATAACCATCAGAATGCATTGTAGCTACAAGAGGTTGTTTTTTATAATATTTTACAGGAATCTTACAATTTTTAAAAATGTCTTTAAAGTTTTCTAAAATAAATTTTTCTGAAATTGAGCTAAAAATAATGGGATAAGTTCCAATAATATCAAAATTTAACATGATAGAATTATTTCGATCAATGTTCTTAATAATTTGATAAAAATTTCTTATGCCTTGTGTACCGCATTCTTCTGCCCCCGTAAAAACAAACCATAAATTATGATTCTTTAACCTTCTCTCTGGAACAGAATAGAAATTTAAGATCTCTAATACACACGATATTCCTGAAGCATTATCCAGAGCACCGGGAGATTTGTTGTTGGTAAAGTTTAGCAATATTATAAAGGTTGTAATGAAGTTAATTATCAATGGAAAGAATCCTATAATTCGAAATAACAAATTACAATGATCTCTAAAATTCCGGATCCCACCATATCTAAGGATGAGAAAGTAGCGCATTATTGGAAAATACAATAATGAAAATGTAATAAATTTAATAATTATAATAATTGACACACATACAAGAGATAATATCCATATTTTAAGTACAATACTACGAATTTTAATAGGAAGACTTTGTCCTTTTGAATCTATATGTGAAAAGAGAAAAATATTTTTCTTATGGTTAACATAATTATTTGTAATTTGATTATTTTTATAATACTTTTTCTCCAAATTTGAAGGAATTTTTATATATATATTCTGAGATTTTAATTTTTTCCCCAAAGTTGGATTTTCAGGTTTTCGTGTTAAGAAAAATAAAATTAACAAAATAATAAAAGAAAATATGATATTTATTACAAAAAATATCCAATTAACAAATAAATAAAATATTAATAATAACCAAAATGTAATCAATGTTGCTATCTTTGGATAAATTCTCGAATAAAAGGTACTAAAAGAAAAATCTTGAATGTTTGAATTGAGATTCAGATCCTCAATCTTCTTTTTTAATATTTCAAAAGCAAATTTCTCTTTATTCGTTCCTGATAACCTAGGAAACGAAAAAGTTTCTATATTATTTCTTATGCGATTTATATTAATCATATAAATTCTTTGTAATCCTTTTTCATTTTTAGTAATAAATTTAAAAAATTGAGTGTATTTTAAAGTTTAAATAATGAATCAAAAATTAAAAATATTTCAAATGATAACGACAAAAATTCTATCTATATCACCTCGAAATTTGTCGGAATGTAAAGAATTTGCTAAAATGGTCAAAAATAGCAATTCTTTCGTCGAAAATGGACAAAAAAGCGATTTTCATTCCAAAAGTATCACTCCATCGCTTCCGACGTTAAAAGAATCGATATAGCCACGATTATTGTCGGCTTTAAATTAATGATTTTTAAATTTTAGTGTAGGTGTAGATAATAAGACAATAGTTAGATTTATTAAACATTATGGAATTAAACGAAAGAGTAGAAAATTCTACCTCAGCATTAGGCGATTGATTCACAATCGTGGAAAATCTTGTCAGTATTACGAGGAGTTTTATTATTGGTACAATTACTTAAGAAAATTAGGAAAATTTAAAAGTTAATTTGAAAAGTTTTCTTGAAGAAAATTAATTTTATCGTGAAAATAAAATGAAATAATAAAATGAATGTGTTTCCCGTTTCCTTACGTTATATGAAATAGTAATTTCATAGTTTTATAATTTACTATTTTCTGTTATAATACAATGTAAAAATCATTATAGTTTGTCCAAATTAAATAAATGGGTTTATTTCTTGATTTACCAATTGATAAAGCAAATGGATTCCTAATTCCTCGAAAAATACTTGAATTAAAATCTAAGAATATCAACAAGTCTTTTATCATCTCCCCTAGCTTGATTTTTTCTTGTTTCGACGGGAGAATCAATGTTTCCGTAAAATAATGTATTTTTTCAGTTATACTCAGTATATTGATTATATAAGTTAAGGAATTAACAATTATACTGAATATTTTTCAGAGAATAAATATAAAAACAAAAAAATCTTAGTTATCTTAATTAAAAAATATGTTGATTATTTCAAATAATTATTTAAACAAGGAGATTAAAGGATTAAAATGGAGCAATCGATTTTTGGAACCAGCGGAATACGACGAGTTTTTATGAATTATAGTGAAACAGATGTCGAGCTAACACCTCAAATGGCTTTAGATGTTGGTCTAGCGTTAGGAACATATCTAGGAGGGCATGCTAGTGTAGTCGTAGCAAAAGACATTCGGACTTCCGCCCTACCTATTGAATATGCATTAATTTCCGGGCTTGTTAGTACAGGATGTAATGTAAAAACTGTAGGAATTGTTACCACCCCTACTTTAGCAATGTCTCTGCGATTTTTAAACGCTGATACTGGAGTCATGATTACCGCTTCTCATAATACTCCTGAATATATTGGATTAAAGTTCTGGAATCCTTCTGGAATGGGGTATATTCCTAAACAAGAAGAAGAAGTTGAGAGGATTTATAATGATAAGGCTTTTTTAAGCATTGAATGGGATGGAGTAGGTAAAGTTACATATATCGACGACATAAACGATATACATATAAAGGATATTTATAGCCGCATTATGTTTGAAGGAACTAATTTACATGTTATTGTTGATCCTGGAAACGGTTCTGGCTGCGATATCGTGCCAAAATTGTTAAGCACCTATAATGTAAAAATTATGACTATTAACGCACAGATGGATGGTAAATTCCCCGGTCGTCATTCCGAGCCAAGTAAAGAAAATTTAATACAACTTTCTAAATTTCTCAAAACTTCGGATCAAGATGATATTGGAATTGCTCTTGATGGTGATGCCGATAGAGTAATCTTTTTAGATGAAGATGGAGAAATTTTGGATCCAATCCGTCTCTTAGCTTTAATGGCTATTGATTATTTAAAGAGATACAAAGACAAGATTCCTAAAGAGAATATGAAAGTTACTACAGCCATAAATTCTTCAAGTTTGCTGGAAGATGTGTTAAATCCTCTTGGCTGTGAAGTTATTTATACTGAAGTAGGTGATATCAAAGTTGCACAAGCATTAAAAGAGCAGGGAGGAATTTTAGGTGGAGAGACATCAGGTACATATATATGGCCTCGAACGCATCTAGGCCCCGATTCGATCGTTACAATTGCAAAAGTCTTAAGAATGATTAGTGAATCCGGAAAGACTTTACGAGAGTTATTAAAGGATATTCCAGATTATCCATATTACAGTACAAATTTTAGATTAAAGAAAGATATCCCATTTACTGACGATATAAATCTAAAAATCATTGAGGAAATGAAACAAGTTTTAGATTCTGAAGGAAAAAAATTGAAAAACATCAATAAGATGGATGGAGTAAGATTTGATTATAATGATGGATGGATTTTAATCAGACGTTCTGGAACCAGCCCATATTTGAGATTAGCTGGTGAATCAAGCGTTAATTTGGAATCTTCAAAAGAATTGAACGAATTAGCTGAAGAAAGAATGAGAAAATTAAACCTTATATAATTTTTTTAAAAATCTAATTTTTTTCTTTTCTAAGATTAAATTAATATTTTTAGAACTAAAAAAGTATGTTTAATAGTATAATTAAAGGATTCTAAAAATAAAAAATAAAAAATGATTGATTTTTTTTATTCCAAGACATTAATTTCAATTCTCCTTTGAACTAATTTTTCTTTGTTAGCGAGAAGTTCTCGACCAGCAATTTTATCGATCACATAGATCAAATTCCCGCCTCTTTCTGAGTATATCTGACCATAGGAAATTGGAACATCAGAAGTGGGATCATTTAATAGCGATTCAGCTATAGGGCCTGTCTTACGAGCACCATTTGCCAATAAGACAATGGTTTTGGCTTTATATACTAATTCTGCTCCCATACTAATGGCATACCATGGAGAATCTTCCTTTTTTGCGAAATGACCATCAGTTACTGCATTTTCAACAGTGTTATCATCTAGTTTAACTAATAAAACATCGCTACCTTCAAATGGAATACCCGCCTCATGGAATGCTATGTGTCCCTTTCCGCCTACTCCAATGATATGCAAATCGATACCACCCGCTTTTTCAATTTTCTGAATATAACATTTTATTATTTCATCGCGAATCCAAGCTAGGTACTCTGATTTTGCATTATCTTTAATAACAATTGATTTGCCTTTATCAGCGCCTAACTCATTCCAATCATCGGGATTTGCTTCAAGTTCTTTTATAAGTTTCTGTTGATCAATTAAACACCCCCAAGGGACAGAAGTTTCAATGAATTTTTTCTTTAAAAGCCCAAAAAATTCTTGAATCATAAAATAACTATAACTTTCTGGGTGTAATGCTCTTTGTTGGGCGTTTTCCCCGGGTAAGCCTACATATTCATCGAGATTGAAACTACGAATGCGGCTACTATCCAATTCACCTGTGTTGGCCATTTTAGCTAATTCTTTGTACATTCCAGTGGGTGAATTACCCGTTGCTAGACCAAAAACGAATTCTTCTTTTTCTTTTAATGTTTGGACGATATTTTCTTTAACAATTCCTGCTGCTGTTTCGCTCATGTGGTCAAAATCTCGTGTAATATATACTTTTATTGTCATGAATAATTCACTAAAGGTTAATTTAACCTAAAAAAAGAACTCTCTTATTAAAATTTAATTATATGGATTAGATTGATTAAATGAATCAGATTTCTTATATTATAATTAATTATATCAATTATATTGCTATATATACGCGAACATTAATATAGCTTTGATTCCTTTTTATTTTTGTAAGAGAAAAATTACTCACTGTTATGTGTGGAATATTTGGTGTCATTACTAATCGAGATGACATATCTATAGGAAAAATTGCACTTGAAGGGATTAAACGTTTAGAATATCGAGGATATGATTCCTGTGGAATAGTCGCACAGTCTAATTCTAAAATTTATGTTAGAAAAGATTCTGGAAAGATTGACGAAATTCAGAAGAAAATTAATTTAGCAGAGTTTCCAAATGGCTCGAAGCTTGCTCTTGCTCACACCAGATGGGCCACTCATGGTGCACCTACAAAAGAAAATAGCCATCCTCATTTAGACTGTACAGGAAAAATCGCTGTTGTCCATAATGGAATTATTGACAATTTTATTGAATTAAGAGAAGTACTTACTTCGAGAGGGCATATTTTTAAATCTGACACAGATACAGAGGTTATTCCACATTTAATTGAGGAATACATGATGGATGACTTAGATTTTAGGACTGCCGCAATAAAAGCATTAAAGCAATGCAAAGGAGCATATGGTGTAGCTATGTGTTGCTCGGAAAATCCTGATTTTTTCATTGTTGCTCGAAAAGAATCTCCTTTAGTCATTGGAATTGAGGAGGGAAATACGGCATATTGTGCTTCAGACATCCCTGCTTTTTTACCTATGACGAGGAAATGTTATATTATGGATGATAATGAATATGCTATATTAAGAGCTGGGGAAGTAGAATTCTTTAACATAAAAAATGATGAAAAATTAGAAAAAAAACAGAAATATATTAATTGGAGTATCGATGCTGCTGAAAAGGGAGGATACGAACATTTCATGTTAAAAGAGATTTACGAAGAACCGACGGCATTGAAGCGCACTATGAAAATCCCACAAGATAAAATAAGGAAATTTGCGAATATCCTATGGGGTGCCAATAATATATATATTACTGCTGCTGGTACATCATACTACGCATCATTGGCAGGGAAGTACATTATAACTAAATTTTTGGGAAAATTTATTCATGCCGTTGAATGTTCAGAATTTATGAATGAATTGGCCGATTCCTTACGGGAAAATTCCGTAATAATCGCTCTTTCTCAATCTGGAGAGACTATCGACACAATTGAAGCAATTAGGTGGGCAAAGGCTAAAAAAGGTGTAAAAGTCTTATCAGTTACGAATATAGTGGGATCATCTATTACCAGATATTCAGATCATGTGATTGTCACACAAGCAGGACCCGAAATTGGGGTAGCAGCAACAAAAACTTATTGTACACAAGTATTAACTCTTGCTTTAATTGCACTAGAAATAGCAAAATTAAGAAAAAGAGTATTACCAAAAGAAATAGATAAATATTTTGAGGCATTAAATGCAACACCTCTAATCATAGAAGAACTTCTTAATACTAAAGTTGAAATAATTAAAGAAATTGTACAAAACTTAGAAAAGAGCCAAAATTTCTTTTTTTTGGCAAGAGGTATATCTATTGCAACTGCTAAGGAGGGAGGGCTTAAATTAAAAGAAATTGCCTGTCGCTTTATTGAAGGTTATTCTGCTGCTCATGCAAAACATGGACCGATATCATTGGTAAGAGAGGGTTTTCCTATAATATTTATAGCACCCCCTGATGAGACATACCAGCGTTTAATAGGAAATGTTATGGAATTTAAAGCGAGAGGTGGCAAAATTATATCTCTCGTTGTTGAAAATGATGAGACAATTGCTAATTTAAGCGATATGGTAATTAGAATCCCTCAACCAGGAGATAAATACCATAATATATTTAGTCCCATTACATTTACCCCTGCTCTCCAGTTAATGGCCTATTATGCCTCAATAAGTTCAAACCTTGACCCTGACAAGCCTTTAAACCTTAGTAAAACAGTGACCGTACATTAATATTACTAAGAAAGAGATCTAAAAGATGGAAGATAAGACAATATAGTATTTCGTGTTTTTTCAACGATGCTAAGAAGCCAAGCAGTTCCAACGTCTAAATTATGTTCATCTAAATTTTGTATTACTTTGATATAATCAATACCAATTTTTTTAATAATTATATCTATGTTCTCTAAAAATTCATCTCTCTTTGTCTCTTCCCCAGAATATGATAGACATTCATTAAAACTGTTTTCTATTTTCTGTATATTCTCAAAAAGCTCTTTTTTCTGATTTTTCAGCTCTTCTGACGCTTTGTTGCCCATAATCGATTTATATAATTCTATAGATTTTTCCATCTTATTAGCTAGTTGTTTGAATCTTTTAATTCGCTCATTGAAAATAATCTCAAGCTTTTCAACTGCACCCTCATAAAGCAATTTTTCCATATCACTTCCTTTATAGAACTTAGAACGTACAATTAAATACCATTGTCTAAGAGCTATTATATTAGCGATATATTCAATGCAGTTTATAACCCTTCTTTTAACACTCCAATATAGTCCAGGATAGAAATCCATATCATCTTTTTGAGGCTCTTTACCCATTAAAAGCTTATGACCTTGAGGACAATCTCCGCGGTAAATAACTCCTGCTGCAATTACTGTACTATATCCTATCCGACTTGGACCTACGATTCCGCCTTGACCCCCTAAAAAGATAGGAGGTTGATTGAGCATAACACCATGAGCTACATCTCCAATTAAAGATGCAGTTGCTTTATCTTGATTAGATGTGTAATTAAAATGAATATACGAACTACCCACCTCACTATGATTTGTTCTGCTCGTCCCGCCTGCCATTAAAATGTCACAAAAATTAATAAGGCTTCCCAATGTAACAAAAGGAAAAAGTATCGTTTGTTTAAGACCTACTGTATGGGCACCGTTTGCTTCCTCCTCTAAAAGACATCCTTTCCTTACTTCAGCACCATCACCCATGGAAGTGGAATCCAGAAATGTTGATTCTTCACAATAACCCCCTTTTAATTCAACATTTCTCCCTAATTGACAATTTTTAATAGTAATCGGAGATCTTCTACCCAGCTTAACTCCCGGCATAATAAGCGTCTTTTTGCCAAAAATTTTGCAACCCGAGTATATCGTAACACCCTCAGAGGATATCAGCTTAATATCGACTTCCTCGCCTATCTCAACAGATGAAGGATTCGGTATTTTGACTCCTTTTTCAATTAAAGCAGTAACTAATGAGCTTTTATTATATAACATATTTCCATCATATTCCTAATATTTCTTTTTTTCTTTAGTAAAAAAAATTCCTAACAATTAATAAAACTTCAACTTTTAGCCTATTAGTATTCTAATCCTGATCAATCTAAAAACTTGGTAAAAATAATATCTATACACTAAATAATTTATTTTAGGAAAAATTTAGAAATGGATTTTATTAATAACTTATAAAAAATCGCTAAAATTAGAATTAATTCAATTTCTTTTTAATGATACCTTTATTCGGATCTTGGTAAAACAAGGTGTTTGGAGGGACATCTTCGATAACCAAAGTATGTGCTCCGATTCTCGAATTTTCGTGAATGACTTTTCCCGTCATAATACTCACATTAATGCCAGTTTTCACATTTGGACCAATTATTGTCCCGAGTTTTTTACGTTTTGAATCCACCAACGCTCCTTTAATTAACACTTTTACATTTTTTTCGTCAAATCTTAAATTTGCAACCTTTGTTCCCGCACCTAAATTGACATTTTCGCATATAATACTATTTCCAACATAATTAAAATGAGGCACATTTGAATTTTCTAAAATTATGGAATTTTTGACCTCTGAGATACCAATATGACAATTATCACCTACAAATGTGTAGGGTCTTATGAACGAATTTGGTCCAATTATCGAATTTTCTCCTATATAACAAGGACTTTGAATGTAAGATCCAGATCTAATGGTTGTACCTTTTCCAATATAAACATTACCACTAATTTGAGCGTTTTTTTCGATATTTCCTAATATATTTCTTTCAATTTTATCTAAAAGATAACTATTGGCGTCTAGAAATTGCCAAGGTAAGCCAATATCGCTCCAGAAATAACCCTCTTTAATGGTATATCCAATTATTTTTCCATTTAATTGCTTAATCAAGATA
>JAUWBH010000140.1 GCA_030605085.1 Promethearchaeota archaeon | reverse complement strand
CCTAAAAATGTATCTCCTATCGATTACATAATAATTGACGAGGGAGAAATCCCTTTTTTCCATTTCGTTCAAGATGTTTTAAATAGAACAATAAAGATTAGAAAGAATCTAAATGAAAAACCCATAATCTTAAAGAGGGAGATTTTAGAAAATTTAGATAATATTCCCCCTCTTAACTTAGAATTATTTAAAAAATACAAAAAAGTTATTAAAGGCGTAGGAAACTTCTACATTCGGTTTAATAGAGGATGTCCGTTTCGATGTAAATTTTGTCTTCCGTCTGAAAATTATAGCGAAGCGTGTAAAATGGTCAGGTCTAGATCTTTAGAACATTGTCTTGCCGACTTGAACGCTATAATCGATACAGAATGGCTTAAAATTAGGCAATTACATATAGTTGACTCTATGTTTTTTCCTAAAAGAAGTATAAGAGAGAAGTTTTTCGAGGAATTAGGAAAGATTAATGACAAAATAAGATTTAGCATTAATATTTTTGATCGTGTAGAAACAACTTCAACGAAGGATTTAGATAATTATAAAAAATATAATATGATTCTTGGATTAGGATTAGAATCAGTTTCGAAAAAATTATTATTCAGAATGGGGAAGGTTTCTGGTATTAAACATGCGAACAGTTATCTGAGTAAAACATTGGATCTTATTAAATATTCAAATAAGATCGACACACCAATCGTGTTTTTTTACATGGTAGGTGTACCAGGAACAGACGAAGAAACATTAAATGAGAGATGGGCGTTCTTTTTCGAAAGAAATGGAGGGAATGCTTTAATGGAAAAATATAAGATTAATTTAGAATTTTTTATGTATGCAAATTTTAGCGGTAATACATTTTACAATAAGGGTGAGAAATTATTTGGAGGGATTTATCACTTCCAAGAATGGTGGAAAATATTCCATAAAGATCAGGCTGCTTATGCCGTTACAATAACACCAAGTAAGAATCTATCATTTCCTGAATCAGTAAACGCAACAATGGATTTTATTAAAAATGTATTTAAATCTCAAATGAAATTGAAAAATCAATTTTATCGTCTTCCAAAATTGGCGATATACCATAACGATGTCATGAAAACCAGAAGGATATATGAAGAAGCACATTCTACAAATGAAATTACCGTTAAAGCGTTAAAGGTGATGTAATCGTATCTATTATTTTTCTATAGCTTTTTATAATTTTTTCTTATATATCAAATAACAATTAATATACTCCTTGAATCTTATGTCAAAGAAAGTCCTTTTTATCCAACCTTTTCAATTTGTAAAAAAGAAACTCTCCAACGAGATACTGATGTGGTCGGTATATTTGGAGAATTATTTGAAGGCGAGGTTCAGTAATATTATTACGGAACTCATATATCTTCCTTCCGAGTATAATATAGATTCTTCTCTTGATGCTCTTATTTCAAAAGACTCAAATAACCTTCATTCTGTTTTGGATAAAGCTATTTCAAAACTAGACTTTAATATAGATAATAGAACCCTAATTTGTATCTCTGCCCCAACTTCTTTTGAATTTTTATCAGTTAAATTGATTGCTGAATATCTTCAAGATAACTTCCCAGAATCAATAGTTATATTTGGTGGATACCACGCTTCTAGCTCCCCCGATGACTTCAGTTATGTTAATTCACCTATAGATTATGTGGTCGTTGGAGAGGGAGAAATTGCCCTATATAAACTTTTGAAAGATAATATAAAAAAACAAAAACAACCTATTATTATCGAAGGTTCACCTGTTGCTAATTTAGACAATCTCCCACCCTTAGATTTAACCCTTTTAGATAAATATATAGATGTACTTAAAACTAAAGCGAGAGCTTTAGCAATTCCCCTTAGTCGGGGTTGCCCTCACAGTTGTTCTTATTGCGTTGAAGAGAATCTCGTTAAGGGTAAAACGATTAAACGGTGGAGGTTTTACACCCCAAAACGGGCAGTTCAAGAAACAAACACTCTTGTAGATTATGGGCTTGATCAAGGTATCAAATATTATGGATTTCTCGATTCTTGTTTCGGTTATAATAAAAAATGGCTTAATGAGTTTTTAGAACTATATAATGTTGATGACAACATTATTTATCATTTCGTTGAAACCCGTTCAGATTTTCTTAACGAAAAATTGATTTCTAAACTTCAAGAAAAAAAAATGTTTAATTTTTATGGTGTGGATAGTTTTTCCAAGAAAATGTTAACAATAATGAACAAGACACATAATCCAAAGGAATATCTGAATAAATTTGAAGAAATATTAAAGATTCATAAAGAACATCAGTATCCATGTAATCTCGGTATTTTAAGTAATCATCCAGGAGAAAATGACCAATCATATCAAAAAACATTTGGAAAGATAAGACGAATCGCTGAAAACGACAAATCAAATTTAATTAATTTTTCTTTAAATTTTTATCATCTCTTTCCTAGAACCTACAATTACGAAAATAGAAGTCTTTTGAGAGAAAAATATGGTACGATTGCTTATTTCCCAGAATGGTGGAAGCATATGAAGACTCTCGAATGGGGTGCATTTATCCTGAAGCCTAGTTCTTTTCTTTCTTTCAGAGAAAGTATTAATAAATTCACCGAGTTTCATATTGAATTGGACAAAATTAAATTTAATCACAACAAAAAAGGGTTCGGTGAATTCCTTTTTAAAGCATCTATTATTAAAAAGCAAAGAGAGAATCTAATAAAACTTCTTGACGAAAATAATATTGAATCCGATAATTGAATTAAAAAATTTTATACATCCTTATAAATCATGAACATAGTAAAAGAAGTCCGATATTTTTAAACTTTATGACGAAACAAATAATGATGAATATGGAAAAAAAGAAAAAAGTGATTTTTTATAAAATTCACAGCGAATCAATGATCCCCACTCTTAACCCTAGAGATATTGTGATATGTGGGGAAAAAGCCCCAGAGGATATCAAGATAGGGGACATTATCGTTGTGAATCAAGAGTTCTTTCGAAATGGTGGATATGATGATCTATTCCTTCAAAGATATAAAGGTTATCCAGTAATCCATCGAGTTGTCCATAAAGAAAAGAGGGATGGAAAATTCTTTTTTAAAACAAGAGGAGACAATAATACAACAATGGATACTGGTTTCAAAGTTTTAGAGAGAACAGAAGATTATGTTCTTGTGGAATATGATCCTTTAAGCCCAACCCTTATTCCCGAATCCGAAATTATGGGAGTTGTTCTTAAAAAAATATCTACGCTTTGTCCTAAATGCGGTAATAAAATACAAGATAATCTTGCTTTTAATCCTGAAACCGAAAGATCTCTTGATGTGTTTGGAAATTTCAAAAAAGTTGATTTTAAATTCTATTTTGATAAAGATAAAAGAAAGAAATAAAAGTAAAAATGAAACTATATAAAATTCCAACGATCAATGAAGAACTTTTTTCCTTTAATTTAATATTTACGGGAAGGGATATTATTCCTGGAGATCGTCATTTTCTAGAGCATTTGCTCTTCAAATCTAATAAGGCATACAGCGCAGAATCTTTAACTAGAGAAATAACTAAATTAGGAGGGTTAAAGGCCTTCAAAATAGAAACTACACCAGAGGAGTTATTAATTAATGCGACTGTATTAAAACAAGACATGCCTAAAACAATAACCCTACTGAATTCGATTTTAAATGATGCCTTATTTTTAAAAGAAGAAATTGAAAGAGAGAGAAAAATTCTTCTACAAGAATATTATAATAGAGTAAAGGAACAAAAGAATATATTCATTAAAGCTTTTGGAGAACTTTTCAATGAAGATCTAACAATTATAGGCACTCCAGAAAATATAGAAAATATAACCTCGTCTCATCTAATTAGTCTTTACGACAAGTTTATAAACCGCAATAACGCAGTATTGTTCCTACATAATGGAGAAGATGTGCCCTCTTTATTAAATTTAAAAAATGGACCCCCTTTAAATAATGTAAAAGAAATAAAAGTAAAGGGAAATTACGAAAAGGAAGTTAAAGATTTTCCATTTTCGGCAATTATATTGTTTTACGATGAAAAACCTTCTTTAGCTTCTTATGCTCTAAAAGATTATTTAAACGAAATGGATGCCCCTTTTTTCAGAATTCTAAGGGAACAAAAGAATTATTGCTATTCGGTTAGTGCTTCACAATCTTTTGCGGGATTGAATCACATACTTCCCCAATTCAATACAATGTGTATAACAAGCTATAAACAAATAATAAAAAAATCAAAAGAGTTAGAAAAAGACTTGTGCGGAAATAAGAATAATTGCTTACATTCCTTAAAAATGACAGCGTTACATAAAGTGTACAATGAACTAAAAAAAAATTTTATAGTAGATGATGAAAAAATTTATGAGAATGTATTAAAAACATCCGCCCTAAATAAAATAAAAGCTAAGAACGATATTAATCTGAGATTTGCTTTTGAATATACAACTTACGTTTTAAATTGTACGTTTGAGGATTTAAAAAATAAGCCTAATTGGGAAGAGTTCAGAGATTTTGCTAATTCCGTTAGAAATAAACAAATTGGAAAAGTATTAATTATCGGAAAAAATTAAAAATTAACAATTACTTAAATTAATACTTGTTAAAGGTTAAGTCTAAGTGGATTTTCGTTTCAAAATTAGATACGAAAGAAAAGAGGTTATTAAGATAAAGTTCTATTTTCTTCTGAAACACTAAAATTAATTTTAACACAAGATCACTAAACAATTAAATACAAGTTCTGTTATTATTTATAAGAAACTTATTTTACATAGGTGAGAAACTATTAATTTAGAACCGATAGAAGTTGTTAATGGAATCTTCAGTCTATTGATTTTTTTTATCTTTGCAATAGTAGGGATATTAATAGCTTTAAAATATTTTAAAGTCAAGAATAAAACCTATATTTTGTGGGGTATTGGAATACTTGGAGTGGGTATACCTTGGTCTGGCGGTGGATTTTCTTTTTTAATAATAATTATGGGAGGAGAACCTTTAACATTAGCACAATATTTATTCCTAAGTTTATTTTTTCAATCAATCACATTATTTTTCTGGATGTGGACAATCACTGAACTTAAGTATAAAGATAAACAAAAAATAATTCTAGGAATATATGCTATTTTTGGAATTATTTTTGAGATTTATCTTCTCTACTACCTCGTAAACAATCCACTTGTAATCGGAAGATTTATTGATCCTCCTCTTGATATTAATTACGTCGGATTAAGCATGCTATATGCTATATTCATTTTAATAACAGTAAGCGTATCTTTATTATTGTTAGTTGGGAGTAGCTTAAAATCTGACAATCCTGAAATTAAATTAAAAGCAAAATTTAATTTGATCGGTATAATATCGCTCATTATCGGATCAATTTTAGATGGTTATGTTGGCGTAAATATCGTAGCAGTTTTTATAGTAAGAATCCTTTTGATTTCTTGTGCTATTGAGTTTTACATTGGTTGGATTTTACCCAAACCTGTAAAGAAACTATTCTTAAAGACGGAGTAAGTTATAATAACTATAGTAAAAAGAAAACCAAAAATTTCTTTTTTTTTATTTTTATCCATTATATTATTTTTATTCGATAATTAAAATAATGGTAGTAAATTCTTGTTTTTTATATTTTTTATGCTTCAAGAAAACTATTAGTCATAGAAGGAACGGCAACCCCAAAGTAATCTTCAACAATTTTCATTAAGAATTGTAAATATATCGTGTTTATTTTAATTTCATAATATTTTTCTAATTGTGCTCTTATTTTTAATGTATTTACAGTTTCATTTTTTTCTTTATAATCGTTAATAATATCTACAATTGCTTTTGACAATATAAAAGTCCATTGAATGTCGTTCTTAAGGACAATATAACTATAGCTTAAATCATATTCAGTCAAAAATCTATTTACAATTTGTTTTTCTACAGATAATTTCTTGGGATTGATGAGATTCTTAAAATTTCTAAGGATATTAATATTTTCAAAAACCATTGAATACTTATAGGACTTTTTATTATTATTGTATGTTTCTTCTGTAAGTATAATGATATCAATTTCGAAAGTATTTTGAGTTATGTATTTAATGAAATTATAAATTTGGTTGTGTAAAAATTCTTGGTCGGAAATTAGAACTATTTTTTGTTTTAAGAAAATTGACTTGAGGACGTATGTAAGTAGCGTGGCAGGTATATTTAGCTTAATTAAATCTATATCAACGATGTCTTTTTTAGGAATTTTGTCGGCTTTAATTTTTTCTGGTATAGGTACTTTTGGAAGCTCCACCCTAAAATCTACAAGCAATGAATCTCTGACATTGAGATCTTTATCTATATATACAATAAACGAATGTGAACAAATAGTATCCACATTTACAGCTAAAATGCCACTTAAAGAGCTCCGTAATTGTCCTTCTGGAACTTCTATATATCCTTCGTTTGAGCAAGATGGACAAGAAACTTTTACTGAAGCCATTATTCCTAAAAAAAATGGTTTTATATTCTTAAAAGAAAATTACCTTAAGATCTTTATCATTTATGTAAATTTAAATTTTTACAATTCTGTGTACAGAGAAAATTAACAATAATCACTCTTGGGATTATCTACATAGGAGATTCATAATAAAATTATACAATCGAAAATAAATTAAAGAGTTCAATAATCTCATTCGTTTGAAAGTCTTTTAATGATAAAAATGAATCCCTTAGCGTAATCGGAACATTAGACACTCCCCCTATTAATTCAATATATCACGGAATTACTGTGATTTATACATTGTTCGTTATCGCATCAATATCTATATCTTTAATGCTTTGGTATTTTATTGATCCCGACAATGAATTTAATCTCGACTGTGATATAGACGAAGAACCAATTGGACTTTTGGAAGAACCTATTGAACTTTTGGAAGTCCCTAACGATTATAATAGACAAAAATGTAACGAAGAAGAGGAAAAGGATGCTTATACCATAGATTGGTCAGTGGAACCGTGGTTTTTGGGAATACTAATTCCTATTCCTGTAAACGTACTTAGAGGATATATTGTATTTAACATAGAGCCTTCGGTAATCTCATTTATTCCCGACTATCGCTGAAGTGTCACAACCAGATGTAAGATTGAATTTATAATTTCTTCTGAAACACTAAAAAGGAGGTGAAAAAAATTAGATTAAATATTCATTTTTGGGAGAAGATCTATAAAATAACTTATATTTTTATATTCTTAATATTATAATTAATTTATTTACAAATTTAGTTTAAATTGGTGATGAATTATTGAGCTAACAACTATAGAATTTCTTAATGGAATGTTCAGTTTAATTATTGTTATTATCTTTATACTAGTTGGTGTGTTAATATCTTTAAAATATCGAAAAGTTAAAGATAAAACCTACATTTGGTGGGGTATCGGAGTACTTGGACAAGGTTTGCCTTGGCTTGGTAGCGGTGTTTCTTTTTTGATGATAGTTCAAACTGGGGAAGGGCTCTCTCCAGGGACATATTTTTTCTTAATGACTTTTTGGATGGCAATCACATTATTTTTCTGGATGTGGACAATGACCGAACTTATGGTTAAAGAAAAACAAAAGATAATTCTGGTGATATATGCTGTTATAGGGATATCATTTGATGCATATCTTATCTTTTATCTCATTACAGATCCTAGCGTAATTGGAACATTAAGCACACCTCCTATTGATTCTACATATATCGGAATTAGTCGTATTTTTACATTATTCGTTATCGCGTCGATATCTGTATCTTTATTCATATTTATTGGGAAAAGCTTAAAAACTGAGAATCCTGAAGTTAAATTAAAGTCAAAAATTCTTTTAGTTGCTATGATCACATCTATTTTCGGGTCTTTTGTTGATGCGTTTATTTCTTTAACTACCGCACCAATATTCATAATAAGAATAATTTTAATCTCCGCAGCTATTGAGTTTTACATTGGCTGGATTTTACCCGAATTCGTAAAAAAACGATTATTAAAGAAGGAGTAAGTTATAACTATAGCAAATAAAAATAAAATCTATAAAATTAACATATATTTTTATATTCTTAATGTTATAATTTAGTTACAAATTTGTTTTAAATTGGTGATGAATTATTGAGCTAACAACTATAGAATTTCTTAATGGATTGTTTAGTTTAATTATTGTTATTATCTTTATACTAGTCGGTGTATTAACAGCTTTAAAATATCTAAAAGTCAAAGATAAAAACTTCATTTGGTGGGGTATTGGATTACTTGGACAAGGTTTGGTGTGGATTGGCAGCGGCGTTTCTTTTTTGATGATAGTTACAACTGGGCAAGGTCTTTCAATAGCTGTTTATATTTTCCTCAGTTTTTCTTGGGCTGCAATTACACTTATGTTCTGGATGTGGACAATAACCGAACTTCTGTTTAAAGAAAAGCAAAAGATCATTATGGCTATATACGCTGTTATCGGGATATTATTTGAGATCTATTATTTCTATATTCTCTTTACAAACCCTGACAGACACGGAGTGTTAAGTACTCCCCCTATTGATGGAAGATTTATAGGAATATTACAGCTCTATTTAATATTCGTTTTGGCATCGATATCTATATCTTTATTTTGGTTTATTGGAATAAGCTGGAAGAGCGAAAAGCCAGAAGTAAAATTAAAAGCAAAATTTCTCTTGATTGCTATGATATCGTTCGTTTTTGGGGCTTTTCTTGATGGTTTTATTTCTTTAACTACCGCGCCAATATTCATAGTAAGAATAATTTTGGTTGCCTCTGCTATTTTGTTTTATCTTGGCTGGAATTTACCTGAGCCTTTAAAAAAACTTTTCATAAAGATATAATATGTTATAAAGACTATAGAATAAAAAAAATCCTTAAAATCCCTTTTTTTTAATTTTTATACGATAATCTAAATAAATATTAAGAAATTCTCATATTTTTTAGATATTAAAGCAATATTTTTAAATTTCAAGAAAACTGTCAGTAATAGAAGGAACAGCAACTCCAAAGTAGTCTTCAACAATTTTCATTAAGAATTTTAAATATATCGTGTTTATTTTAATTTCATAAACTTTTTCTAATTGTGCTCTTATTTTTAATGTATTTACTGTTTCATTTTTTTCTTTACTATCGTTGATAATATCTACAATTGCTTTTGACAATTCAAAAGCTCTTTGAATGTCGTTTTTAAGGATAATATAACTATAGCTTAAATCATATTCAACCAAAAATCTATTTACAATTTGTTTTTCTATAGATAATTTCTTGGGATTGATGAGCTTCTTAAAATTTCTTAGGATATTGATATTTTCAAAAACCATTGAATCCTTATAGTTCTTTTTATTATTTTTGTAATTTTCTTCTGTCGATATAATAATATTAGTCTCGAAAGAATCCTGAGTTACATATTTAAAAAAATTATGTATGTGGTTGTGTAAAAATTCTTGGTCGTGAATTAGAACTATTTTCTTTTTTAAGAAAATTGACTTGAGGATATATGTAAGTTGCAGGGCTGGCATATTTAACCTAATTAAATCTATATCAACGATGTCTTTTTTAGGAATTTGGTCGCCTTTGATTTTTTCTTTGGGAGTTATATCGGGAAGTTCAATTTTAAAATCAGCTATGAAATAATCACGCACACTTAAATTTTTATCAATATACGCAACGAAAGAATGTGGGCATATGATATCTTTAGCAATATTAACGGCTAAAAGACCACGTACAGAATCTTTAATAGTATCACTCGAAATTTCAATAAATCCACTTTTTGAGCATGAAGGACAATGTATTCTAACCTTATTCAAAAAAAATTAACCTCTTCGTGTGTGGTATAGTTAAGTTTTTAATCATTACTTAAAAGAGTTTAAAAATAAGTACCTTATAATCTTAAAAAAATATTTCTAGAAATATAATGGTTTAGTTTTTCGGTTATTTTCGTTATGGTATTCGCAACAAAAGCAGTTATATTTTTGATACAAATATAATTAATATTATTTATCTTAAACATGCTTTTTTCTGACATTAGCAAATGACTGCTAAATTATTTTATTATAAATTTTACATGTATAGCTATGATTACGATTATACCTAACATATAGCAAAAGATGAGGGATAGGTATAGTTAAAAAAATCAATAACTTTTCTATCAAATATTATCAAATAATAATATTAATGAAGACAAATGAAGTTCTTTGCGTACTAAGGGACTTTTCGGCAATATTATGTAGATAACAAAACGAATTCAGTAATTCTTTACACACACACCCTATTTAAATCAAGAAAAAATATATATTACATAAAAAATCTCTCTTTACCCACGAAAGTCGTCGAGCAGATTCATGTAAAGTGATCTCAAGTATTCTCTGAATTGTGCCATCGTGCTAAAAACTTGCGGAATTTAGGAAACTTTTACGTAAGACAAGATTGGTTTCACTTAGACAATTGGCTCGGCTATTACGGCCTCGATTTCATGCTGAAGAAGATGGACGCGTACACACAATTACCCGCAAAAACATCTCAACAGATTTTAAGACTCTTGGAGAAGGATTGGAAGAGCTTCCGCGAATCTTCAAGCGATTACAAAGAAAATCCGCACAAATACAAGGGGCGACCGCGACCTCCGAAATACAAAGCGAAAAACGGAGAAAGCATCGCAATTTTCACGAACCAGCAATGTTCGATAAAAGATGGCTTTCTTCACTTTCCTAATAGGTCGTTAAAACAGAGAGGTCTGCACATTGAACCGATAAAAGTCAAGTATCAAGGACCGTTCAATCAGATAAGAATCGTTCCGATGGGAATTCGCTATTGCGTTGAGATCGTGTACGAGAGAGATCCTCGTCCTTTACTGTTGAATAAAAACAACATTATCGCGATTGATATGGGACTGAACAACATTGTAACTTTCGTAAATAACATCGGCTTAAAGCCAATTGCTATTAAGGGCAATGTCGTGAAGTCCATTAATCAATTCTACAACAAAGAATTGGCTCGGTTAAGAAGTCAAAAAGATAAGCAAGGCATCGAAAAAGAGACGAAACGGATCAAGAACCTCCATTTAAAGCGAAACAACAAACTTCACACGATTTTTCACAGAATTTCGCGTTACTTCGTAGATTACTGCGTGGAACACGACATCGGCGTTATTGCCATCGGGTATAACAAAGGTTGGAAGCAAGATGTCAATTTAGGGAAGCGAACCAATCAAAACTTCGTTCAAATCCCGTTTTACAAGTTTGTGTCAATGCTAGAAGACAAAACAGAACTGGTCAGCGTTCAAGTCGTTAAGATAAACGAAGGCTACACTTCCAAATGCAGTTTTCTGGACAACGAACCCGTTGAGAAGCGTAAGAAGTATTTAGGCACACGAATTTCGAGAGGCTTATTTAAATCTTCTAAGGGCATTCTCATCAACGCCGATGTGAACGGAGCTTATAACATCTTAAAAAGGCATTCCCAAACGCCATTTCGGTTGATGGGATAGAGGGTGTCGGATTGCACCCGCAAATAATGTCAAATGCAACATTTGATTGTATTATTTGAAATAAAATGAATACATTGTTATTGATTTTAATGATCTAAATACAAATACTAAAATATGTAATATTAATTAATTAAAAAATATAACATTTCAAATTATCAAAGAGAGAAAATAAATCATGCCATGGGAAAAAGTAAAACATATTTTACGACCAGATATGAACCATATCCATATGGGAGTAATGAAAGTCGACCAAAGTAAATGTGATAAGTGTGGGTTGTGTATCCAAAACTGCCTATTTCGAGCTTGGGAACTAGATGAAGGTGGCTTTCCGGCGATGAAAGAACAATACGAATGTTTTAGCTGTTATAACTGTAAGGTGGCCTGTCCTTTGGATGCAATCATAATAGTCGAACCTTACCATGTAACCGATGGGTATTGGAAAACTGATTCTTATCCTTTGCCTGCTAAAATGCCTCTTGAGCCTAAGGATGAGAATGGAAATCCTACGGAATGGAATGCCATCGAGAGGGCCGTTTTTGAGCGACGAAGTGTGAGAAACTACAAGGATGAACCTGTGCCTGAGACTTTAATTCAAAGAGTTCTAGAAGCAGGAAGATTTGCTCCTAGTGCGGGCAACTGCCAACCTTGGAAATTTATTGTTATTACTAATAAGGATCTGCTCAAAGAAATAGATAATACAGTTAAAGCAGGTTTAAAGTTTTTATATTCGGCCTATATGAGTGATAAAACAGTTAAAAATCTTGTAGCTTTAATCGAAGGACCTCCATTCTCTCCCGGTTCTTTTGATCCACGGGTTATCTTGGGTGGAGTAGGATCTCTAGTCAAAAATAAAGATTTGAGAGCTTCTTTTGGTGCTCCGGTTGTGATATTGATACTTGGTGATGAAAGGGCTATTATTGGTCCTGAGTTAAATATCGGTATATGTGGGCAGAATATGAATTTAGTGGCAAATTCATTAGGGATTAAAGCTTTTTGGAATGGATTTATAGCTAATGTCATTAATGCAATTCCTCCTCTAAAGAAAAAACTTGGAATTAAACGACCTTGGAAAGTTATTAGTTCTTTATGTATCGGTTATCCTGCTTTTAAACAAGAAGGGACTGTACCTCGCGAATATAGGCCAGTAACATGGTTCCGAGAGGGATCGGATGGTCCTGAAATACAGGAATAAAATCTTTTGATTAAAAATTTTTCATAAAAGAAAATTAATAAAAAAAAAGGAATCAAAATGTCAGCAAAAAAATTTAGAATTACGGCAAAAACTACATTTAACGATGTCATGAAAAATAAAGCAGAAACTGTAGGCGACAAAGTTTTTTTAACTTATATAAGAGATTTTGACAAGGGTATCGATGAAAAATATACTTATCTTGATATGCACTTACAATCTAATCGTGTAGGAAATGGGTTATCTAAATTAGGAGTAGGCAAGGGAACTGGAATTTCTTTAATGGAAATTAATTGTCCCGAGTTTTTATATACTTTGTTTGCCACATTTAAGCTTGGTGCGTATGTAGTTTTAATAAATATTGCTCTTAAGGGTGCCACCTTGCAGTATATCATTGATCATAGCGATAGTGAAATTTTAGTGATACACTGGAGCATGTTAGAACACTATATAAATATTAAAGATCAACTACCGAAAATCAAGCACGTTATAGTTGATGCTAGTGAGGCACCAGTTGATTTTAAAATGCCAGCTGGAATGATATCGTTCAAGGAAATAATAGAAGCACCCGATGATGATATTGAAGCAGAAATTGATTTTGATGAAAAAGCTATGCTTATGTATACATCCGGTACGACGGGCCCTCCCAAAGCAACAACATTTTTCTATAGAAAATTTATTGCGGGGCAAAGTCTTCAAATATTCACTGCTCTGCCAATGGTATTAGGGTGTACAGGAAGGGACGTTTATTTTATTTGTTTACCCTTATTTCATGGCAATGCACTTCAAATAACAACTCTTCCCGGTTTAATATCGGAATATCCTGTTGTACTTTCAAAAAGATTTAGTGCAAGTCGTCATTGGGATATTTGTAGAAAGTATAATGTAACAATCTTTAATACCCTCGGAGCAATGCCGCAATTTTTATTAAAGCAACCTGAACGTCCGAATGATATAGAAAATGATGTTCGGGTAGTCGTTTCTGCTGCTTGTCCTAAGGAAATGATCGAACCCTTTGAAAAAAGGTATAATGTAACGGTTAAAGAATTTTATGGTGCCGTTGACGGGGGAGGATACTTACTTGGACCATTTTTTGAAAAAGGGCCTGTTCCAGTAGGTACAATGGGTAAACCTCTTCCGGGTTCCATCGCAGATATCATGGATGAAGCGGGGAATCTGTTAGGACCTGATGAAGTTGGAGAATTAGTCTTTTTAGTGGATAAAAAAGAACTTGATCAGAGAAAAGTCACCTATTATAAAGATGATGACTCCTCCAAAAAAAAAATTCGAGAAGGAAAAGACGGGCAACTATGGTTTCATACAGAGGATTTAGCCACAAAAGATAAAGATGGTTGGTTTTATTTTGTGGATCGAAAAAAAGATGCGATCAGACGTAGAGGCGAGAATATTTCCCCTTGGAGTATTGAACGTGTGATTAACCAACATGAAAAAGTATTAGAATCAGCCGCTTATGCGGTTAAATCTTCCGAATACGCAGAAGATGAAGTAATGGTTTCAGTTGCGCTAAAACCGGGTGAAAAAATGACACCCGAAGAATTGCTTGATTATTGTCAAGATAAAATGGCATACTTTATGATACCAAAATACATAGATTTTATTGACGAACTTCCGAAAAGCGAAGTTCATAGAACATTGAAACAAATTCTTAAAGAACGTGGAGTAACAGAAACTACTTACGATAGAGAAAAAGCTGGATATGAGATTAAACGAGGTTAAACGCTCATTTGTGTTTGTTTTGAACTTTTTCAAATATAATTCAAAAAATAATATTAACAAAATAAAAAATGTGAAATTTGAAAATGCCAAAATTAAGTGATCCAATAACAATTAGAGGGATGCAAGTAAAAAACCGATTAGGTTTTCCTCCTATGTTAACTCTATCATCTGATGCGAAAGGGCGTCCTACTGAGAAAACATTTAATGCATATGAAACAAAGGCTCGTGGAGGAGTGGGATTAATAACATATGAAGCAGTTTCGCCTGATCCTAGCTTCTTTGGAAACCAAGCAAATTTATCGACTGATGATAGCATTCCGGCATATAAAAAAATAACTGACACGGTGCATAAATATGGCGCAAAAATTGGAATACAACTTGCTGGTGCTGGTTTAATAGAGTTCACTTTTGCTAAGCTTTTTAATGTTGATCTAGAACCAATAGGACCAGCAAAGACAGATTTATTAAATGCAACCTCTGCATTCGATCTAATGGCACCAAATTGGGCTGATGTAATAAAAAAAAGCGGGGGTGAAACTAGAGCGTTGGATATTGAAGAGATTATTAAAGCTGAAGAGCAATTTGCTGCGGGAGCAAAAAGAGCAATTCAAGCGGGATTTGATTTTGTTGAAGTCCATTCAGCTCATGGTACTCTACATGCCTCTTTTTTATCTCCTTACTTAAATAAAAGAACGGATCAATATGGAGGATCTTTAGAGAATAGTTGCACTTTTTTAATAGAAACTGTAGAAAAAATGAGGAAGAGCATGGGTGAAAAACCTCCCATTTTTGTTCGAATTTCTGGCGATGAATTGCTACCTGATGGACTAAAAATCAAAGATACACAACAAATTGCCCAAATAATAGAAAATGCGGGAGTTGATTGTATTGATGTGAGTCAAGGGATCATAATAAGAAGTCCGTACGGCATAACAATTCCGACGTATTTTGAACATGGTGCCTTTATTCATATAGCTGAAGCAATTAAAAAGGCAGTTAATGTCCCTGTTATTGGTGTTGGAAGAATTGTCGATCCAAAAATGGCTGATGAATTTATCCAACAAGGGAAAGTAGATATCGTTTATATGGGTCGTCAGTTAATTTGCGATGCTGATACACCTAATAAATACTTTAATGGACAACTGGATGATATTAAATATTGCACGGGATGTTTGCAAAAATGTGCGAGTACGTGCGTCTATGATGCTTATAGCGGTCAAAATTATACAGATCTAACCCCCTCAACTGATTTAAAGAGAATTGTTGTGCTGGGAGCCGGTATTGCGGGAATGGAAGCCGCTAGAGTAGCAAAACTGCGGGGGCATGAAGTAGAAATATATGAAAAATCAGATAAGGTGGGAGGATTAATACCTCTTTTGGCTATGGAATATAAAAAAGAAGAATTCATGAACATTGTGAATTATTTAGAAACCCAATTAAAGAAATTAGAAGTGCTTATACATCTCAATAAAGAGTTAACAGGTGGACAAATTTCTGATTTAAAACCAGATATATTGGTCTTAGCAACCGGTACTGAAGCTTCTATACCAAAAAATCTGGAAGGAACACCAAATGTATTAACTCAAGATGAAGCAATTTTGAAAAACAAGCCAATTGGGAAAGATGTCGTAGTTTGGGGCTTGGGTGCATATTGGAAGGGGGGACCAGAAACCGCAATAACATTGGCGGAACAAGGATACAATGTTAAAGCATTAATGGGGTCAAATACCACTGTGGCGACCGAAATGTTAATGGCAACAGGAAGGCGATTATGGATACTTGAATATTTGAGAGATAACAACATCCCGGTTTATACTAAAGCGAAATTATTGGATGTCACAGAGAAGGGGGTTAAGTTCCTTGATGGAAATAAAAATGAACAATTTATTGAAGCGGATACTTTAGTATATTGCGGTTCCCGAATTACAAAAGCTAAAAAGTTAAAAAAACAATTTGAAGGAGTTGCGCCTAAAATTCAACTTATAGGGGATTGTAAAAGACCTCGAGATATTTCAGAAGCAATGAAAGATGCCCAAACTTTTGCTAGAAGATTAAAATAAAAAAAATTTTAAAATATTTTAAATAATTTAGAGAACTTATTTTTAAAAATTAAAGATAAAAACTGATAAAAGATGTCGCAAGAACAAGTTGAAGTATATTTAAATATGATCAGAAAAAAAGAAGGAATTACTCCAACAACTACCTTTGGTGATATTGTAAAGCGGAAAGCAGAAAAAGTAGGTGATAAAGTCTTCTTAACATATATTAGAGATTTTGATAAGAATATTGAGGAAAGATATACCTATAAAGACATGCATCTGAAATCCAACCAATTAGCTAATGGTCTAATAAAGTTGGGATTAAAAAAGGGTGATGGAGTTTC
>JAUWBH010000039.1 GCA_030605085.1 Promethearchaeota archaeon | reverse complement strand
TATAAAGTTTAAATATGATTTTGTCAAAAAATGAATTTATAAAAAAAGAAGAAAATTGAGGACAAAAGTTTTTCAACAAAATGGGAGAAAAAAATAATTTTGTGTTTTTATAGCAATTTTCTTAAAAAAATTGAGATGATTGAATAGGCAAAATTGTATTACTATTATCATAATTAGATGGCTTATATTAGACGGAATGGGAGTGGTATTCAAAAGAAAATATGGCATTAAAGATTTGCTCATTCCTTTCGTCAAAAACAAAAATCATTCCATTTCAACAAAAGAAATTCTCAAATCCTATTATAAGGCAAGTTTAGGACGCTTTCCGGTCGACATTTTTTGGAAAAAATTAGGATTAGCTGAGTTATATCCCGACATTCAGAATGATTTTTTAGCCGGTTATTTTGTCTTAGACCCTGATTTTATCGTATTTGCTGAAAAAATGATGGATAAATTTAATGTAGCATTATTGTCTAATAATCTAAAAGAGTGGATTGATTTTGCCTTTAAAAAATTTGATCTTAATAAGTTTTTTAACACTACGCTTATAAGTGCCGATGTGGGTATAAGAAAACCGGATGAAAGAATTTACCAAATGTTTTTTAAGTTAACAGGAGCATCTCCAGAAAATTGTATTTTTGTTGATGATAAATGGGATAATTTAAAGGCAGCATCCGAGTTAGGAATAAATGCAGTATTATTTTCACCAAAAAAAAAGATTGATATATATTTTTGGAGAGTGAAAATAAAAAGCTTTAATAAATTAGCTAATAAATTAAATATGTACGGGCAAATGAATACTATTTGATTATTCTCGAGATTTATATTTCTTATTAATTAAGCTCAATTAACTCCTCTTAGGATTTAACTATAGCTCCTTCCAGATAATATCTTAATTCATCATCCGTCATCTGCTCGACTACTGCAAAAAAACCGTTCTTATGTACAAAATGCGTTTTTTCATATGATTTTATGCTATTAAAATCAATCCGATGCTCATCATTAGTCCTTCTTAGAGAAATCATATTGGTATTCCAATCGTTAGGATAAGCGAGAACGCCCCCACGAATTGAAAGCTCATTCCTTTTTTTATTCATTAATCTGGTGAGTAAATAGGATGGTTTCAATTTGAGGCATTTAATTAAGGGAATGTCATCTATATAATCGATTTCAAGTTTATTATTTAGGCTTTGTTTGAGCTTTTTATACATTTTTATTCCTCGGAAAAACTCGTGGCCGATCATTTTTAATAAGGAAAAATCAAATGAATTTTTTTCGATTACATTCTTTCGTTCAAACCTGTGAATAATTACTCTCTCAATGGTAGAAGAGAGAAGAGAGATTGCTAATGTTGAACTGTTCAAAAATTTTTTAACACCTTCAGTTCCGGAAATATCTCTAATGAGACACGTTTTTAATTCAGGATAGACTTCAATAGCATCTTCCCATAAATTCCATTCTTTCAATAATAGTGAAAACGTGCATTCTTTCTCTCTTAGAACTTCTTGGTGATGATCGTATAATTTTAATTTCGGATTGTATCCCGCACCGATATCTAATTTCCATATCTCTGGATCTTCAATTTCTTCTTCAGTTGGCTCTCTTCGTTCCACTTTTTGGATATTTTTATCCAATGCAAGTATCAATGCGATGGACAGTAAGTCATCAAAATGGGCAATTCCAGGATGGGTGATTATTTTAGTCATAATACAAAATCTTGTTTTTGCTTATTTTTAAAGATTATATATAATTATTGCTCAGTATAATAAAAAAATCTTAAGGATTTAGAAATTAATTTTAATTAAATTAGAATTGAAAGTAGAGTTAATTGAGGAGAATTTAAGCAATCTTCTTAATTCGATTAGTATTAATTATCATAATGCTATTTTTTATTGTATAAGTAAATTATTTCTGAAAAGATCGTACGTCCAATAATTAGCCTCTTCTATAGTGATTCCTAATTCTCGTACAAGAATTTTAGGTATTAATATAGGATAAAAGGAAGTAAGATGGGTCTTTAATTTCATTTTATTATACCACCTTTTCAATATATATATTATGGTTATATTTTTATCATATCGATGTATTTGTTCAAGATTAAGACTGCATTTTTCATTAAGATTAAGATCTAACTTTTCTTTTGCTCTTGCTGGAAAATCATTGAATTGGGTTATTTTACAATTAAAATTTCTAAGACCATCGGTGTGAATCGCTTCGTACTCGTCAACCAATTGAATAGAATTCTCCTTTACCAATTCGCCTATTTTTCCGTCGTTAATAAGAGCTAAATATATAAATTCTCCATTTATGAGATTGACCGTAAAGCCTTTGAACTTTAATTCCATTTGGAGAGGGTCACTATCTCCCTGATGAATATTAAGTTGATTTTTTAATTCTCCTCCAATGCTTGTTATAGCGGTGATAAAACCAGATAAAACATCTGCTTTGAGATTATGGCTCTCTAAATATCGAATTTCAGAAAGAAGCTCTCCAGTCTTTTTTATTAAGAGTACAACGTGAGTACTTGTGATATCTTTAAAGTATTTCGAAATCTTTTCTATAGTCTCTTTTGAAATGTTTAAATCTTCAATCGATTTATCTCCTAATAGAACACTATTAAGGTTTGGTAAATTGACAAGTTTTTCATACCCTGGTTCGGGACGCCTTAGCATAACATTATATTTGGTATTTCCTACATATAAAATATCTAAATCCATAATTGATGAAGCTATGCCGCACCCTACGCTCATAATTTTAGTACCCCCCGTAGGATCTAAAGCAATATTATCTTTTTTAATCCCTTTATCCTCACATAAAAAATTTAGTCCTTTTTTAATCAATCTGAAGGCCGTGATTACAGAATCTTTTGGTATCTTTCCTCGCTTATATTGAGATGGTTTAATATTAGTTTCTTCAATAATAGTATCTATATACTTTTCTGACTCTTCAGTATAAATAAAATATACCGCTTCCGGTTCGTTTGCTAAAATATTTAAAATGATCGGTTCTGGAGTTAATCCAACTGTAAAAATTAAACCTTTATATCTTTTAAAATTTGGATTAGATCTACTCTCTAACACATATTTCTTCTTACTTAATTTCCATATTTCTTTTATTATATGTTTAAAATCTTTATTTTGACTTTTTAGTTCCGCTATTAATTTAAGATTCTTTTCTATATCTGATTTAAGCATCGAAATTTCTTCCTTTAAATTTTCTATCATTTTTATAACCTTATATTCACATTTAAATTTGATAAATCAAATTTTTTAATTTCAAAAAAATATTATAGTGAATTTCTTTTTATTTCTATATTGTATATAATTATTGCTTTATATATATTTATCGTATGTGAATACGGACTGGAGCGTATTAGCAAAACAGAGTCAATAAGCTAGGATTCAAATATGCTTAAATTAAGCAGATATTTCTCAAAAAATTTTACTTTTATGCCTTATGGATTTTTTTCCCTCATAATTAAAAAATAGAAATTCGAATATTTAAACTTATCGGGTCTCACGAGCGGATGCGACAAGGAAAAATCAGAGACATAGAATTCTATCTCTTCATTATATAACTTCTTTATATCAAATATGCTTTAAGATCAATATTATTCCTTATGTATGAGGCAATTTTCAATTTAATTTCTAAATTCAATAAGGATGTTAAATTTCAATTTATAGTGAGTTAGTTACAAACGAAGTACACCTTTAAGTAAAGGCTTACAAAGAGAATGGTTTCCCTTTAAAAAACATGGCTGTACTTTTTCAAGGCTTCAGGATTTTAAAAAAATATCTAAGGAAAAAGAAGTCAATGTTGCTCAAAGTTTCAATCTTCTGTTTGAAGCTATATTTAATGCAATACATTCAGTAAGGTTTCAGAAGTACTAGGATGTTTCACCGTTTCAATCTTCTGTTTGAAGCTATATTTAATGCAACTAAATACAAACTTTCTTTAGAAAAATGGGACCTTAATACGTTTCAATCTTCTGTTTGAAGCTATATTTAATGCAACTGCAGGTATCTACGATACATGGTACGACCCACGAGAATGTTTCAATCTTCTGTTTGAAGCTATATTTAATGCAACCCGTTGGCGATTGTGATTGCAGGACTGGTGAAACAGTTTCAATCTTCTGTTTGAAGCTATATTTAATGCAACAAAAGTAATATGGTATCATTTTTGGAGAGAAGTTTCTCTGTTTCAATCTTCTGTTTGAAGCTATATTTAATGCAACTATAATATGGCGCGAAGTCCCATTGCCGGGGTCTATCCGTTTCAATCTTCTGTTTGAAGCTATATTTAATGCAACAAACCACATTTAAAGTATAGAAAGTATAGAAGATGAAAAGTTTCAATCTTCTGTTTGAAGCTATATTTAATGCAACAGTGGGGGATTTTACTTTTCCGATAAAATGATGAACATGTTTCAATCTTCTGTTTGAAGCTATATTTAATGCAACCTGAAATTGAACAAACGGCCCGAGAGGTCAATTTTATGTTTCAATCTTCTGTTTGAAGCTATATTTAATGCAACGAAAGTAATTTTAAAATGATACAAACGATCTCTAAGTTTCAATCTTCTGTTTGAAGCTATATTTAATGCAACTTTAAAACAATTTCTGGCCTTTTTCTTGCTTTTAATGTTTCAATCTTCTGTTTGAAGCTATATTTAATGCAACGTGAAGTTAAAATTTTGGAACGAAGAAGAGAGAGAATTGTTTCAATCTTCTGTTTGAAGCTATATTTAATGCAACAGGATTAAGGGAGTGCCTTCATTGGATTATTAAAAAGTTTCAATCTTCTGTTTGAAGCTATATTTAATGCAACATTCAAATTATACAATAATCTTAACCTAAATAACAAGTTTCAATCTTCTGTTTGAAGCTATATTTAATGCAACTCTTATATTCATATACTAGAATAAAAATCCCTAGGTATTTAATGTTTACTCTCTTTGCAGAAAAAATATTGGAATTTTTAGTGTCTTGTCAAATTGAATCCTTACCCCGATCTTTCGGTTGGTAAAGGCTTGAATTTGCTTCTCACCGGGGGTCCTATCAATTTTATAAGGTTTTGGGAAATAAATTGCAAAATTGTTTTTAGAAAGACGTTTCGAGGGTCACCCATTTTGGGTCTCCCCAAAAAAAAAAAAAAAAAAAAAAACATAAAGCGGGGGGTTAATGCCTTTTAGGTGATAACCCAATTTTTTTTTCATTTCGTTATTTTGTAAAAATTTAGATGGAAGTAATATAAACTTTTGGATTTGTTAAATTCTTGCTACATGAACTATCATTCTTTGGGCAATTAAGCGCCTCAGCTTTCGGGGAAACATTAAAATAAAAGATCTCCCCAATATTAATTAGATGTTAAAAAATGGTGGGAGAAAACAATGAGTTATCCTAGTTTAGATAAAAAAATGCGAATAAATTTTTTTTCGGGTCCTAAAAAGTGGAACTCAAAATCTACTTCTCAACATATGTGCGCCCATGTGGGCTCTATTACATGGGATGGATTTAATACCTCAGAGCACAAAAATTATCATAGAATCCGATGCTCACAATGTGGGAAACGGTTTGGAAAGGATATTGAAATGATAGAATTACTACTTTATCAAGAAAAAGTTAAAAAAATGCTTTATGAGCTATTTTTTTATAAATATCCACTCACTGGAATAGCAACCCGATGGCAAATTCCTCAAGATAAGTTAAGTAAATTTAAGAAATCGTTTGTATTGCAGGTATTTCAGCAGAATTCAGAGATAATTGAACAGAAAATAAAAGAACTTCCAAGAGGAGTTATATTAGGAGATGAGACCTATATGGGATCTTGGGGTAATTCCAATGCAGAAATTGTATTTATCAATAATGACTATGAAACGCTTTCTACTGGTCCAGTAGACGAGGGAGAATTAAAGGAATCCATACTTAAAGCATTCAATAAAATCCCTGAAGCCTGTAGAAAAAAGCTTAAAATTCTTATCACCGATGGTGAACCTTCTTATATAGCAATTGCTAAAATATTCGGTAGTAAAGTAATCCATGTTGCTCAATTACATAATAAAGATCAACGCGGAGAGATTATTATCAGCAAATTTAAAAAACTCGGTCCTCACTTCTTACATCATAAGATCTATACGCACTGGAAGGCTTTTTATCGTGATAAGCACCAACTGAAATTTAAATGGGAGATTAAGTTCATAAAAGGGAAAATTCATGCAAAGAGAGGCAGACCTCGAAATGCAGATAAAGTTAAAAATAAGAACGTAAAATGGCGGCAAAAATTGGAAAACTATCAATCCGATTCGTTCCAGAAAGAAGGTTCAGCCAAAATATACGTAAACTTCAAGACAAATAAATTATCAATGCGTGCGGGTGCCAGAAAATGGATGCTTCAGTTGCTCTCCCCAATTTTTAAAATTTTTAAGGAAAAACACATTACCACCAACAAGATAGAAAGTAAACATTCACAAGTTAAGGGGAACGGAGCGGGGAAAAAACAGAGAGATAAAGAGTACGGTCATCTTTTATTTACACTCCATACGTTCATCGTAGAATATGGATATATCCCCTTTACTAATCTGATAGGTCGCCCCTTGTACAACCATTTAATGAAAGATGTTAAAAAGAAAAAAATAGGGTATAGATTACCTGAAGGCAAGCAAATTTTCGTTCAAACCGTTCTTAGCAGCTATGAGTAAAAACTTAAATTCCATGATCACCTAAAAGGACTTATACCCAAATTAATTATTTTTGATTTTTAAATAAGAAAACCGATTTGATAGAAGAAAAAACGGATAATATTTTAGATATTTAAATAATGTGCGCATTCTTTTGAAATGATTAGCCCCCAGCAATGAGTGGGAAAAGCGCAACGACATCTCCGTCTTTAAGAACGAAATCACTTTTACGGTGTGGTCTTCCATTAACCAAAATAATCAAATTTTTATCGTCTTTCGGAATTTTATATTTTTTTAAAACAGAAATGACCATGTCTCCTTCTTGTAAGACTATAACCGCTTTTTCTGGGCCGTAATTCCTTAAATCAGCAAATAATTTTACTAAAACAGAAATTGAATTATTTTTTTTAGTCATTTTCTACCTTTTTAAAATACCATTTATATAACAATCCCATTCTCTTGGGGAAAATTGCAACTCTATCCCCGTCCTTAACATTTTTCCCGAATCCAGAATATATTCCATTTACAAATAAATGACTAGTTTCAGATTCTTCTATTTCGAGCTTTTTTAGAATATCGGATATCTTTTTAATCCCTTCATTATTGATCGTAAATGTTATTGGAATACCCCCAGTGTTTTTTTGCTTACCTACTTTTTCTGTTAACTCTCCGAACAATTTTACTAGTATTGTCATCTTCCAAATTATCTAGTGAGTTATTCTAAATAAAATCTTTTCTTTTAAGCTCTAAATTTTATCTATAGTTTAAGATTGATTAGCTCCGCTATTTGAAGGTAAAATAGTAATATCGTCTCCATCTTTAAGGATATGAACACTTTCATAACAAGCCTTTCCATTAACCATGATTATTAATTTATCTTTAACCGTTGAAAATTTGTATTTTTCTAGTAAGGTTTTGATGGTACTTCCTTCTGGTACTTCTATGATTGATTCGTAAGCTCCTTGTTCTTTTAAATCTGCCGAAATCTTGGTTTTAACTGAAATATACTTGTCTACAACTATTTCCACGAAAATTAATCCCATTCTTCTTGGGAATAATCCTATTCGATCCCCATCTTTGACAATTCTTCGAACATCAGAGTATTTTCCATTTACAAATATATGGCTAATTTCAGTGTTTTCTATGAAAAGTTTCTTAAGAATATCGGATACGGTTTCAATCCCTACCGTATCAATATTCAATGTGATTGGGGCACCTACATAAAGACATTGTTGCTGTACTTTTTCCTTTAAATCTCCGTATAATTTTATTTGTAGAGACATTTTTTCTAAACTTTAAAGTTTGAACTCTGCTTTTTTAGTTAGGGAGGTCTAATAATCTATTAAGTAAATCCTAATAAAATATTTCTCTTTAAAATCAAAAATTTTAATTAAATATAATTTATACCATAAAAGAATTATTGAAAAAATAAAATAAAATATAAAAAATAAAAAAAAGGTGTTAATTTTCTTTTAAGATTCGAAGACTTTATCCAATTCATCATCTGGTACGTTGAAAACTTCGTTGTGTGGGGGAAGTTTTTCTATTAAGAAAAATTCAGGAAGTCTGTCGTCTAAAGCAGTAAAACCTGCAGCTTTATTGAAGTCTCTTTCGATTTTAAGTATTTGCATTCCAATTGCAGGTACATCATCCACAGTTAGGCTTGCTCCTAACACTCCATTCAGAGTATCGATTATTCCCACTAGACCATCAGGAATATCGAGAATGGCAAAGACTGTAAATAGACAATAACCAGCTGAGTCAAGCATGGCTGTGGCTACTTGCAAATTACGAGAAAGTTCTGCTTTTTTAGTATCAAGAGGATCTGCTGTTCCTCCTACTCCCATAATTTCTGTAGCGATTGCGTATCCAGCTGTATGATCAGCACCCATTGGAGAGGTTGCGTAGGTAACTCCTATTCCTTTTATCGCCCTTGGATCGTAAGCTGGGAGCCCTTGACCCTTCACCGTGGGGATTCTTACTACTCCTAGAGCCTTCCCAGTAAATTCTGTACCATTAGCTATTATCCTCCCTAAAGGTGTTTTCTTGCGAACTTCATCTAAAAGGCCTAAAGATTTTTTCGCATCCCCAAAACTTGCTAATCCTCCTTCCATAGCCACCGCAATTGTGTCGCCGGCTTCTATTGTATCCAATCCTAAGTCGTTACACGCACGGTTAAGTTCTCCTATATCGTCCAAATCGTAGATTCCGCAGTTTGGACCTAATGCCCATATGGATTCGTACTCTAAAACTCCAACAGGATCTTTTCCTTTAGGTTTAGTCCAGACTTCTGAACATTGGATGACGCAACCAGTATTACATGCGTGAGGTCGTACACCACCTCTCTTCTTTATCATTTCGGCTTTAACCTCACCAGAAACCCTTGAAGATCGATCATCTTGACCGCTGGAAAAATTCCTCTGAGGTAACCCGCCTGCTTCGTTTATAATATTAACAAGCACAGCAGTACCGTAAGTATAAAGACCACCTCCTGGTTTAGTTACATCGTGATCAGCAAGAGCTTTCACAAGTTTAAGTGCACCCTGCTTAAAGACCTCTTCATTCTTAATCTCTACTCCTGGAGCACCAGTTTCGTCAACAACTATGAATTTTAATCCTCTAGACGCCATTACTGCACCGAGTCCACCTCTTCCAGCATACCTACTAGGTAAACCATCTGGGTCGTTAAAACAGATTCCAGAAGCAGCTCCACCGAGCTCAGCAGCTATTCCAACGCCACAAATGCCAACTTTATCTCCAAATTCCGCAAAGAGTTGTGGGTACACACCATAAAGTCCTTTTCCCGACCATTTATTTGCGTTAATCAATTCGCCTCCATCTTTTGTGATTTTAAGAAGATAATAATCGTCGCCTTTACTTTGCCCCTCTACAATTATTGCTGCAATTCTTAATCTTGCCAACATTTGAGAAAATGGCGTGCCTGCGTTTGCCTCCTTTATTCCTCCGGTTAAAGGCGATTTTCCTCCAACGCTTAATCTACCAGAGCTAGGAGCACTCGTCCCAGTTACAATCCCTGGTGCAAATACAACCTTATTGTTAGGCCCTAACGGGTGGCAAAGTGCTGGCACCTCATCTGCTACGATGGTTGAGGTCATACCCCGACCGCCCAATGCTGCGTATTTCTCTGGGAGATCCTCCAATTTAGCCTCAAGATTGCTCATATTTACCCTTAAAATTTTCTTGGGAATTATAATTACCTCTTTTTTTTTATAATTCGTACTATATCGTACAAATATTTCTTATGTTTGCATTGTATTTAATAATTGTTAAATTATGGATATGTACCGAGGAATATATAGCATAAGTATTAAAAAATCACATTAAAATTTTTTAAATAATCCAAAAATAGTACAAAAGTCTTTAACAAAATTCAATTTTTTAGTAAAAATAGGGAATAACGAGGAATATATAGCAATTTTTTTAAAACCGACAGACTTTATCAAATTTTCTAATTCTTCCACACTTACAATAAATATATGCGTTTTATCGTGAGCGAAAAATAGTTTATTTATTAAATTACTTAAACCATTATTTACTGTTGGTAACTGAAAACAAAATAAACCCTCCTCGTTTAAATGATTATAAATATTTTGAATCGCTATTCTTGGGTTATTTAAATGTTCTATAACATCTATAGCAGTAATAATATCAAATTTTTTGTCATAAGGAAACTCATTTTCAATATTTGCTTGTTGTACGGGACAGTCTAATCTAATTTTGGCAACCTCTATAGCATGATGTGAAATATCCATTCCATAGATATTAAAATCGTTCTTAAACAAGGTCAAAAAACTATCATAACCACAGCCTACATCCAATAAAGTTTTATGAGACGTACTATACTTTTTTATAATCTTTCTAAACTTCCTTAACCGCCACATGTTAAGCCGTACAAGTAAATCATACCCTCCGGCTTTCCATAGAATAGATTTTTCTCCATTGAAATATTCCTTTTCAAAATGAGAGATTTTACTCACAATTTATGATTATCCGAAAAAAAATAAAAAGATTGATATTTTGTGATTTATAGCGTCGTTAAACAGCAGGCCCGGAGGGATTTGAACCCCCGACCTTCAGCTTAGGAGGCTGCCGCCCTATCCAACTAGGCCACGGGCCTTAAATTATAGAATGTTTGTTATAATCTAATAAAGACAGCATTAAATAAAAATTTAGACTTTAAAATGAGGTATTTTCTATTCTAATTTAAAATTGTAAAGCGCTTCGGTAATACGCAACGCCACATATTCCACAAAAATAATTACCATCTATAATAATTGCCTTTTCAACTGGTATTTCCTTTGCACAATTCTTTACGCAACACTTCACGATTTTCTTGTCTTTTTCTTTAAACATAATTCTTAATTAAATTTTTGTTCTCTTTAATAAGCGTTGGTAAAATTATAATTAATAATTTAGTAAAAATTTATAGTACGAAAATCATTTTAAAAAAATATTATTTTTTATTAAATTTGTTAAAAATGTTGAAGATTTACAATACTTATTAAGGGAAATCGTAAACAAAGAGGGTGAAAAAGCTAGGTGTTGCCTTTTGATGTTTCTATCAATTCCTTAATTTTCTCGTCGCTTAACAATTTTACCTTATCGAGAATTTCTATCATAATTTTATACCTCATATTTTTTTTATTATTTGAATTTTTTACATTGGTTCTCTATAAGGGTTGTAATTTTGTAAGAGTTTCTTTCTTTCTCTTAGCTTTTCTTTTACGCTGTTTATTTTTGCGACGCATTCTGAACTTTTCTCCGAAAATATACCGATCATTTTTACGTACAAATCGAAAAAAGAACGATCTTTTATCTTATCTGGATGTTTAATGCTATTTTGCTTATTCTTGTCTCCCTCTAAAAAATTTGGGATTTTATCTTTCTCCGTATAGATTAAAGGTTTTTCGCAAGTTGTACATAATTTGGTCATCTTGTCGTCTTTTGCAAAGTCCATAGGCGAAAGAGTGAGTCTTTTAGTTCTTTTGTTCAAACCTGAGGGGTCAAACTTAAACGACAACCTTATCTTTTTGCAGTTCTTACAATATAATACTTTTCCGACTTCCATGGAAATGAGGCAATAATTAATTTCGTGTCTCTCTTACAATCAGAAATGATTGTTTTAAGTGCCTTTCTATACACATCAAGTTCGCTAAAATTCGAGGGATCATTAATCCTTGTTCCTTCGGTGATTAACGCATCGGGATTAGGATTAATATTTTTAAGAAAAGATATCGATAAAGCTCTTTCATGACTATGACCATGAAATCTTATATCTCCTGTATAAATAATTCTTTTACCTTCTTTTGTGTTAATTTCGTATGCCATATTATTAAATAAAATCTCATTATATAATTTTCTAATTTGCAGTTGTTATTATTCTTGCATAAATTGTTTTAAAAATAACAAGTTCAAACTAAAAAATAGAAATATTCACTCTATAATGTCTCAATATCTACATAAAACCTCAAATCTATATCATGTTTTTTTAATAAGCTAGTAAAATCATCAAAATCAATTAATTCTACAACTTTCAGTCTACTCTTAGGTAATTTCCAATTTTTTTTTAATAGCTCCTTTAAATAGAGCTGCTCAGGAAATCCTCCTAAAGATACAATAATTAAATAGAACATTGGCTCTTGATTATGCTTCTTTTTATAATTATTGGTAATATCATTCGCTATAATATTAGCTTTGATTATAAAACATTTAATTTCGTTTATTGTTATAGGTTGACTTTTAAATTTACATTCTCCAAGAATGTAATGTTTATTATCCCCTACTTTTTCTTTACCATAGATATCAATTTCTATTGTTGTTGTACTTTCATCTTTTTGACAATGATTCTCTAATAATGTTTTTATCTCATCAGCTTCAAGACTCCAATCTTTTCCTGTTGCAATAATATCAAAATGATCTCTTTTTCTCATCAATTCCCTTGTATCATTTTCTAATTGTTTTCCCTTTACATTGTTGATTATTTTATTTTGTTTTTTAATTATTTCAATACAATCTTCTTTTTGTAAATCCTTATATTGAACATCAGCTGTCTTACATGCATCTTTTGAAGAATTTTGAATACTCTGTAATTCATAATAAAAGTTTTTGAGGCGGGACAAATAAAATCAATTCACACTTTAATAGAAGAGCGTTATTTTGTTCATTTCAGTTGCTTTGAGCTTTTGCTATTGTTATTTAAGTCAAATTCAATTTTTACGCGTGAAATTTTAAAAATTTTCAGAGAGAATATAGAACTTAGGCTCCGATTCTATCGAAACCTTAAGGAAGAAATTGAAGAAAGAAATTATTTTTTAAAGGAATATGGGAGGTTGTGTAATTTCCCTGAAGAATATATTTATATTATCATTGACACTCTCGTTAAGTATGAAGGTTCTTTATTGATTTCTCATTTAAAAGAAGAGATTTATTTACAATAATATCACGAAGACTTTCTTTAGCGGTCAAATAGGAGAACTTGTCGCTAAATGGTGGGGAACATTAATACTTTCATTTTCTAAAGGTGAGGAGGAACACAAAGGAGCTAAAAAATAACAGTATTAAAAAGAGAGTAATGAATTATTATTATAATTTTTCTAGAAAATCAAAAGGTTTTAATTTAGAATTTATTTTTAACTTATTAGAGTTTTTTATTAAATAATTTATTTTTAGAGTATTTTAAAAATGGAAAGGAATGTTCAACAGCGATCTCGTAGACCTATCGATTACTTGAAAGGTTCCATAAATCAAATAATTCTTATAAAGGTGAAACGTAATCGGTTGTTCAGAGGGAGACTTATGGGGTTCGATGAGCACTTAAATTTATATCTTGAGGGAACCTCCCAGATTTTCGAGTACCAAAACGAGGATGGTGAAATTAGGGAGGAACACGAAAATCTTGGCAGCATTGTCGTGCGGGGAGATAATGTCATCTTCGTAAATCTCCATAATATTGATTAATTTACTGATTAATTTACTTATTAAATTGCTCAACGTCTTAAAATCTTTCAAGATAAAGATTTTTTCTATTAAAAATTATTCAGTTCAAATAATTTAAATTGAATTTCGATTTAAATAAGAGCTTTAGTTTATGAACTTTTAAAAAGAAGGCTTCTTGTTTTTGAAAAAAGAAAATATTATTTAGTCGTAGGAAATAAATTACTATTACCAGATAGAATTTATGAGAGATTAGGTAGTAAATAAGTCTTTTTGAAAATCCTCATATTTTTTTTATTTTCAATTATGATTAAAAGATGGATTTTTTTACAATGATTTTTTTTTGTTGAATATTTTTATTTTAGTAGTATAAAGTTTATTTTATTCATATGAGGTTTTAATACAATTAGCGAAAATATTAATGAAGAGACTTTTGTCTTAGTCAACCCGAACTTGGGACACCCCAGAATGCTAAATGCCGATCCAAGGCTAAAAGAGAGAACTTTTCGGACAGAAGTGTTATTTGCCACCAATATTTCAGATCCGAATAGATTTGAAAAAGCCATTAAAAATAAAATCAGTTTAGTCCCTATCCTTGATAGCCAGAAGCAGTTTAAATTAGCACTTAAAAAGAAGAAAAAAGAAAGAAAATGGCGTCTGTTAAGAAGAATGGAAAAAAAAGCGTTAAAAAAAAGAATTAAAAAAGAATTAAAAACCCGCGTTTTTAGAGGCGATCTTATAGCAGTTACCGTTCTAAATGTTAAGACTGCGTTTATCACACCAATTAATCATTTGAATTATGACGAATTTTGTAGCCCTCAAGAATATTTAATAAAAAACGATGTTTTTCCTAATTTAAAAGAATTCTATAGAGTTTTAATTAAATTTAATCTAAGTAAGCAAGTTTTAAAGTTTCTTAAAAAGAAAAATTTTATTATGTTTGATATCGTTCAAGAAAATGGAAAAAAGGAGTCAAAAAATCGGATAAATTATCATTCCATCGTAATCTCTAAACAGAATTGGAAAAACTTTTCCTTTGTTCACGCAACTGATTTACATTTAGCTGAAAGAAATGATAGAATTTATGGTATTATTAAAAGCTGGACTCAATTATTTAAAAAAGAAAATTTAGATAAATTTTTACAAGTATTTGGTAAAGCATTGAAAAGTGAAGTAAATAAAAAAATAAAAATAAAATCTTTTATAAATCTTAAGCCTTTAAAGAAACGATTAATCAACTCTAATAATCAATTTCGGAAATTTATAAAATTAATGAATCAAAAAGTGGTTCAAAACGATTTAGATTTTATTGTTTTTACAGGAGATCTCATTGATTTTTCCATTTTAAGTAAAATTCCAAAAGATGAGAAAGTTTTTGATTACGAACATACCAATTGGAAAATTTTCAAGGAAATTGTATTAAATCTGCATCAGAAAAAAAGAAGAGGTATAGGCGAAGGAGAAGAAATATTCTGTCCAATCTTTACCATTCCTGGTAATCACGATTATCGACCTTTCCATTACGACCTTCGTTGGGGAGGAATGTATAGAAAAATTGGATTAAACGCAGCAGAAGCTGTCGCCTTAAACGATAAATTATTTGCGTTTCCAATTTCAGCAATTTTGAAATCACCTTTAGCTTTAAAAGCATATTGGTCAGAAATCAATCCATCGTCAGATTTTTACTTAAAACTTGGAAATAATAATTTCATTTTTTTAAATACGGGTTCGGATTCTTTCAGAAATATTGGCGATTTTCTAACTGGTCATCCCTCTTTAACTGGAATCTCAATCTCACAAGTAAAATATTTAGAAAATATTATTAATTACAAAATTCAAAAAGACAAAGATAATTCGTTTCTTTTTCTACACGGACCACCTATTAATACAAAAAAAAAAATTGGTCTTATCAGAAGATTTAAGCAAAAATTTAAAAAGGAAATTTCAACGCGAATCGACGAATTTAAAGAATCAATACTACAAAAATTAGGAAAAAAACCATCAAAAGCGCGTATAGATAAAAAATTTAACATAAAGTATGGCACTGTAGGGTACAATTGGGAGAAGCTTATCAAATTTTGTAAAGATTTTTGTATACTGACTTTAGCAGGGCACACGCATGCTCTTAAAGAATTTCGATTAGGAGACCCTGGAGACCCTGGAGACCCTGGAGACCCTGAAGATATGAAATCGAAAGTTTTAGCGAGCGCTCCTCCCTTTAGTTTGAAAAAAGTCGAAAATCCTGCGGCTGTATTTTACGATCGATACTCCGAACTTTATACAACAGCTAAAGATATAGAACAATTCGGTCCTTTTATTGCTCACACTCCTGCGTTAGGTTTAGGCGGTTATCGTGATCCCCTGTCAGGTGGGGCTTACAGAGAAGTTATCGTGAAAAAAGGAAAATTATCTTCTTTTAAAGTAAAATATCTTGATAAATAAAGCATTTAGAATTTAAAACATCTATTTTTAATAAACACTTAATAATTTGTGCCCTAGTTCGAAAGCTTCTATATGTTTTTTGTCCCCCTTAAAAAAGGCGCTTAATATTTTGGACATTAGATTTTTATTAAAGATTTCTCTATATTCTTTCACTCCAACTCCTAAAATAATGCTATTTGAATATATCGAACTATCAAATTTAATCTGAGAAAGTTCGTTGAAATCCATAGAAATAGTTCTCCTCGCAAATTGATCAAGCATATCTAATATTTTTGCGTTTGAAGGATATTTTTCTTCTTTTTCTAAGCCAATTAAAGCTTTTCTAGGATGAATTTTATTAGTATTCAAAATAACAACAGTCTGTTCTGAAACATATCTTAAATTTCTTATGGTCTCTAACGGTTCTAATCCTAATACTAAATGGGCATCGTTTGTAGGGATTAAAGGTGAGATTAAATCTTCGACTTCATAATTTTGATCAAGTGAATAAATCCGTGATTCGATTAAGTATCTTGCTGTTGCCGCGACTGAACCTTCTATACAGGAACTTCTATTTTTGAAAGAAATTCTCTCTGCGATACGCCTTTAGTTTCAGTCCCTACTACATTTTTGATAAAAGGCGTTCTCATCCCATATTCCCTTAAAATTTTCCCCAACAAGGGGACGCCTTGTCCACCTACTCCTGTTATAAGAATGTTATATATATCTCCTACTTCTTTTCACCTTTTATTATTAATTTATAAAGAATAATCCAAAATTTATTCTTGAATTCAATTTATTTATCTATAAACATTGCTTTTAGGAAAATAATTAAAAAGATGCTAAAAATAATTCCAATAACGAGGTAGATAATAGTGGGCACATACCAACACCATAATACTACAGTATCAGAAGGATTGAGCCCTAAAGCTCGAGCAGTTACACCTTTCCAATCCCAAAAGAAAGTGGCAGATATCCATAGTATAATGCCAGCAAATGGTATTAAAAAAAGAAGTGATATAAACGCTGAAGGGAAGCCAAATATTCCCAACATCAACGCAGAATCAAAATTACCATATACAAATAGACCTATTACGAAAAATATAACCCCCCAGAAAACAGGGATTGTAAAAACGCCATAATCGCTAGATTTTTTACGTTTCTCACTCATTTTTTATTATCTTTTTACATTTTTTTTTATTTCTTCATCTTTTAATTATTTTTTAAAAGATTTTTTTTTTTTTGAAAAATAAATTTATCAATTTGGATATCTTTTCTTGGTTTCCTTTTTTTTACATAAATTTGTCTCTAAAAAGAATTAGTATAACATTATTTATATCAGGTTTTTTCTTTTCAGAAGAATTCCTAAAATTCCAAAAAGATCGTAAAAGATTAATTTCACGCATATTAACTTTAATTTTAATTATATCGTTCTTTATTCAAGATTGGATAAATATTAATTTTAATGAAATAATTTTGCTTATTATCAAAATATAAATTTTATAAAAAATCAAGATGGCTGATGTTCGTTAAAAATCGCTCACAATTAGAATCAGAAGATTTAGACGAAAAACAATTGATGTTACGAAGAATCGCTTTAAATGGGTTGGAAAAAGCAATAGAAGCGGTTAAACCCCGAAATTTAGTTGAAAAAAGTCTTAAAATTAGGGATCATGAGCTGGTTATCAAAAACGATGTATTTAATCTAAATGATTTTTCTAATATCTATATAATTGGTGCAGGTAAAGCCACCGCTGAAATGGCATTTTCACTGGAAAATATATTAAAAGATGCTATTAAAAAAGATTACGAAGGAATAATAAATATCCCTCGTGGTTTAGAGATTAAGGAATCAGATCTAACTGGTAAAATAAAAATCAACTTCGCTTCACACCCTATTCCAGATGAAAACGGATTAAAAGGGGCTAAACTTATGATGGAGCTTATCGAAAAATCCACTAGTGACGATTTAATTTTTTGTTTAATATCTGGCGGTGGTTCTGCCTTATTACCTTTACCTCGAAATGGCATGACACTTAACGATTTAAAAGATGTTAATTCTTTACTTTTAGCGTCTGGAGCTTCTATTCACGAGATTAATACGATCCGGAAGCATCTCTCAGATATTAAAGGTGGAAATCTCGCAAAAAAATTGTATCATTCCAGCGGGGCAACTCTAATATCGTTAATAATTTCTGATGTAGTAGGAGACAATTTAGATTCAATTGCATCAGGACCTACTGTGCCAGATTTGACTACTTTTAAAGATGCTATTCAAATTTTGAGAAAATATAATCTGCTTGAAAAAATTCCACCGTCAGCAAAGAAGATTTTAGAGGAAGGTCTTCCTAATGAAGATTTAGAAACTCCAAAACCAGATCATCTTTGTTTTAAAAATGTTCATACTTATTTAATAGGAAGCGTAAGCTCATCAGTACAAGAAACTATTTCCTATTTAAAGACCTATAGTTTTGGTGTTGAATATTTTTCCAATGAAATAGTGGGTGAATCAAGAGAATTTGGAAAAAAACTTTTTCAAATCGTTTCTGAAAAAATACAAAATAATATAGAGAGAAACAAAATTGCTTTAATAGGAACGGGAGAATTAACCGTTACGATAAAAGGAAAAGGGATTGGTGGTAGAAATCAAGAGATGCTTTTAAGTTTTCTTAATTACACAAAAGATAAGAAATTTGAGCATGATTTTTTAATAATCGCAGCTAATCTTGATGGATTAGAGGGAAACAGTAAAGCTATGGGTGCTTTAGTGGATAACAACTCTCTGTTTCAAATGAAAAGAATAAAAATTGATCCTCAAGAATATTTAGACAACAACGATTCCAATAGTTTTTTCAAAGCGCTTAAATCTGAAATAATCACAGGACCAACAGGATGCAATGTAAACGATCTTCTCGTTATCTTGTTAATCCCTTAAAATTTAAGAAACCTTTAAGATTTCTTACTAATTTTAAACAAATGCTTCAAAATTTAAAAATCTGTAACATTTCTGCTTATATGGCTCATTATTAACGCTGTACCATAAAATCAAAAATTTAAGACTTGCGAAATATGTGAGTAATTGTTTAGTTAAAAGGATGTTTATTCAAAAGAGTATTTTATTTTTAAATCTGTAAAAAAAGCTTTAATAGTAAGTGTTTGTTTATTTATGTTATCTACTACAAATTTTTATTAATCTAATATTAAATTTCTTTTTTAATAAAATCAAAAAAAAATAAGTTAAAATATTGAAGTTGTAAAATAAAATGGGAAAAAAAAAGAAAGAAAAGAGACCTAAAGGTTATGGATTCGATGCTGAAGATCGAGACGAAGCATTAGAAGCTGAAGGTTTAAAACGCCTTGATATGGACGTCGGAAAAGTCGAATTGGTTGATAGAGACACCTCAACTCCTTACATTGAAACTTACGACGAAGACACGGGTGAGCTCGAAGGAGCTATCTTTTTGAAAGACGGCGATAGAACGGGCTTATTGGCTTTAGTTAAAATTATCGAAGAAGTGAAAGTCGAGCAAGACCACGATGCAAACCCCGAATCTATTGCATATAGCGGTAAATTGAATGTAGAAAATCCCAGTACAGTTGATAGGATATGGGATATTGATATCACGCTTAAAAATATTGAAACCACTAATCTAAAATCAGATGAGATTAAGATTCAGGAATTAGGTGTTACGGAAGATGATAATGTGGATTCTCGAGACTTTCAAATAACTGGAGAGGCTAAAAATCTTCTTTTAATTAAAGAGTACATTAATACCTTACCTGATGCGGATAATATTTTAAACCTTAACGATTTAGAGACTGATTTGTTAAAATTAAAAGACTTATCTGCTGAAGCTGAAGAACTAGAAGAAAAAGAGGAAGAAGAAGAGGAAGAAGACGAGGAAGAAGACGAAGATTCTGATTCCGCTGCGGAAGGATATAGCCTAGAATCTTTTGGTATTTCCATTGATAAAGAGACTACTGTAACTTTCGCACTCGCAATGGATAGTATGTTTGAAAGACCTATTAAAAATGTTAAGGTGGTTAAAAACATACCTGACGATTTTACTGCTCCCAAAATTCAAGATACCACAATCGGAGTGGCAGAGATTCAAGGTGATCAAATAGTTTGGACAGTTGATATACTGGCACCCGAAACTGTAGCATTGTGCAAATTTACATCTGAAGTTATGGCAACTACGATCGATGCGATTAAAACCGGAACAATTGAAGTGACTTATGAAGCAGCATCCTCTTTTGCTGGTGGCTTAGGTATTGATAAATTTGATGCATATACTCACAATAGATTTTACATTGATGTGCTTGAAAGAGACGAAGAACCTAATGTATGGGACTGTAAATTAGTGTTTGAAAATTCTAGTGAGTTTATAGTTCAACTCTTTAACGCAGATGTCTACCCTGCGGATGATAAAAAAACGAAATTAATAGATATTGACCCAAACGACGTTCCTATGTTACCTTCTGGTGCCCAATGGCATTCAGTTAAGTGGGTAACCGAATCTGAAGATTATCCTGCATTTAGGAAATTGTTAGAATTCAGGGTAATGCCTGATTTTCAAACGATTGTCAACGGTCAAATCTCTATTTCAGATGTTGAATTATCAGTCGCAAGTATGACTGGCGAACTTACTTACAGTCTTGCTGAAGAACCCACTGAGAAAGAAATAGAAGAAGGACTTATAGTAGTTCCTACTTTTAAGGAAACTGATATTATCGCCACACATAAAATAGGGAATAATGGTTCTGCTCCGTTAAACGAAATAACAGTGGTACATCAGTATTATACAGATGAATTCGCACCTCCTAACGCAGACGAAATCAAATTAGTATGGGATGGGAGCGAAGTTGAAGTACCCCCTGAAGCTGTCTCTGTTAAAGATAATGTACTAAAGATCTCACTTACAGATTTAAAAGATAGTCCTACGGGCATGTTTGAACCAGAATCAAACTTAGAAATTCAATACCCAATCCACTGTATGAATCCACCAAAAGACGCAAGATTCGAATCTGAAGTTACTCAATTAGGTAACACATTTCCAGTAAGCCAGGAATTAGAAGTTAAACCTGAAGTTCCAGTTATAGAGGCAATACATATAAGGAGAAAATTCAGAGTCTCAAAAGAAATCGAAGCAATTAACGAGCTGGGCAATTACAAAATAATATTAGGCCTCGAAAACATTGGTGAAATGCCTTTAAATAACCTAATCCTCTTGGATAAAGTCCCGGACAATTTTGAGTATGGAACTTATTCGGAAAAACCAGAAATAACAGACGAAGTAGGATCTGATACCTTAAAATGGGCTGTTGAAACTCTCGAAGAAGGAGAAAGATTGGAATTTACATACGAAATAAATGGAAAGGGAGAATATAAACCTTCAGAAGCACAATTGGCATTCTAAATTTTTCAAAAAAATTATAATCATTTTTTTTTATTTTCTTTTATTCTAAGTTTTTTTTATTTCAAATTATTATCAAATTATGTAGAAACAAGGGAAAACAATAAAAAATGAACGAAAGTATATAAATTATTATATAAAAAATTAATATTTGGTAGTTAATTTTCTCTTGTAATAGTGGTATAAATCTATTAGTTTGTTAAAATCGGTATCGGATTTCATTGCAGACTCAATTAAATTTAATATATTATTGTATAGAGTTAATAGACGGATTTCTTCGTCGCTTAAATTTCTCCATTGATTAACTTTAGATGGTAAACTTAAAAATTCTAAAAATTCATCGCTCGTAATAAAAGAGATATTTTCATAGAAAGGCATCTTCCTAACTTGTTCTAGCAAATCGTCGTAAACATTATGATTATACCTCGCAATAAAATTATTATTAAAAATCTATTTGGAGTATTATAGTTTTTAAAACATTTGGCTAGTATCACGTCTAATTTTTTTGAAGTTGTAAAATCAAATACTATTACATTTACGATACCCGGCTTTTAGTCAAACACATTGCTTTCCCATTGTTAAAAGAATTGACTGAAGTCGGGGATCTTAGAGCCAAAAAAGTTTTTAAAGAAGAGATCGCGCGACGATACAAATCTGGGCATCCGACTGTTGTTGAATATCTTAGACAAGAAGGTTATTTGAATTATTTAAGCGAAGAAGAATTATCGTCTTTAGACTGAGCTTTGATTATAATAATATTATAATATAATATTACGCCAATTTCTTTGTTTTGGTAATTAGAAATTTATCACCAATTATGGTTGGTGTTGCTTGTTAGGTTCTTTAGATTCTTAACAAATAATAGCTTTAATTAAATTAATTTTTCCTTAAAAATTAAATAGAATTAGTGAGTCTAATTTTATAAAAGAGTAGATAATTAACTTAAATTTTTTTTTAAAGAAACATGCTAAGAAAATATTTTCATCAATATTGGCTTTTCGAGTGTCCTGATGCTATTATGACGACCCAGATATTGAAAGCAGGTGGAGAAAAGTTTTTGGTATTTGGAGGGCATGATAAAACGCTTTATTTAATGGACGATGAATTGATGATCGCGGATGATGTAGTTTTTGATGGCTGGGTTCGATGTAGTTATCCAATTGATTTAGATGGGGACGGAAACGAAGAAGTATTGGTTGGTGCGGGTGATGGAAGGGTTTTGGTTTTAAAATTGGACGAGAAAAAGAAGAAATTCATTGGTATAATGAACAAAAAATTTGGCGCAATGATCGATTGTTGCACAGCTGGAGATTTTTACAGAGATGGTAATATTGAATTAATATTTGGAGGCGAAGATAAATCTCTTAATATTTTAAACGATATTAATTCCAACGAACCAATCGCAACCTTTTATTACGATTCTTGGGTAACTAGCTGCGCATTAGGATTTTTAAAATTCCCGCAGTTTGCTAAACCAGTTTATGGTTTAGTAGTTGGCAATAAAAGTGGATTCCTTCAGTTAATTCATGTAAAAGACGGGAAACCAGAGATTCTTTGGCAGAAAAATGTGTACGCTCAAATTAACGATATTAAGGTGGGAGATGTTACTAATGATGGATATAACGAAATTATTGTTGCCGCAGACGATTTTTATGTTAAAATTTATAATAGCGAAGGTAAAAGGTTACGTTTTATTAAAATAGAAGAATTTAAAAGTAAATTAAAAAAGAAGCGCGTTAAGCATTTAAATCGCCCTATAACCCTATTAATTGAAGATATTGATGGCGATAACACAAAGGAAATTATTGTTGGATGTGCAGATGGGACTTTAAGGGTTTTTCATAATCCACATTTAGATTCTACGGATTTTGAATTGAAATGGAAAGTAGATTCTGGCGGCTCAATTAAAGAGATTTGCTCTTATATAGATACGGAGTTCGAACCCAATTTAAGACATATAGTTTTTGGAGGATACAGACGAGTAATCAGAAATATTGCTGATTTTGAATGGGGCAAAAAAAATGTTCTTAAAATTCCCCGACGATTTAATATACCAGAAATAGCTAAAAAGGCTGGTAAAGAAACTGGAGATGATTTAGAAATTAAACCAGTCCCTACAAATTTACGAGATTATATTATTAAATTGCTAGAAGATAAAGGTTCTGACTTAACTTTGGATTTATTAATAAATGAACTAATAAAAGCAGGATATTCTAAATCTGATGTAGAAGACGAGATAAAATTAATGAAATCACTTGGAGTTGTCCAAGTGAGTTTAGTTAGCGAAGAAATTGAAAAACTTATCGAAAAGAGGAAGGAAGAATTGAAAAAAATGAAAGCTAAAGAAATAGAATTCGAAGAAGAACAAGAAAATGATGAAGAAACTCTTAATAACGATGAAAATAAAACAGATTAGGTGTAATAAAATTATAAAATTAAGGAGTCTCATTAGCTAACTAATTAAAGTATCTTTTTATTTTCTCTTGAAGGGAATCAAACTGATTAAGATGTGTAAAGTCTTTATTATGATATTTCATAACAAATGATTCTAAAATTGGTTCTACTTTCTGAAGAAATTTTCTCACGAATTTATCGGGACTTTTTTTTGTCTTACAAGCTAGACCGCATAATTTTATCGCTTCCTTGGAATAAAAAATATAAATTAAAATATTTGAAATTCTATAAATATACATATGCTCAAAGACCAGTTATTGGAAGTTGGAATTATTATAAGAGCATTTGTCATATCCTCATACACATTTAAAAATATTAATAATGAGGATAAAAATAGTTACGAGAAGAACCAACAATTAAGAGCTTCGTTTCTATCTGCAATTAATACATTTGTGGAAGTTGTGTTTAAAAACAATTATTTAGAGTATTTAGAATTTGGCAATCACATATTCGTCTTTAAAATCTCAAAAATTGTTAATTCTGATAACAAAGAAGAACCTATAATAATATATGGACTATTAGAAAAAGACAAAAGAAAAGTAGACAAGATTGTAAAGAAATTTCTACAAAAAGTAGAACCAATTCTCCTATTATTTATAAGTCGTTATTCAAAAAAAGATTATTGTAATCTAAACGAATTTGAGCCTTTTGAAAAAGAAATAAGGGCATTTTTTGAAATAAAAAAATAATCTCGAGTCCATTAAAATAAAGTTTTTTGAACATCGATTTATTTATTCTACCAAAAATCCAAGATCATCGAAAAAATTTAATAATCTCTGTTTCAAAGTCCTTAAACTGTTCTAATTCATAAAGATTTTTGTTATTATATCTTTCAATAAATATTTCTAAGAGTTTTTCAACCTTTTTTAAAAAAATTTTGCTTAATTTTTCTGGATTTTTATTCTTCTCGATTAACCCATAAATTATTAATTGTTCTTTCAAGGGGTTATCTTTTGCTTTAATTTCACTTATTTTAAATGTTAATAAAAAATTTCCTGATTCCAAGTATTCTAACTTATTTTTATTGAAAGTCTTTGCTAAAAATGTATTAATAGCTGATATGAAAAGACCTCTTGGATCTTTATAAGGTTCATCAATTATCGTTTTTTGACCAGGAATGTCTTTGAAATAATGATTGACTAATATAGTACCTCTAATTACTACACCTATTTCGTAGAGCTCTTTCAATTTAAATCAAATTTTATTGATAATTTATGTTTCTATGTAAAAGTGCGAAAGTAATATTCCCTAGATCTAATTTGTCTCTTCGTCTATTTAATAGTTTAATTTAGTAAGATTGAAATTATTGAAAAATGAAAAAAATTTTATTTGAGAATTTTTAAAAAAGAAATTTTAAAATTAAAAATTTTTTATACTAACAATGTCTAAATTTTATAATAAAATAAAATTTCAATTAAAAATTATTATTTCAATTTTGAATTTTTTTTAAAAAAATAATAGTAATAAAGTGGAAAAGATATGGCTGGAAAAGACAAACCTCGAAAATGTCCATATTGTTTGGAGATCCTCTATCATCCATACTGGGTTCATATCCAAGCTCAGCATCCAAACGAATATGCTAAAAACGAGACTTGGATACAATTATACAAAGATTATATCTCAAAAGCTTAAACTCTTCGTATAAGCTGAGGAGTGGGTATGGATGAATCACTGTCTTTAATGGTGATCTCTGAGTTATTTAACCAATCTATAGACGATATTAGAGCATATTTAAAGAAAAATAATGCCTTATAATTTCTTTCTTCTTTTTAATTAATTATCTTCTTTATAATAACAACTATAACAACTTCTACTTTTAGAAGTTCGTTATTAAATGAAAATTAAAAAAAAAAGTTTAGCTAAAATGTTTAGCTACAGAATGTCAATAAACTTAGTAAATTAAAACTCTTCTTCCTCATCCTCTTCTTTCAATAAGCCCGATTGCTTGAGTAAATCTTCAATACTATCTCGAGCTTTTACTATTTGCTCGTTTTCATTGAGATTTAGTTTTTCTAATACATCATCCGAAAACTCCAAAAATTTCTTTATAGACGATGAAGAGAAGTCTTTAATTTTTTCTTGGGTTTCTTCCACCCATTCTTTTCCGGGACCTTTCCCTGAAATTAAAAGGTCTTTCCAGATTCTCCAAACACACTACCAACGAAATCCACGAATGCGCTATTTATTTTGTCCAAAATCTTCTCATCTTCTTTCTCTTCTTCACTCATTTTTTAATAACCTTTCTTTGTAATTTATGTTTGTTATATTTTTAAAATAAATTTACGCGTTAATAATAATTTTTTCAAATTCAAAATATCATCATTAAGTGTCTTTTTTCCTTCAATTAGAATTATTGATTATAGGGGGTGTTTTTGATGCAACTGAAGTAAAATCGCCCATCTCTATAGAATACGGTCTAAGTAGAAAACAATAACTATATGGTACATTTTTTCTTAATTTAAATTCGCTATGTAGAACCGCAAGAGCCGGAACATCACCTCCAACTCCTTGTTGTTTATAATCAATATTTAATGTGATATTTTCACGACGAGGTAATTCATGGTTGTGCGTTGCATTTTCTAGGTCTTCCATTGTATAAGGCCATGCACTTACACTAAGAAGCGTACCACCGACATCCGATATTAACAAACCTTCTCTCTCTTTATTAGTCATAACAACCCAACGAACATCAGTTCTATTTCCATTTTCTTGCGGTCTTATGTAAGGATGTATTAAATCTTCTACTAAACCAGAATAAATTCCAACAGCAGCTCCCGTTTTTCTATCTAACATATTTTCGTGTGGTCCTCTGCCATACCATGTCATAGTATTAAATTTTCCTGGAATTGACATTTGCATACCGAAACGAATCATATTTTTATTAGGTATAAAGTTATTCTCTATAATTACATCACCACTTCCATAAATAGTATAAATGGTTTCAAGATTTTTTTCTGCGTTGGATACGCTAGACTGAACATTTATTTGTACAACTCGAGATTTTAATTCTTTAGCAGTTATTTTTGATACTTGTCTCAATTTCCCTGCTTTCTTCCAACTGTCGTCTATTTTAAGATCTTCTACATCAACCTCAATTAGGTCTATATGTCCTAAATCATTGTCAGTTGGAGCTCTCCAGAAGTTGGGAATAAATGGTGATGAGATTAATTCCGCTCCTTTAAATGTAAACGATTCTATTCCGCCGGTTTTTTTTCCAACGATAACTATAAAATCTTTTCCTTCTACTTTAATTGAGTCCGTCGAATCAATCATTTTAACAATAGATATTTCTTGAATATCTGTTTTTGATTCTATTGGTGTTTTGAATGGTATTTTAAATTGATCCCACGCAACAATATGCCCTCTTTTTGCCCAAGGCATATCTACAGATAATATAGATGTTATTTTTAAGTGATACTCTGTATTTGGTTTGAACTCAGGAATATTAAATTGAATTTGTGCTTCTTGTTGCTCTTTAGGTCCTAATTTGATATCTTTAAGTTTTCCGTCTTGTATTTTTATTCCATTAGCGGTTAACTCCCAAAGAAACTCCACGAAATCAAGAGATATGAAATTATATTTATTATGAATTGTAAATTTGCCCTTAGTTAAATCAACGGGATATACTTTAATATTCTGATAAACTTTCTTCACTTCGTAAAGAGCAGGATTAGGTTTACGATCGGGCATGACAATCCCATTTATGCAGAAATTACTATCGTTAGGTTTATCCCCAAAATCTCCACCATAAGCCCAGAATTCTTTATCATCATCTGAAGTCTTGCGAATTCCTTGATCAATAAAATTCCATATAAATCCACCGATGCAATTATTGTACTTTTCAAAGACATCCATATACTTTAGAAAGTTTCCTAAACTGTTACCCATTGCGTGGGCGTATTCACAAAGCAAAAAAGGTCTCTTATCCCCTTTTTTGTATTTTAGTTTTGCTGTTCTTTCTAGCTTTTTTGGTGAATAGTACATGTAGCTTATTATGTCGGTTATCTCGTGATTATAATCACCTTCGTAGTGAGTCGGTCTTGTAGGATCTATTTCAAGGGCGGCTTTTTTCATTTTCTTAAAGTTTTCACCGAAACCCGCTTCATTTCCAAGGGACCATATCACTATACAAGGATGGTTCTTGTCTCTCTCAACCATGCTGACCATTCTATCTATGCACGCTTCAGTCCATTTTGGGTCATTTTTTGGTAAAATGTCGCGTAATCCGTGGGACTCCAAATTACATTCGTCAAGAACATAAATTCCGTATTCATCACATAGCTCGTAAAATTTAGGATCATTTGGATAATGACTTGTTCTGACTGCGTTAATATTATTTTGCTTGAGTATTTTTATGTCTTGCACCATACGATTTACTGGTATTGCTCGACCATGATCGGGATCGTGCTCGTGTCTATTTACTCCTTTGAAAATAATCAATTTTCCGTTAATATATATTCCACCGTCATCTTTGATCTCAACTTTTCTGAATCCATATCTGCAATGTTCGACTTCAATTTGCTCTTTATTAGAATTTAATAGTACTAACAAGATATTATAAAGATATGGAGTTTCTGCTGACCATTTTTTTGGATTTTTCACATCTGCTTGTAGATTAATTTCATTTTCGCTGTTAGCCTTAATGTTAATAGATTCTTCTATAAGTATATCAGACCCTTCAATTTGTTCTTCAGCGTCTAATAACCAAATTTCAATTTTGTGCGTCTTAATATCATTATCCCCGTAATTATGGACTCTTAATCTAACATTTAATATAGAGTCCAAATAATTATTGTCAAAATCACAATATACAAAGAAATCCTTAATATGAACTTTTGGGATAGAAAAAAGGTAAACATTCCGATATATCCCGCTAAATCTCCACATATCTTGATCCTCGAGATAAGACCCATCAGACCACCTATATACTTCAACGGCTAAAATATTCTCACCTTTTCGTAAGAATTTTGTAATATTAAACTCAGCTGGCGTCATACTTCCTTGACTATAGCCTAATTTTTCTCCATTAATCCAAATATAGAACGCAGATTTTACGCCACCAAAATGAATGAAAATTTCACGACCATCCCACTCATTTGGAACTGTAAACTTAGTTAGATAAGACCCAACTGGATTGTATTCGTGATCAATGCTCGGAATTTCCTGTCTTTTTACGCTGTATGGGTATCTTACATTAGTATATATCGGTATTCCATACCTTCGCATTTGCCAGTTGCTTGGAACGTCAATTTCGTCCCAATTATTTACATCGTAATCTATTCTGTAAAATTCAATTGGTCGGTCCGCTGGTTTTTTAACCCAATTGAATTTCCATATACCATTAAGCGAGTGATAATAAAGCGAATATTCCATACCTTTTAACGCGGATTCGCTATCAGCATAAGGAATTAACGTATTATGAGAGGGCTCCTTGTTTTTACCGAACAATTGAGAATTTTCCCAGTCATATTTACGAATTGAATTACTTACCATAATAAAAAAAAATAGTTATGATTTTAAAAACTATATGAATATTTAAGGACTTGATCTTAGATATTATCTCAATATTTTGAATTAAAATAATTTAATCAAAAAAAATTATGAAAATTATTCATAAGGATTAATTAATTCATATAAACTAAAAATCATAATTATAAAATATTTTTGTAAAAGATAAGAAAATAAGAGGTTTTAAAAATTTCAGAAAGAAAAAAATTATGGGAACCTTCAAAGCAGTGGATTGAAAAGGCTGAAGTTACCAAATTCATCAATTTTGTCAATAAAGAATATGGAGAAGATCTTAAAGGAGGAAAAGACCTATATAAATGGTCAGTTGAGAAGATACCGGACTTCTGGGAAGCAGTATGGAAATTTTCAGGAATCATCACATCTCAACCTTATACTAAAGTTGTAAAAGATTTGAATGTATTCCCCGGATGTAAGTGGTTCCCCGAAGCAAAGATGAATTTTGCGGAAAACTTATTGAAGTATAAAGACGACCAACTGGCTTTTGTCTTTCAAGGCGAGACGAAAGTATCGAAGCAAATGACATACGCGGAATTGAATAAGACTGTAGCCCGTTTGGCAAAATCGCTAAAAGAAATAGATATTAAAGTTAGTGATCGAATCGTTTCCTATATTCCAAATTTAATAGAGACACCAATAGCCATGCTGGCTGCTACAAGTATAGGCGCAATATGGGCATCATGTGGTGCCGAGCTTCAAGCTAGTGCTGTTATTGATAGGTTTAGTCAAATAGAGCCAAAAATACTTTTTACTGTTGATGGATATTACTATAGAGATAAGATTTTTGAAATTTCTGCTAACATCAAAGAAGTGGTTGATTCGATTCCCTCTATAGAAAAAGTAATCGTTGTTTCATACATCTCTGATGGCAAACCAGATATTAATGGTATTCCTAAAGCTATCCATTGGGATGATTTCATATCAAAAGAAGAAGATCCACAATTGGAATTTGAGCAACTACCCTTCGATCATCCCGTATATGTGATGTTTTCCTCAGGAACAACTGGTAAGCCAAAATGTATGGTACAAAGTGCTGGTGGTGTGCTTATCAATCATTTAAAGGAACTTATCCTTTCCACTGATTTGCAGAGAAGCGATGTAATCAATTATATCACTGCACCTTCATGGATGATGTGGAATTGGTTAATTAGTGCGCTGGCTGTAGGTGCAACTATATTCCTTTATGAGGGTAATCCTCTCTATCCAGATCCACTTAGAATGTTTGAATTGATGGAAAAGCATAAGATTTCAATATTTGGAACTAGTGCTTCTTATATACATTATCTTATGGGTCTGGATGCTAAACCAGCTACGAAGTATGACTTAAGCACACTGAGAGAAATTTCTCAAACAGCATCCACGCTTTCTCCTGAAGGTTTCGAATATGTATACAGAGAAATTAAGAAAGATTTATACTTTAATTCAATTAGCGGAGGAACAGACATTAATGGTTGCTTTGCTGGTGCGATACCAATACTTCCAGTATATTCTGGTGAATTGCAAGGTCGTGCGTTAGCAATGAAAGTAGAATCATATAATGATAACGCTGAGCCTATTGAAGACGAACAAGCCGAATTAGTATGCGAAGCTCCTGCTCCTTCAATGCCAGTATATTTCTGGGACGATGACAATAATATGACAAAATATAAAGCTGCCTACTTCGATCATTTTAAAGATACTGGTAAAAATGTATGGAGGCACGGTGATTACATTGTAATTCATAGCGATACTGGGGGAATTATATTCTGGGGTAGATCGGATGCTGTGCTAAAACCAAGTGGCGTCCGAATTGGAACAGCAGAGATTTATAATGTGATTGAACAGTTACCAGAAATCTCCGATTCTCTTGTTATCGGTCATAAGCACTCTGGAGATATAAGGATCGTAATGTTTGTTCTCCTAAATGAGGGTTATGAATTAAGTGACGATTTAAAAGCAAAAATTAAGCAGACTCTACGAGAAAAAACCTCTCCAAGACACATTCCTAAACTGATTTTCCAAGCTCCTCCAGACGGTATACCATATACATTCAGCAATAAAAAAGTCGAAATAGCAGTAACTAAAATAATTCACAATATGGCTGTAGCCAATCGAGGCGCTCTCAGAAATCCCGAATCCCTAGATTACTACGAGAAAATGAAGGATGAAATTAATTCACTATAAATTTTTTTTATTCATTTTTATTCTTTTTTATCTTCATTAGAATTATATATATTCTGGTATATATAAGAATCTTTTAGGATATTTTTTTTTTAAATAAGGCAAGAATGTACTTCGTAAAAAAGTATATTTAAATGGTACTGATATTTCTTTTTTCTCAAAATATTTTAACTAATAATGAGGAGATATTGCCTCTTGAATTTTTGGATCAGATCTCCTTATAATTTCATGTAATAAAATAAATAGATCTCTAGCATATTTTAGGAAGGCGATTCTATCTAACCAGCCTCTAGCTTTTAATAATCTAATATGTTAATAATAAGTATCAGGTAATGATATTTGTTTTGATACTGGAGTTGATTCCAATATTATTTTATCGCTTGGTTCTAAGATCTTGATCCAATTTTGAATTGTCTCTTGCCATTGAACTCTATATTCATTAAAAACATCTTTAGAGATTATTGCAGATGATAAAAGTTCTTCCAGATGTGTGAGAAGCTCAAGACGCTTAAACGCACTTAATACACTATTATCGAGGATTATCATACATACTACTCAATATCCAAGGAAATAAATAATTTATTATTATTAACTGATTAATTTCATTTTATAGAATTAATAGCGAGGTCTTTTTTTACCGCGGGCGCCTTTTCTGCTGCCGCCTTTTTTGCCGCGGGCTTTTTTGCCGCCACCTTTTCTGCCGCCGCCACCACTATAACCGCCGCCACCACCATAACCGCCGCCGCCACGCCCTCCCCCTCTATTGTATGAACTCGTTTGAGGGGGCGCTTTTTCGGTAACAACAATGTTAGATGCTTGAGGACCTTTCTGTCCTTCCACAATGTCGAATTCAACTTTGTCTTGCTCATTAAGAGTTTTATATTCATCATCTTCTCCAGCTAATGCAGAATAATGAACAAATATATCAGTTCCATCTTCAGTACTTATAAATCCGAAGCCTTTTTTAAGATTAAACCACTTTACCGTTCCTTTTACCAATTTTAATTACCAATTTTTTAATTTTTTTAATAAAAAACTCATTTCTAAGAGCAATAAATATAGTATGAAACTAAAAGAAATAAATTTTTACATATTAAAATAAAAAAATGAATTCTCGTTTATTAAAGCTGTTTTAAGACCAACAATTCTTTTCAAAATGTTTTAAATTTAGTTCTATGATTGACCTAAAAATTGAATTTTTTTTATATTATATTATAATTATAAATATACTTATTCATGTGATTATACACAAATGAATAATAATAAAAAAAAAATTATTTAATTGAAATTATTCTACCCAAAAGTTCTTTGACTCTTCTCTTCTTATTTGCCATAAACTATCCTTCCTACTGAACCCAATTACGCCTTTACCTTGATCTGCGTCTTTAACTTTCCACATTCCATTAACAGCTCCAGTTAAACCCGCTGATAAAGCCTCAAAGCCTTGAGCAGTGTATAGGTCGCATTCAACTCCCTTGTTTATTATAAACTTTAATTGACGCATAGCTTGTTGATTTTTAACTTTGAGAACCACTAATAATTTTTCGACCTCATTATCGAGTTGGTCATTAGGAACAATTCTATTCCATAGATTCCACTCTACTGCCTTTTTTCCGTGATGAAGCGCTCCAAGAAGATTGATTTCCTTTGCTCTTCTCCTACCAATGAGACGAGCCATTCTGGTTGTACCTCCCCATCCAGGAGTTATCCCAACATCCACCTCTGGCATGCCCCACTTAGAGCGCTCAGTAGCAATTACAAAATCACATGCCATTGTAATTTCTAATCCTCCACCAACCGCATAGCCATCCACTGCCGCAATAGTGATTTTATCCAGCTCCTCAATCTGATTAGCCATATTTTGGTAATATATAGCACGACGCATTATATCATTTGCATCGCCCCATCTGGGCATTTCTGTGATGTCATCACCTACACAAAAATTATTGCCTGCACCCTTAAAAACTAAATACTTGAGTCTTTTTGAATCTTGTACATGTCATACTGCTGCTACTATCTCATCCGATAAGGCCATACTTAGAGCATTCATTTTAGTGGGTCTATTAAGAGTTATATATACCGTTTTATCCTTCTCTTCATATATTAAATTTTTAAATTCCATAGTTAATTCTTAGCAAGCTATTAATATAAATATAATTTTACAAATTTCCGAAATTGTTTGTCAAATCAATCATTTCGAAAGAATTTAATTCCATCAAATTTAAATTCCTTAGACATTTGCCAAAAATGATGGAAAAGGCTTTTCAGATAGTCATAACTTTCTGGGTCAGAAACATAAAAACCTATATTGAAGTCGGGATTCCAACTATTAAGACTTGGGAGAAATAAAAAACCCTCACCAGTGTCAGAAAGTAATATACAAACGTTAACTATATCAATATAATTTATTATTGAAATTTAAAATAATATAAAATGAGATTAAATAATTTCTGAATAATATAGTTAACTTTTAGTAACAGCAGAATCCCCCCCACGGCATGTTCCGAAGTTAATATTCCAAGCACCACCAGATGGCATACCATACACCTTTAGCAACAAAAAAATCGAAATTGCTGTTACTAAATTCGTTCACGGAATGGCTGTGGCAAATAGAGGCGCATTAAGAAATCCGGAATCATTAGATTTCTACGAAAAAATGAAAGAAGAGCTAAAATAAAAAGGATTAATAAATATTTTTTTAAAATACAATTTTTTTTATTGTTTAACATCAGAATATCTTAGGCTATAAGAATGATTTCCCTAACCAGTCTCTAGCTTTTAATAGTCTAATATGTTAATAATAAGTATCAGGTAATGATATTTGTTTTGGGAATAAAATGTTAATTAATAGTTTCAAATCTTTCTTAATCATCGCATCTTTTACAATGTATTGAATCTCATCAAATGTTTTATCCCCTAACAAAAGTTTATATAGGAACGAGCCTGGTATTCTTAAATCACATAATTTTTCATCAGGATATCCTTTTTTCATATCAATAGCAGTAATAATTCCGTCCTTGAAAGAGATATGCAATTCCTCTTCGTAATTACTAATGATTAAATTATAATTCAAACCTTTAAAGTCAGATTTTTCAATTCTATGTTCTAAAATTATTTTTATTGCTTCAAGGAATTTCTTTAAATCTGGAATTTTAACTTGCCAGCCATAGTCTTGATAATGATTTCCTCCGAGAGCAAAGATTTTTTTTCCAAATTCCGTGTATTCGTATACATGAAAATCAATGTCATTGTCTTTAGGAAAGATATTTATTTTCTTAACATATTGTAGTACCTTAATCATTTGATTATTTGTTAGATGTGGGATTAAAATTGTATATGCTGTATTATCATAGGACATACCTAGTGAGAAAAAGGCTTCAGATTTTCCATCTACTTCAATAATATAAGTAGATAATTTGAAATCATTAAATTCATCGTTAAAGAATCGAAACAGGAACTCCTCTTTATGAAATTTATTGGAAATAAAGAAACTCTTATAATATTTATTATATAATGTTTCTACAAATTCTATATCTTTATAGGTTGCTTTTCTAATTCGTAGATGATCCAAGTTTGTTGTTGGAATTTTTGAAGCTGATAAAAGTATTCTATTATCTAGGGGCATAGCAAAACCATAATTTAACTTGCGATAATAATAGGGGATTCCTCTGATAACTGACATTAAATAGCCCCTTTCAGCCATCACTTTTTCATAAATTTCATTTAACTTTCTAATGAATCCTTTCCCACGATATTCTTCTAAAGTTCCAACAAATCCCATCTCACACACTGAAAAGATATTCCCTCCAATAGACCATTCTAAAGGCAATAAAATCAATCCAGAAACAATTTGGTCTTCTTCATTATCTTTCACGTAAAAGTAATAAATATCGTCCCTTTTTGGATGGTCTAAATAGATTCTATTCAAATATTCCCTTACTTGTTCTCCATGAACTTTAGTATTTAATTTTAAAATTTGCTGAAATTCTTGTTTATTATTATTTTCAGCTATGTGTAAGGAAAATTGTTCATCTATTTTAGTAGAGAATCCTTTCTTAATTTCCATAATTCTAGGAAAGAACTTAAAAATTTCAATTTTATCTAAAAACAAGTTCCTAAACTTTTTTTTCCAAGCCCATCCAAACCATATCCCTTATACATTCAGCAACAAAAAAGTCGAAATAGCTGTAAAATTTAGGATTTTACAGAAAACCCATGTTTTTCAAGTGGTTCTTTTACTAATCTGTAATAATTTCGTGCAATATATACAATTTGATTCTGCTTTAGCGGATCTAATTTGCCATCCTTTATTATTTCATCATCTACATGAACCTCTAAAACTTCACCTAAATATATAATATGAGTACCGTGTTCTACTTCTTTGATGACTTTACATTCGATATTAATTGGGAACTCTTTAATGAGGGGTACTTTTACTTTAGACCCTTTCTCCTTAGTTAAATTCAATTCGTTCCATTTATTTATTTTCTTTCCAGTTCTCGTACCGCAGAAATCCATCTCTCGAATTTGATTGGCATTCGGAACATTAATTACATATTCTCCTAATTTTTTGATTAAAGAAGTCGAGTGTCTAGAGGGACGAATAGAAATAGACATTACTGGTGGTTCAGAGACAACTCGAGCAACCCAAGCAAGAGTTATTAGATTCGCTTCATCCCATTCTCCAACCGAAACTACAACAGCAGGAGAAACAATAGGTGTTGTTGATTTATTAATTTGTATCTTCATGGGAACTAGATTATTTCTATTAATTATAAAAATTGTGGAACGACCAAAAAGAGAGCAAAAGCAATAAAATATAATCTTATCTATTATTACTAAATTACATTATTACTTTATCAAATAATTTTATTTTTGTAATCATTTCGAAAATACTACTGTAAATCAGAAAGGCTTTACACTGTAGACGCTTAAATACTTTAACTCAATATTAATATATTGAGGAGTTCCCTCAATGGTAGAAAAGTTTTCTCGTATCGAGAATGGGAGAGCATAACTGAAAGCCCGTCCAGCGCAATTCTGGACGACGACCTTTCGGAGTAGAAAAGCATTCCCAAATTCCGCAGCGGTTGATGGGATAGAGGCGTTCGGACTAATGCCGCAAATAATACAACAAAATATCGTTGATAATATTATTTGAAATAATTTGAATACCATTTTATTCATTTTGATAGTCTAATCTAACTCTGTAGAATTAAAATTAATTAAATAACTATAAAAAAAAAATAAGGTTCGATAACAATCGCAAAAAGAGATTTTTACTATTATTATTTACTGCTTATAATATTTTTTTGCTTTGTGGATTTATAATAATTTATAACCTTAATAGCGAAAATTTCGTCTGCCGCCTTTCTTATATGAATTAAACGTTTCAGGGGCTTTTTCAGTAACGACAACATTACTCGCTTGTGGCCCTTTTTGACCTTCAGTAACATCAAACTCAACCTTGTCGTTTTCGTTGAGCGTTTTATAGTCGTCCCCTTCCCCAGCTAATGCAGAATAGTGAACAAATACATCGTTTCCCTCTTCAGAGCTTATAAATCCATAGCCTTTTCGGCTATTAAACCATTTTACTGTTCCTTTTACCAATTTTAAAACCAATGTTAATTTTTTAAAAAAATAATTTACTTCTAAATTAGTATTTATAATAAGAATCCAAAAATTATAAAATTTTGGATTTTTGGAAAGAGCGATTATGGAAGAAACAAATAGAGGAGCTTTAAGGAAACCAGAATTATTAGATTTCTACGAAAAAATGAAAAATGAGTAAAAATCCAAAATTTTTTCTAATTCTTTTTATTTTCTTTTTTTTTATTACATTTAATAAAATAAATTTATGGTTATTTTTATCCTGACCGCTCAAGAAAACACCCCCATTTATGGGTGTGATGAATTGAGCCTTATTTTTTCAGAGAAAAAATCAAAAAACCATCGCCCCGTAATCCATTTAAATCATGATTCCTTCTTTTTACGAGTAAATGATTCAAGCTATGAATGTTCGGATATATCCGAATAAGACGCAACGGACTCAGATTCACAAGACAATCGGGTGTAGTCGCTTCGGCTATAACCAGATGTTAAACGAGAGGAAAGAAGTATACGAACGGTTAAAAGACGATAAAGAAGCTCTTAAAGATT
>JAUWBH010000182.1 GCA_030605085.1 Promethearchaeota archaeon | reverse complement strand
TAAAAATCTCATTTTCCTTCAAAATATTTCTCTTAAAAATTAATAGTTTGATCGCTTTCAGCAACCCATTCCCCGAGTTGCGACATCGATCCAATAGAGCATCCATCGAGTAGATTTCCTTCTATACCTCTGCTCCTTGTGCATAAACCGCATACTTTAATTTCAGCTCTATTTATTATGAATTTTTGCAACATTTCTTGAATATTTGTCGCATCCTTAGGAGGCTTTTGATTTTTTACTGCAACATAAACACCGTCTCCTAATAAAAAGATGTTTACTTTAACTTTATTTGCTAGGAGGGCTGTTACAAATCGTAACGCATTGAAAGCATATTCGTCCCCATAAGGACTTCTATTGATTATTATAGTTATAGTTTTGCTTATCGTTTTAGTCATATATTAAGACCTTTTTTGAATTTTTAATTTTTTGGGTGATTGAGATTGAATTTTCCTACAATTTTCTTTTTTTATGCACATATTTTTTTTGATTGAAAGATCAATTAATTTCTAAAATTTTGAGATGTTAAGAAATAGTAAAACTATTCTACACTAATACCACAATAGGGACAATATTCAACATGTTCTCTTTCATTTAATAAAGAAACTCCGCAATTGGAACAATAATTGGTCTTTTCAACAAAAATTTGATCCCTTTGATCGGAACCACTTTTTATCTTTCGATGGGATTTACTCTGATATTGCTTGTCCTCACCAGATGATTGATTTTTCCGTTTATTCTTAAATAAGTGGCAAATCATACAAAACATTTAATCATACCTCCAGATTTTAACTTAAAACATTTCTTATTATTTACTTGATTAAAAGCAAGAAAAAATCCTATATTAAAGATTATTAGTCCATTTTTTATTCAGACTTTATTCAAAAAAATAAATACAAAATAGCTTACAAAAATATATCGTTTATAAAAAATAACAAAAACTAATTTTCTAAAAAAAGCAAATAATAAATGATTTTGAGATAATAAGGATACAATACACAGGAAGAAAGGCAAAGTCAATCAATAAATTCTGTTTAAGAATTCATTGGTTAAAATATATTAAAAATAATTTTAATAAAATATAAATGAAATATTTAATAACTCGTTTTGTTATGAAATATAACGATGAGAAGATTTACAGAATATCTAAAGCAATGGAAAGCCAGCAGTTCAAATAATATTGAGGATGAATATAAAATTTCAAATGAATGTTGTTTATTTCATGATATAAGCGAATTGAGTAATTTCACCAATACGGAAGACGACGATTTAGAAGATTAATAGTAAAGTAGGCTAAACCTAATAAATACCAATAATTTATTATTATGTGATATATAATGGCTGCTGTCAATGGTCTTACATACACAGTCGCAGAATTTAATACTATAATTACAATGATAGGTTGTTTGTGTGCAACCGTGCAGGCGGCTACAGGAAGTTACGCCGCTTTTAAAAAGAAAAAAATTGGATTGTTAAGGTCCAACGATATATTATTTCGAGCTCATAGAGCATTTGGAGGGTTTGCGACAACCTTATACTTTCTAGGATTGTTTGCTGGATTGGTGGGTTTTATAGGGGCAATCTTCTTTAATGTTCCACCATTTGAGAGCGAAAGTCCTAGTTTCAACATCCACGTATGGCCGAGTTTTGCTGTAATGGTGATAATAATTTGGAAGACATATATATCATATTTTAAAAAGAAATCAGTTTATAAAAAAGGAAAATGGTTAGGAATCGCAACTTTTATAGCATGGGCTTTTACATGGATTTCTGCTGCATTTTCTTACTATGTCCGGACAACTCCTGCTAATCCCCAGCATCCACCACCGAGATTTTTAATGCCCATTGAATTATTATGGCTTCAAATTATCTGGCCCTTTCTTTGGGGAGGATTTATTGGTTTGTTAATAGTACTCGCCGCAGATAAATTAGAAAAGAAAAAAGAAGCTCAAAAAGCGAAAAATTAATAATTTAATTCCTATATAGCATAACCTCTTAATTTTTTTTCCCTAAAATTTCAACCCTAGAAATTTCTATTAGATTCCTCTAACTGTATAAATTCTTCTGGATTATAAATTTGAATTTCTTTTAACCATGTAAAATGGTTTTTATTATATGTAATTAGAGAAGCAGAAATATTTCTACACTCAACACCAATTATGAAATCACGAAAATGTTGCTTAAATGGAAGGTGGTGTCTTTCCCAAAAGGCATATTGAATTACTTCCGGGATAAAGTCATTATCCCATTCTAAGCATATTCCATTGAACTTTTGGATATCTCTTTTAAAATCTTCCCATAAGATTCCACGAGCTATATAAAAATATCCAATTTCTAATTGAACGATTGTTGGTATAAAAATATGGAATTCTGATTTGTATAATGTTAAGTAATTGATAAAATCGAGATTTCTGAAAATGTTTGAATCAACAGCCAATTTCTTTTTCTTATCGTTTATTTCGTGATTTTTCTTACCAGAAGTCATTATTCCAGCCCAGATTTCCAATGATTTAAAATATAATCATCTATAGTTTCAATTCCAGATGATAATTTTTGTTGTATAGCTTTTCTTTCGGGATCCTTTTTCCATATAGTTTCAGTTGCATTTCTTAATACATTTTTTATTAAGACAATTGATTGATCATTCTTATCTTCTTTATCCTTGATTGGTTCTTCTTTTGTTTGAAAAATTTCCCTCTCATATACCGCTAATGCCCGTCTAATTACTTCCGATTGAGTTATGTCTAACCAAGCTGATAATTTTTTTAATTTTTTTCTTAATTCCTTATCAATCGCAACTGTAGTTCTTGAAGTCATAATAAATTAAAATTAATAATGGTATAAAAATATATTTCTATACTTTACATACACTTATATATTTATATTAAGAAAATATTAATTTTCTTGACTTCAGACTATTAAAATGAATAAAATGGTATTCAAATTATTTCAAATAATATTATCAACGATGTTTTGTTGTATTATTTGCGGTATTAGTCCGAATGCCTCTATCCCATCAACCGTTGCGGAATTTGGGAATGCTTTTCTACTCCGAAGGATCTTTATCCAGAACTGCGCTGGACGGGCTCTCAGGTATACTCTCCCATTCTCGATACGAGAAAACTTTTCTACTATTGAGGGAACTCCTCAATCTATTAATATTGAGTTAAAAAATTACTTAATTAAATCTTCTATATGAAATTTCTTTTCCTAATAAGTCAAGTATTTTTTAATAAAAAGAATTTCAGAGTCAATTTCATTAAGATTTTGACAATTCGTCATTTTCATTGCTTTAGCTAAAGTCTTTTGAATATATTCCATATAAATACGAACACCTTCAATATCTGCACCTACAGCAGCTCGAATTATGTCTCGTCCAATTAAGACTGCTTCAGCTCCTAAAGCAAGCATTTTTAGGACATCGCATCCGGTACGGATTCCACCATCGACTAATATTCTTGTTTTTCCTTTAATTTCTTTCGCGATTTCTGGAAGTATTTCAGCGGTTCCGGGAGTATGATCAAGAACTCGACCGCCATGGTTTGATACAACAATCGCAGACGCGCCCGCCTCGGTAGCATTCAATGCATCCTCAACATACATTATTCCTTTTACAATAAAAGGTAAGTTAGTAGATGCTTTTAATTCCTTTAAATCTTCAATATCTTTTCGAAAAACAGGTTTATTATGTTTAGCCATCATATATGACCCACAACCATCAACATCAACTCCAACAGCAATCGCACCAGCTTCCTCTGCTTTTTTAAAAAATTGGATTATAACTTCTTGCTCTCTTGGTTTAACAATTTTTACTCCATAACCATCTGCTTCCGCTATTGCATCTATACCATACGAGTTTTCAAGAGAATAAGTGTAAGTATCACCCTGCCAGCCTAATGTACCTGCTTCTTTGCATCCTAAAATAACAGCTCTACAAAATTCTTTTTCAGTAATAACACTATATCCACCAAAACTATTCACTCCTGCAACACTTGCAGCCATTATTGGCATCGATAATGACTTACCAAAAAAATTATAAGTTGTATCCGGTTCAAAATGGGATCCTATTAATCTCATTTTTAATTTTAATTTCTTCAGTGCTAAGATATTATTACGAAAACTAGCTCCACTCCCAATTCCGCCAATTCCAAGTGATCTTCCATAACTTTGTCCTTGGCATAAGCGTGTATCAAGACCGTCGCAAATTCTATATACTCCGCATATTCCCTTTAATTTAGCTCTAGCAGCCTCGCGAACCTCTTCTAAAGTTTTAATTTTCTCGGACAAAATTTCGTTCCACTCCTTTAAACCATTTTTTTAAGATCTAATAATTTATCTAAGTCCTCTTTGAATTCTAATCCCATCTCTAATACGATTTCTTTAATCGTTTTCCCTTCCTTATATGCTTTTTGAGCAATTTCAGAACATTTGTCATATCCAATATATGGGCTGAGATTTGTAACTATCATTAACATTCGCTGAAGTTGTGAGTTTATCCGTTCCTTATTTGCCCTTAAATCTATAAGACATTTATCTATAAATGATTGGATTCCACCACTCAATATTTCTATTGAATCAAGTAGGTTATATATCATCACGGGCTTACACACATTTAGATCTAGAATACTTCCATACGCTTCTCCAGCAGTTATGATAGAATCATGTCCTATTACTTGTAGACAAACTTGAATTAATGCTTCAGATTGTGATGGATTTATTTTACCTGGCATAATTGAAGATCCGGGTTCGTTAGAAGGCAATATTAATTCAGATAATCCTGCTCGAGGGCCGCTCCCCATCCAGCGAATATCATTTGCCATTTTCATGAGAGAAAGTGCTAAAAGGCGTAGGTTTGCGCTTACATTTGCTATTGTATTGTGAGAGGCTATTCCTTCTGCTTTCACAGGATTAACTTTGAACTGAAATCCACTGATCTCTACTAATCTTTTGGCAACTAATTCACCAAATTTTGGATGGGCATTAATACCAGTACCAAGTGCCGTTCCTCCAAGCGATATATAATATAATTCACTAATCGCATCCTTTAATCTTTGTCGATTTGTTTCTATTTGGCGTTTGTAAACTTGAAATTCGAGCCCTAGAGGAATGGGAACAGCATCTTGTATATGTGTTCTTCCAACTTTAACTACTCCCTCAAATTCTTTTATTTTAATATCTAAAGTATTAATTAATTTCTCAATAACAGGCAATAATTTATCATGAAGACTATGAAGAGTGGAAAGATGCATAGTAGTAGGAATAACATCGTTAGAGGATTGACATTTATTAACATGGTCATTTGGATGTACAGGATGCTTCTTACCTAATAGAAATCCTAAGATTTCATTTGCCCTGTTTGCTAGCACTTCATTCATATTCATATTTGTTTGTGTACCAGAACCTGTCTGAAATACATCAATCAGAAACTGGTCGTAATATTTTTCCTCTTCTAACAATTCATTCGTAGCTTGAAGTATAGCATCGGCAAGCTCTTTATCTATAAGACCTAATTCTAAATTTACTAGTAGACATGCTTTTTTAACTTCCGCAAGAGATTTTATAAAAATTTTTGGGAACTTCTTATTACTTATTTGAAAATTTAATATCGCTCTTTGAGTGTTAACGCCCCAATATACATTTGAGGGGACTTTTATTTCTCCTAAAACATCTTTCTCAATACGATATTCCTTACTCATTATTTATCCACTTGTCTCTTATATCCTTTATTGCAGTTCCAGGCATGACACCTTTTGGACAAACTCGATTACATACAAAAAATTTTTCGCAGGCTGGAACCGCATCTTCTTCTAAAACTCGAGAAACAACAGTTTCTTGTTTATCTTTAGTAATTCTTGAATCGTTAATAAATCTATCTGCTTTCGCTAATTGAGCAGGTCCAAGATAATTTGAGTTCTTTGAATTGACGGGACAAGCCCAACATAGTCCACATAGAATGCAATATACCAAATGCTCAATTTGTTTCATCTGTTCTGGAGATTGCTTCGATTCTGGAGCAATATCTTTATATTCTCTGACGAAATACGGTTCAACTTCTCTGTGAAATTTCCAAAATGGCTTCATATCTACGACCAAGATTTTTAAGCTTTTATTTTTTACGAAAAATTAAAAATCATCGATTTTAGGTCGACAATAATCGCGATTATCCTATATCGATTTAAGTCGGATCCTATCAATAAGTTAATTTTGTTCCAAAATCCATTTATTGTCATTTTTCGATAAAAAAACTACTATAATTGATCGTTTTTGAAAATATAAGAAGATCCGACGAATTTTGATTTGGGATAATCGGAATTTTCGTTGGTGTTAAATTCAAGACTTTCATTTTTCTGTTAACTCCCTAAATTTAAAAATACTTAGAAATTACATTATTTTTATAAAAAAAGATGATAATTGAGAAAAAGAATTTTATAGAAAGATAGTTATTATAAATCAATCATTTATATATATATCCAAAAATATAATTTGTTAAATTTTTTCTATTATAATGACAAAATTATTATATAATTTTTAGTTAAAATAAATCTGAGAAATAATGAGTAATAATTATGAGATATGAAATATCCCGGCAAATAGAAGAGGAAATTAATGTTTCATCTTTGTATTTAGAGAATTATAGAAGGGATAATGAATGTGTTAATATTTCAGAAGATATCTGGAATTATTCAAAACATTTACTCAAGGACATTTTCATAAATTTTTCAAATGAGAATCCCCTAGGATTTCAAGTTCCAAAATTCGTTTTTATTGATGATTCTATTTTAATTAGATGGGAAAATAAAGATTCTAAATTAATTTTAAGTCTATCTGATCATACAAGTGCTATAGCTGTTAATTTAAAGGATAAAAATGGACAATATATTACAGGGTATATTCATAAAAATGAGATAATTGATTGGGTGACTTTTTGGTTAAGGAAACTAAAAGGCTTTTAAGAAAATGGAAAAATAAGGAATTAAATCAAGAAGAATTTGTTTTTCGAAGAGTAGCTTTGGGTATCTTTCTTTCAGGTAGACCCAATCATAGGCTGAAAACTACGGAGTCAATGTTTAGAAACGAAAAAGGAGATGGCATGTCAGTAGATTGGGAAAAGATATGTAGTGATCCAAGTATCACGCGAACTAGAGATAAAGAAAATCCTGAAAACTACGGAGTTGTTGTCTTAAGTGTTTTTGATATGCAAAAGCACCCCATATATAAATTGAAAATAATAAATGATCAAGAAGGTTATGATTGTCATTGTTTAGTTACAGGAATTCCAATGTCATTAAAACAATTCAAAAAACTAAAAGATGAAGAATATAATCTCCTTTCAGATGAAGAGAAAAATTTTTGGGCATCAAAATTATTAGCAATAAGAGAACATTTAAGGGATAATGCTTTTTGGATTATACCAATCAATAATCTTAAATTAGATGATCTTGAACCTGGATTTAATTATTTTGAGGAATTTACTGAGAGGATCAAGAAATTTTTTGTAAGTCGGGGACATTCAATCCCAACTTGATTATTAATTTGAAATTTTCACCCCAAATCTAAAGAAATTAAAAGGAATTATTGATAATTTTTCAAATTTTGTTCTAAATCGGGATCTTGGATAGTTTCCATTAAATATTTTGAGAAATCTTCACCTGTTGCCCCATTAGATCTTCCTGTCATAACTAATTTCTTTTCATAAACACCACAAATATCTAAAGCCATTTCCAATTTTCTTGCTTTATCGTGAAAACCTATATGATTTAATAACATCACAACTGCTCGCAATATACTTGAAGGATCCGCATATTGAGCACGACCTTCTTCAACCATTCTTGGTGCCGATCCATGTATAGCTTCAAACATAGCATAACGTTTTCCAATATTAGCACTTCCAGCAGTACCTACTCCCCCTTGTATTTGAGCGGCTTCGTCAGTTATTATATCTCCATATAAATTTGGTGCAACTAAGACACGAAATTGACTTTGTCTTGCAGGATCTATTAATTTAGCTGTCATTATATCTATATACCAATCATCCCATTCCACTTCGGGAAAATCTTTAGCCACTTCCTCAGCAATTGAAAGAAACTTGCCGTTGGTTGTCTTTATCACATTTGCCTTTGTTACAACCGTTACTTTATTAATAATATTCTTTTTAGCATAATCAAAAGCTAATCGAATAATTCGATCTGCCCCCTGGGTTGTAATCACTTTGAAATCTATCGCCAAATCATTAGAAACATTTATACCTTTAGATCCTAATATATAAGCGCCCTCTGTATTTTCTCTGAAAAACATCCAATCAATGTTTTTCTCTGGTACCTTCACTGGACGTATATTAGCAAAGAGATCAAGTTCACGACGTATTGCTACATTAGCGCTCTCTATGTTTGGCCATTTATCTCCCTTATGTGGTGTAGTAGTGGGACCTTTCAATAATACATGACATTTCTTAATTTCTTCGAGAACATCATCAGGAATGGCTTTCATTACTTTTTCAATTGTTTTTGCTCTATTTTCAATTGTTAAACCTTCTATCTCTCGCAATTCGATTATGCCATTTTTTATTTCTTCATCCAAAATAAATTCTAGGATGCTTTTAGCATGTTTTGAAATGAATGGACCGATTCCGTCTCCGCCTACAATCCCGATAATAATAGGTTTTAGAGCAGAATAATCGATCCAATCTTCTTTTTGTTTCATTCGTTCTATTCTTTCCAATTGCTCTTTAACTACTTTTTCAAAGTGAGTCTTAGCTTTTTCTAGTTCTTCACTCATTTTTTTTCCCTTTATGTTAACGGAATGAATCTAATAATTTATTAAATTTATTTTTATCTAATTCTCTTTTATATAAAGGTCTTTTATCGTTATTATAAATTCGTATGTTTTCTTCGTAAGGACGCCTATTAGGATTAATATATAATACTCCAAGTGCAAATTTTCTTGTGTTAAGAGCGATTTTTTGTGCATTAAAATGATCATAAGGATCGTGAGAAGCATCTAAATAATACGAATTTTCTTTATACCATTGATGAGTGTTCACCCTATTAAAGGAGACGCATGGACAAAACAAATCAATTAAGGCATAACCTTTGTGTTCTATAGCCCTTTTCAAAATTTCTTTCGTCTCCTCAATATCACCAACAAATGCTCGTGCAACAAATGATGCATTCTGAGCTATCGCAATTGCAGGAGCATTAAACGGTTCGTTTATAACGCCAACAACTTGAACTTTAGTGACAAAACCTAATTGACTTGTGGGAGATGCTTGTCCTTTAGTAAGTCCATATACTTGATTGTTATGAACAATATTTACAATATCCGGGTTATAGCGAATTGTGTGGATAAAATGGTTACCCCCTTCACTATAAGTACAACCATCGCCACTAACGGCAATAACGGTAAGTTCTGGATTAGATGCTTTTATTCCAAGAGCATTAGATAAATAACGACCATGTAGACCATTAAAGCTTTGCGCCTTCATGAAATGTGGGAATTTTCCTGCTTGACCTATTCCTGATACAATTACTAAATCTTTAGGTTTAATATTTAATTCAGTAAGTGTTTCTTTCATAATTCTTAGGGCGTTAAAATTCCCACAACCCGGACACCATGAAATATCTATGTTTTGATCAAAAATATTACTTTTCATTTTCTTAAGTATTCTCTTATAATTAAGATAACTATAACTAACGAATAAATAAATTCTTTCTTAATAGTTTATAATAAGCGAAACTTTTCTTTGAAAATTTATGCGATTTCAAAGGATTTCAAAAGTTCCAAGAATATTATGTCAATTATTATCTTCTGTTGAAAATTTTAAAATATTAGCAAATACAAATTAAATCTATATATGTTGCTATCTTGTACTTTGAATAAACTGTACATCTTTCTTTTGCTCTTTTTCCCATTTTTTACGTTCTGAACGCAATTTAAACAGGTCTATGTCTTTATAAATCAAACCTTCTTCCTTAGGTGGTACAGTTCGTTCGATACGCTCTTTTTCAGGGGTATATATGAGGGAATCACCGAATTCTGCCACATTAGCGAAAAAGCAATAAGCATAAATGGACCTACGGGCGTCAAAATGGGCAGCTTTAAAGTCCGCCGTAACAGGAGTAAAAGCGGGGTTTAATATTATATCTACTGGGGGTTCAAAATTTTTTAATTCTACTCTTAAATCCATATCGAGGAAATCTCGGCAAATGGCGATTGCAATTCTTCCGTATTCCGTGTTACAGACGATTGATTTTCGAGGGAGTCTTTCCACCTCAATTCCTTCTTTAAAATGTTTTCCATGGCCAATGTTGATGAGTGCAGGGATGTGTTTCTCTTGTTCCCAGAGAATACCTTCAGGTCCAAATACTATGCTAATATTTCGCTTTGTTTCTTGGTCGTGATAGGATCCCGGTATTATATACATCTCGTATAATTTAGCGAGGTCTGCTATCGCTTCCAGAAGTACACCATAATTGAGGTCAATCGTCATTTCAGGGAAGAGTAAAATATTAACTCCCTCATCATGTGCCTTTTCAATCATATCTTTAACTCTGGATCTAACTAATTCAACCTTGTCCTCTCGAAGACCTAAAAGACCTGAAGGCTTCATTTCGTAGAATTCACTCATGATGTTTCCAGATTTCGATACGCCAATTTGAGCAATAGCTACTCTGCATTCCCTTTTCTGAACTCTTGGGTACTCTTTAAGTAAATCTCTATAGATGAGGGCGTATTTCTTTCTTTCTGTTTTCTCTATTGCTACTCTTCTTTCTTCTTCGATTAACTGGCGTGCTTCGCTTAATCGAGGAGATTGGCTGCTCTCAATGGGACAACTAGGGGCAACTATACCCATAGTGCTTCGAGAAATAGATGGTTCTTTTATAGTGCTTAAGGCTGAAAAAAGAATCGATTCTTCCTTCACTACCCTATTTAATCTGTCTTGAACCTCTGCCTCTTTATTTTTATAGCCAGCTTTGCCAAATAATTCTAACGCAGATTTTAAATAGTTAGATCCAATTCCCAAAAGTTTTCCTTTTTCGCTAAGATCCGACGCTTGATCAGCTTGGATTAAATGCCAAGCCGCATCAAAATAAATAGAAGTAGCTAAAGCCCAATCAGCTACATTTTCAAAACCACCCTTACCATAAGAAGAAGCTGCCTTACTGAGCATTAGTTTCACTTTAGGATATAAATCCGTTTTTATCATAATATCAAATGATTCGTCAAACTTACAACCTAACTCAAGTGCTTGGCAAAATGCTGAATTACCTGAAGCTAATAACTTTAATTTTGTATCAGCAAAGAGATTACTAGCTTTTGTAAATAGTTTTGCAGCATACTCAAATCTTTCTGGTTCTTCAAATTTTTCTGCAAGTTCCATGCTCTCCCAAGCTCGGCAAAGATAATATATAGCTTCAAGCTCCTTTCTTTCTCTCTCTAATTTATATCTAGTAAAAACACTCCTAAATATAGATGCTGCCATCGAAAATTTTTATGCAGCTGTAGAATGTTCTCCTTTCTTCCCTAATATTAACGCTTCTTCTAGATTTATCCTAGCAGAACAGTAATTAATCCTTATTTTGGCGACTTTTTCAAGTTTATTGATTCGTTCTTTTTCTGTCTGTTCCTTAGATTTCGTTGACGCTTCAATAAGAGTCTTAATGGCGTTTTCAAAAGCTTTTATAGTCATAGTGTATTGATTTATAGCATCTTTTTGTTTTTCTTGCTTACTTAATTCTTCTGCTTCTTCTAACGATGCCCAAGCAGAATAATATAAGGCTTCATAATTGTATCTACGTATTTTTTTCAGGATTTCACTTGCTTCTTCGTAATTACTCTTTGCTTTTAGATGGGTTTCACCCTTATGATATGCTTTGGCTGTCTCAATCAGATTCCAAGCACGAACATATTCTATCTTCTCCTGAACTCTCCTTTTGAGGGGTTTATATTCAATACTATTCAGAGACTTCGCATAAGTTTCTTGAGCATTTTTATAGCTCTCC
>JAUWBH010000100.1 GCA_030605085.1 Promethearchaeota archaeon | reverse complement strand
AAGACCGACAAATATCTAAGATTAACGGATTCAGAACTTGGCGAATTGGAGATAAAAGACGAAGAAAAAATGGTAGAAAGATTTTATTAACACCTATCGTTGATAGATCTTATAAATGATCCTTCTTTTGTAAAATTAGCCAAATTATCCTTAATTATTAATATTTAACTTCCAATCTTTTAATTATTTTTCTTAGATTTTATAAATTGTACAACAAACTATTTGGAACATTTAATACTAATAAAATCTGAAAGATTAAAAAAATACATGTAATCTCGCGTTTCAAATAATTTTTTAAAAAAAAAAACTTGTACTAATAAAACTAATATGAACTTAGATTGAATAATTATGGATTTTAAATTGATGTGGGGAATAACAGGCACTGGCTATCTTATTAAGGAATCAATTGATTTACTGAAAGAATTACAAGAAAAACGCAATGTTAATATAACAGTAATGTTATCAAAAGAAGGAGCGGTTGTTGTAAAATGGTATAAACAATGGAATTATTTAAACGAAGTTATTAAAAAAGTAAGAGTCGAAGTTACACCAAACAATCCTTTTTTTGCCGGTCCACTTCAACTAGGAGAATACGACTTCTTCGTAGTTTGTCCTGTCTCAGCAAATACAGTAGCAAAAATCGCATACGGAATTGCGGACACATTAATTACGAATTGTGTAGCGCAATCCATAAAGGGTGGTATTTCAATATACTTGTTTCCATCGGATCAACATTTAGAACCTATTGTTACTTCTCGACCGGACGGTAGCCCTTTAATTCTTAAAATTAGAGATATTGAACTTGAAAATCTAACAAAACTAAAAAAAATGGAAGGAATTGTTGTAATTTCTGATTTTTCCGAAATAAAAAGTTTAATTTTAAGAAAAATAATAGAGAAGGAAAGATAAACTAACTAATCTTTTTTTCCGTTGCGTATTTTATTAGCTTAATTGCTTTTTCAGGACATTTAAATTCACATTGCGCACATCCTTGGCATTTCGAGATTTCTGAGAATTTATATCGAATTCCATCAATACTTTTTCCATCTTTTTGTATTTGATCGATGTAAAATAACCTTTGAGGGCAAAATTTACTATTTTCGTTAACGCAGTTTAAACATAAATTGCATTTATCGTGGTCTATTTTTATTGTAAGAATTTGCTTTGGAAACAGAGATGTCACTTCTATAGCATTTCTTGGGCATACAAGAACGCGTCCGAGACATCCTTTACATTTAGAATAATCTACAAGCCGAATGCCGTTCTCAAAATAGATTGCTTTGCTTTTACAAGCTCTTAAGCAGCGTTCGCATCTCAAGCAAAGTTCTTGGTCAATCTGAATAGGTACAAATCTTTCTGAAATTTGAAATTACCTCAAATTTTAATAGTAAATTGAGATTTTAATAAGAAATACAATCTAATTATAAAATGTAATCTTTTTAAGATTCTCTTTTATAAAATTTCTAATAATTGATATTTAATTTTAAAAAATATTTGATTCAACTTCGCTTAATTTCTAAAATATAACTCAAATTATTTAAATTATTAAAGACTGTTAATTTTTTGGCTACTTCCGCTAAAGTATCGCAACTAGATGTGTGTCGCAACTAGATGTGATTTTTTTCTATGTTATTGATAACAGAATAACAGAATTTAAAACAAAAAAAAAAAAAAAAATTACTGAAAATATCCAGTATACTCTTCCCCTGTCCTTGCTGGAGGAAGTTGCTGTTGTCTTTGATATTGTTGAGCTTTCTCTGCTAATTCCAGCATTTTGGCTTTAATTTCTTTACCTTCTTCCATTAATTTACTAGTTTCTATTTTTAAACCGTAAATTTGATTTAAAAATTCAATAATAGCAGCAGCGCCTTCTGGTGTTGGTATTTCTAACACAGGTGTAAAAAGCGCATAAGCTTTCAACCTATTTGTTAACGCTTCGTTTAAAACAGTAGCCTCAGGTCCAACTATGATACCTTTTTCCACTTTAGTTAGCCCATATCCTTCCAGTCTTTTCATCATATCTGCCTCAGCAGCGTAATACACGGGATAATCGTCAATTAATCCTCTTTGAGGAATTCCTTGAAAAATTACGATTTCTTTAGCCCCTACATCGTCACTTAAAGCCCAATTGCAAATTGTCTTTGAAAGGTCATTGTACGCCGAAGGAGTCTGGAACGGTACCTCGCAAATTCCGACAATGATATTATGCTTTGGAGTGTAAAGTAATCGAAAAGGATGTTTTAAGATGCCTTGATAAAAGACAGATATAGGAGGCAAGTAATCACTTACCAAAAATCCTATTTCCTTAATATCAGGGATTTGGTCAATGAGTTGATTAGCAATAATGGGGCCAATTAGTCCAATACCCGCAAATCCTAATATTAGGGTTGATCCTTCCCTAATCTCGACGGAAGGGTCTTCAATCACGATCTTACTCCTTTTTCCTGCATCACAGATGTATTCTTTCTTATCCAATTGAATCATCACATCCAAATATTTATTTTAATTTTAAATAATTCTTTATTATGTAAATTATTAAGTATTAGCTCAATATATAAATTAATTTATAATAGTCCCTAGAAAAATCTTCTGTAAAGAATCATGATAATTAAGTAATCGAATATTAAAAATATTAAAATATTTAGAATTTTAACCTTAAAAAAAAGTGAAAAAATATGGGAGAAAATGAATTAAATGTGGGAAATAAAGCCCCTTTATTCAAGTTAGATTCGTACAACGCAGGGACTATTGATTTGGCAGACATTATAGGCAAACAGAAAATTGTTTTAATATTTTCGAGATACTTTGGATGTCCAATCTGTCATTTAGACCTAAACACGCTTTTAGAAAGATTATCTGAAATCGAAAATAAAGGAGCTAAAATCTTATATATTACCCAAAGCGGAGAAAAAGTTGCTAAAGAATTTATAAAACAAAAAAAAATTGAATTTCCTGTAATTCCAAGCTCAAAAGATGAATTGTACAAAGATTACGGATTAGGAATTATGACTACAGAAGCAGTAAAACAGGTAAGAAGTAAAGTAAAAGCAGCTTTTGCAGCTGGAATTGAACACGGCGAATATGAAGGTTGGGAAAAACAATGCCCCGCACAGTTTGTAATTGACACAGACGGCAAGATAATCCACGCGAAAAAAGATTGGTTAGATATTGATGGGATTCTTGAAGCATTATAAGAATAATGTAAAAAAGAACTTACTTTATTTAATTAAGTGGTATAATCAACTGATTAATATTTTAATTTGAAATTATTAAAAAAGTGTAAAAAAAAATGGGGAAAAAAAGATAAAGGTTGGAGACGAAGCGCCGTTATTTAAAGCAGAGTCCTATAACGCGGGTACTATAGATTTAGCTGAATTAATTGGAAAGCAAAAAATAGTATTAATTTTTTCGAGATACTTTGGATGTCCAATCTGCTTAGCGGATTTAAAAGAGCTTTTGGAACGATTCCCCGAAATCGAAGAAAAAGGGAAAGTTTTATATGTTATTCAATCAGGAGAAAAAATTGCAGAAGAATATATAGAAAAAGAGAAGATTACATTTCCTGTAATTTATAGCACATTAGTACCTGAAACTAAGAATGATTATACGATTTACAATCAATATGGTTTAGGTAAAATGACTGCGGGTGTGGCTACTAAAGTACCTTCAAAATTAAGGGCTGCAAAAAAGCTTGGTATCGAACATGGAGAGTACGAGGGATTTGAATACCAATGTCCAGGACAGTTTGTAATAGATATTGATGGAAAATTAATTCAAGCAAAGAAAAGTTGGTTAGATATTGATGAAATAATGAAAGTCCTATAAAAAAACAATTTTCATATTAATTTTCTCATGATAACAGCTCAAAAATCAACTTAATTTATTAATTATTAATATCTTTTTCTTTTTAAGTTATCTTTGTATGTATTTAACATACTCTTAAAAATGGGAAGAATTTTATTTTCATTTATTATACGATAGTTTATAATTTAAAATAATTAAACCAAATTAGATTATGATTTAATATTAATAGTTTTAAAAACATATTAATTCATTAAATAAAAATTTAAAATTCTATAATTATATGAAGAAGACGAGGACTATGAAGAAAAAAACATTTAATGAGCTTTTAAAAATTGACGATGCCGATAAAAAGATCATTGAGATGATAGAGCAGGATCCCTCTATAACACATAGTGATATAGCAAAAGAAATTGAAAAAAGTCAGCCTGCTGTAGGGGCCCGTATTATTAAACTTGAACGGAAGCATTTATTAACAAAACAAGTTGGCTTTAATATTAAGAATGTTGATATCAAAGTAGTAATTGTTTTCGTTTCTACGAAAGATGTAGATAAAATTGTAGAAAAAATTGAAAGTTGCCCTTTTATTAACCATGCGTTCAAAATATCAGGTGAGTTTAATTTGTTGTGTTTTATTTCTGCTTCTGACCTGCAAACTATCGAGAGATTGATTGATTTGTGCTTTCGAAAAGATGAAAATGTAGTCAATGTGAAAACAAATATTCTAATAGAGTCAATCCACAATTTCGTGGTCCCTATTGATTTCCAAATTGAAGATTTTGACGGTCGTCATTGCGGACCGAATTGTAATTTAAGACCACAAATCCCGAAATTTAAGTTTAAAAATAGTGATAAAGAGCAGGATTAAATTAGAGCTTAAATTCTACCTTCTTTTTTTGCGATTAGGTATTTGCACTTCTCTCCACAACCACTTTCTAAAGTGGGATCGTGGTTTTCTGAGTCAAAATCAATCGGTAAGATGAAATCCTTAGCAATTTCAGTTACAACTTCCATTGATGTCATACTTATTTCTGGTCTGTTTCGAAAGTGAAAATTTACAATTGCGTCAAGTTTTTCAAGTTTAGAGCTTGCTAAGAGAATGCAAACGTTGTGTTCTCCGCTTAATCTAAAAGCGTTTAGCATGAATGGGCAGCATCTGGCCATATCCATAATTATCTCAGGGTCTTTTGTTTTTACCTCAACTGTGGCTAAAAAAATTTCAACTTTTTTAAAGTTTATGCCCGGTTGAAATTGTAACACGCCAGATTTTTCAAGTTTTTTAATGCGCATTCCCACAGTAGGTTGAGACCTATTTATTTGTTCTGCTATTTGAGTATGGGTGAGATTTGGGTTCTCTTGAACCATTGAAATAATTTTTCGGTCAATATCGTCTAATTTTAATTTTTCACTTATCATTTAACTCTCACTTTTAATTTTGCTGTAAACTATTAAGAAAAGTAATTTTTTACATTTATAATTTAATTTTTAAATTCTAAAAAATTAATTCTATTTCACTTATAGAATTTTCGTTTATTTTATGGGAGATTCCCATAAAAATTAAGATAATCTTATCTTTTTTATTCTTTTCGTTTCAAAATTGAAAAAAATCTATTAATTGAAATCAATATCTTTCAATATTTTCAAGGAAATAAATTCAATCTTGGAATTAAAAAGAAATGATAGATATAGGTTAAAAAAGATAATTTGTTTTTATAAGTAATTATTTATTATATAAAGCGACTGATTCTTCAATGATCTTCTGCATGCTTGCTCTCTTTAACAATTTATTTCCGAGATACTCTATTCGATTAGAAGGTGGTTGATAAGTTATACCATGTTTACCCATTAATTTATTCCATAAAATCTTTATTGTTTCAATGGTAGCAGATAACATTAAAAAGAATGATCTTAATCTATCTTTCAGCTTAGGTTTCCCGAGAATTTCCTTGTAAAGTTTTACTACTTCTTTAGTTTTTTTTCTTGCATTACGATTAGGAGCAAAAATTCTATTTATAAAAAGAATAGGACGAAGATTCATCGCTATTCTTTGCATTTTTCTTATTCTCAATCTCATAAACTCGTCTGGTTTAGGGTAATCGCATTTTTCATAGCATAAAGTTTCAGGATTCCAAGATATTCCTTTATTTTGGCGATCAATAAATTCTTCTTTGGCTCTTTTATATCCTCGAATTGCTGTGAGTGCCATGTTAAGAACTCCAGGACCTTGCGTTTTATAGTTCTTTAGAAATGCATTTCGAAGTAACTTGATATAATCTTTAGATCTTTTAAAGTGTGGATGTTCAAATAGGAGTTCGCCTTGGCCATGATGATGTCGGAAATGAATTTCTTTTTTAAGCCTTCCCTCCTTTTCAAGTCTTTTATATAAAGCTGTTGTTGGAATTGGTGAGTAATTCATAAATTGAATTAGATTAGATCCCAAGCTAATTACATAATCAATATCCTTTTGAAGAGTATTTTTATCGTGATGATCCAAAAAAAGTATGGCAGATGCTATGACAATTATACCCTTAGATTGAAGTTCCTCAAAAAGGGATTTCATATCAATTCCCATTGTTTTTTTATGCACATATCTCTCGGACTCCACTCCAATCCATATCATACGAACTCCTAAACGATTTAGAAAATCAACTCCAACTTTTCTAATTACTTCGGCTGAAGAAAACATATCGAAAACATATGACTTATTATGTTTTGTCATCTCTTCTAACAACTCTATTGCTCTTGAAGGTTTTTTGAGGAAGTTTTCATCCATAATTGAAAAACCTTTGGATCCAATTTCTGATTCAATGTTTAAACACGCCTCAAAAACTTCCTTTCCTGTTGAAAGTAGGGGGATATATTTTTTTCCAAACTTGTGAGATGTTATGCAAAAATCACATGCATTTTCACATCCAACCCCAGGAAGAAGAATTGACCCTTTTGGTTTAATTTTATGTCCATAAATACGCTCAAATGCAGGTCCATATATAACAGGATGTTTCAACGGAGCTTCTAGATCATCATCAAAGTATTTTCGTAGCCATCTAACTCCCTCTCCAATACATATTTCGTCGTATGGAATCATATCTTTTAGATTTGGAATAACAGTCCCATATCCGCCAAGAATAACTTTAATTTCAGGATAATTGCGGCGGATGTACTCTGCCATTCGTTTTGCTTTTAATATATTTGGAACAATAAAAGAAATGCCAACATGCGTATATCCTTTCTTAAGTTCTTTAGTAAATTCTTTCCATGTTGGAAAATCCAATACGACACTAGGAATAGAAATATTTTCTGCTAATAAATACAAACAAAAACTCCAGTAAGCTTGTCTTGGTGAGTGAATCCCTTGCCCCTGAGTTACTTGGTTATCTAGAAGTTCCATTTTCATACCAAGTTTTTCTGCATAATCGTCCTTTATTCCATAAGGTTTGAATACAGAAGTTAATAAGATTTTTTTTTTAATCATTTTTTTTCACCTATTATCAATTGAATTCTTTCAAAAAATTTTTTATTTTCTTATTTATTTGAAGCAATTTTGGTTTCTAAGTATTTTATAAATTTCTATATATTTACAAGAATTAGTATTTACTCATATTTAAAAATTTTTTTTTAAAAATTACTTAAGTAATTTAAATTGTATGCTAAAGTATATACATAATAAAATGATTGAGGATATTAACCTAAATACAGCTTTTACAGTCACTTCTGGAATTATTGATACTTAACCTTCAAACCCGTTGAGTCACCTTAATTATTGTATTGAAAAATAGATTGATAATTACATGCTAATAATTATCTAAATCAAATCAAGGAAATATATTAAATCTTTGAATAAAAATGAAGTTAAAAATAGACATGCCTGCTTGAAATTTAATGTAAAAAATGTCGACATCAAAGTAGCAATCGCTTATATCTCAACTAAAAATATCGATCAAATTATAGATAACAATGATCCTTTAAACTACATTGGCAATTATTAAAATTGAAGTCAATGGGAATGATAAAATCCTTCATAACATCGGTTATTATATTTATAGACAATTTTTTGACAAAGGATTTACTTCTAAAGTGATTGTTTACGACTTTTTCAAGATCTTTCAAATTAAGAGCAGCTATTAAAATGCTAATGTTAAAATCTCCACATAGTCTAAACGCATTAAGCATAAAAGGACAATTTTTAACGGTTTCATAGACTGTTAAAACATCTTTGGTCTGAATCTCAACTCTAGCGAAATATATATCAGCAGATTTAAGATTTATGCCTGCTTGAAATTGTAAAACGCCCATTTCCTCAAGTTTGCGTATTCTCATCCCAACAGTTGGTTGAGATCTGTTGACCTTCTTAGCAATCTGAGTATGGGTAAGATTGGGTTTTTCTTGAATTAATTGGATAATTTGACGGTCAATATCATCCATCCTTAAAACTTCAGAGATCATATTTTTTATACCACCTAACTTATGTTAAAAAGAAAATACGATATTATCGTATTTAAATATTGCCATATCGCCATATAGCGATTAACTAATATAACTAATATATCTTTTTTTAAAAAATTTTGAAATCCTTTTTTGTATTATAATTATCGAGAGATATAATAAAAAGAATACAGACATTTGATTTGATTTGAGGTTTTATGCGAGATTTTACTATTTCTATGAAATTTACAGATTATAATGTTTAAATTTAAATATCAATATAGACAAAAAGAATTCAGAGATATTTATATTTTCTTTTTAATAAACAAACGAATTAAATTAAAAAAAAATGTCAGAGTCGTCCAATTACATCGCCGATTTTTTAAAGATTTTAGCAGATAAAACTCGCTTAGAGATATTAGAGTTGTTAAAGAATTCTGAGCGTAGTTCAGACGAGATTCAAGAACATTTAGAAAAGAGTCAACCAACGGTATCCCAGCATTTGAAAATTCTTACTGACGCAAATCTTATTTCTAACGAAAAAAAGGGAAATAAGAAATTCTACTGCATTAAACACCAATATGTTTTTAAAATTCTTACATTCGTAAGATCTTTTGTTTTTACTCTTGAAAAAGAAAAAGCAAAAAAATTAAATGATTTGGATAGATTTGACACATTAGGCGTCTAATGTAAGTTTATTATAAGTTTAGTTAATTAATTTGGATGTGTTCTTATAAGAATGGTTGAGGAAACAAAGGCAAAAAAGATTTTGATAATTGGTCTTGATAATAGTGGTAAAACTAGCATTGTAGAATCATTAAAGGGTATAAAAAGTCTTCAGGTCTTTAGCAATATTAATCCAACCAAAGGAAGACAAATAGAAACCATCAGTGTGTTAGATTCAGAATTTAATATATTTGATCTTAGTGGCCAGAAAGTTTATAGAAAGGAACATCTAGAGAATTTTAATGACATCGTTTTTGGTAGTAATAAATTAATTTATGTATTTGATGTTCAAGATACAAAGAGATACGATTTAGCGTTAGAATATTTTCAAAACATAATTGATTTACTTAATGATAACGCTAGTTTAAAAAACATAGAAATTTCAATATTTCTTCACAAATTTGACCCGGACCTAAGCCAGTTTAGACCTGATATTACCGAAGAAATTACTAATAATTTAAAAGAAAAAATTAAAGGAATATTAAAGCAAATAGATTTCTTTTACCAAATTTTTAATACGACAATTTACGCAATTTTTGAAAAATCAATTACAGATTAATAAATTAATTTTTCTAAGCTCTTCCTTTAATCTATTGTTATTGCGCCTAATTTACATGCCGTAGTACATATATGGCATTTTACACAGTTATCTTCTCGATCTTCTATTACTATACATTTTGGCTCTGAATCTTTATCAATCACTTTATAAATACCTCTGAAGCAAGCCTCTTCGCACCAAAATTTTAGACACTGACGGCATTTGCTTGTATCTATGTGATGGAATTTGTAGCTCTCTATAGAGGCTTGAGTCGAAGCATCATTCATTATAATTAACCATATAAAAAACTCCTTTTATCTATTTTGTTTATATTCCATAATGATACCTTTTAATTTTGAAAATAAAATAATCTAAATAGACAGACGCTAAAAATTGCATTATTGATGGACTCTAAAAAAATTCCCATTTTTGAAATCCCTAATTTAATGAAAGGGACTTTTCAATCAAGACCGAACCGATTCACAGGCGAGATTAAATATAAAGGAAAAATTGAAACTGCTCATATTCATGATCCAGGGAGATTAAAAGAATTACTCGTTAAGGATTCAGAAGTTCTTTTTACGACTTCTAAGGGTAAATTAACCTACTATATTAAAGCCGTAAAGGCTGGTGATGAGTGGGTATTAATTGATACGGCTCTACATTCGAAGATTGCCATGAAAGTATTTGATTACTTACCAGAATTTTTAAAAGTTAAGGAAATAAGGAGCGAAGTTAAATTTGGAAATAGCAGGATTGATTTTACGCTCGATGGAGTTCCTTTAGAAGTTAAAGGGGTATCATTAGTAAAGGATAGTATTGCATTGTTTCCAGACGCTCCTACTGAGCGCGGTACTAGGCATGTGGGCGAGATTATTGAGCATAATGGAATTATATTATTTCTAGTTGTTCGAAAAGGTAATAGTTTTGCCCCGAATAAAGAAATGGATCCAAAATTCTCAAAAAAATTAAGTGAAGCACGGAAAAAAGGAATTACAATAATTGCTGTTCAGATAAGCTTCGATGGAAAAACGCTCTATTATCGTGGTAAAATTAAATTAGCAGATTTTTAATCATTTATCTTCTAAATTTATTCCCAATTCCTGAAGTTTTTCGCGTATAAAATCGCTTATCTCGTAAATTTTTTGTGCTCTTAATTTAGACCTAGTTTCCTTAAATATTTCTAGCAATCCACTAATTATTTTATCCTTCTCATCTGTCACTTTTAAAAAACCTCCTTCCAACCGTTCTTTCAAGTTAGGGAAGATACCAAATATTTTATCAATATCATTTATAAAATTAAAGAACTTATCTTTAAATTTAGAGTTTATTTCTACTTTTTCTTCAATTACGACTCGGTTCATTTCCCTAAATAAAGTCATAATTTCTGCGATTGCTACTGGCGTATTAAAATCATCGTCCATAGCAGTAATTATGTTTTCTTCAGCTTTCTCTATTCTTTTTATTAAATTATTGATTTCTTCAGTATCACGCTCAATCGTAGGAGAGTCATTAATTTTTTCGATCGTATTAATCAATTTATCGTAGTTTTTCTGCGATTGAGTCATATTATCCAAAGAATAATTCATCGATTTACGATAATGACTTAAAGAAATTTAATATTTAATGAAAAGAGCGGATGACTTTTGAAACTCAGTTCCTATTTTATATAATATTATTGAATCTATCTCTAAGGCAGACATTTTTATGAATATTTTAAAAAAAATTCTATTTTTCTTCCCAACAATTATTTCCTTTTAATTAATTATCTTCAACTTTTATTCCCAATTCTCTAAGTTTTTTACGAATGTAATCGCTAATTTCGAAAAGTTTTTGGGCTCTTAACTTGGATCGTGTTTCTTTTAGTATTTCTATCAATCCATTAATCATCTTATCCTTCTCATCTGCCACTCCTACTATTCCCTTAAGGTGGTTCTTTAGATTTGGGAAGATGCCGAATATTTTATCTATATTTCTGACAAATTCAAAAAATCTATCTTTAAATTTTTCATTGATTACTTTTTTTTCTTCTATAACGGCTCTATTTAAATCCCGAAATAATGTCATTACTTCTGCTATTGCGACAGGTGTGTTAAAATCATCATCCATCGCCTCAATCATTTTTGTTTCGGCATTCTCTATTTTTAAGATTAAAGCATCAATATTATCTCTGTTTTCTTTTATAGATGGAGTATCATTAATCGTCTGAATAGTATTCACTAACCTCTCATAATTCTTTTTTGCTTGAGCCATGTTATCTAACGAATAATTTATGGATTTTCTGTAATGACCTGAAATTAAAAATAACCTGATTATCATAGGGTCATATTCTTTTGCCACATCTGAAACTAAAAAGAAATTACCCAGGCTCTTAGACATTTTTTCGTCATCAACATTAACAAACCCATTATGCATGAAATAATTGGCAAATTTTTTCCCAGAATAGGCTTCAGATTGAGCTATTTCGTTTCGATGGTGTGGAAATTTAAGGTCCTGCCCACCCCCATGAATGTCAATCGTCTCTCCTAATAATTTAATTGTCATAGCGGAACACTCAATATGCCAACCAGGACGACCTTTACCCCAAGGACTCTCCCAGAAGGGTTCTCCCTCTTTCCACTTTTTCCATAGTGCAAAATCTTTAGTATCCTCTTTATCTTCCCCATACGCAGTATCTTGATCTTCGATATCGTCTTCTTCTTCCTCGATTTCCCCTTTAATATTTTGAAAAATTGTATTATAACCAGAAAAAGTTTTTACAGAGTAATATATTGAGCCATTTCTTTCGTAAGCGTGACCTTTTTCGATTAATTTCTCAATGAACTTAATCATAAAATCTATAACCTCAGTAGCACGGGGATTTTTATAATCCTTTTCTATGTTCAATAGATCCATTATCTCATCGTATTCTTTAATGTATTGCTCGCTCAGCGTATTAAAATCAATATTTCTCTCGTTCGCTCTCTTTATTATCTTATCGTCTATATCCGTGTAATTTTTGACCAATTTAACATTGTAGCCTTTAAACTTGAAATATCTTCGAATTAAATCGAACGCCACAGCTGATTTTGCGTGACCGAGATGAGGGCTGTCGTAGACCGTAGGACCGCAAACATAGAATAAAACCTCGTTCGGCTTAATTGTCTTAAATTCCTCTTTCTGAAATGTTAGACTATTATATACCTTCAAGCTTTAGAATCACCAAAAAAAGTCGAATCTAATTCTCGTTATAATAAATAGATTAGAGCCAGCGATGGGAATTGTGCGCAACCTGGTGAAATAAGGTATGCATTGCACCCATGAATAACGGCTCTGCAGGCCGCCTCCTTGTGCAGAATCTCTGAACCAATTTAACTGCTCGGATACGCTGGCTTTGTTGATTAATTAAGATTATCCTATTATTTTTTTTATTTATTTTATTTAATTCTGATTGTTTTTTATCTTTTTTCAATTAAAACTTATTATTTTGAATATACAATAGTAGAAAATTCTTTAATCTATAAATTCTTTGAATTAAAGTTATCTTTCTTAAATATTTTTCCCAAATTTTGAGTTTCTTGTTGTTAAGAGATGATAAAATATTTATTTAGAATTAGCTTTAGAGTCAACTACTCATTTCCCAATAAAATTTATTTGGGAAGAATAGTGATAAATGCGAAGTTTTTACTTAATTGTTTAACAAGGATCATGTATTCTTCATTAGAAATTTCGAATCCAACTGAAATTGACCAAGATTTATTTTCTAAGTCTATTAATCCGCATTCCTTTTCAAACAGCCACTCAAGGCTACTATAAAATCCAATAATCTCTTTTTCGTATTTATCAGTATCTAAAAACGATTCTTTATCGGTTGTAATTATAAATCCGTTTTTGCCTATCAAGGAACAAGCTAGAGCTTTTGTTCTATCTTTAAAGGATTTAAGTATTTCCTCAGCTTTTTCGTTAAATCTTACAATTTCCATCATTTTAAGGATCCTAATTTTGTTATATTATAATATAATGATATTATTATGAACATAATAAATATAAAAATTTTCATATTTAAATTTTGTCTAGAAGTTTTACTTACGAAAACTTGCTCTAATCTTCGATATAATTGATAGTAAAAAAATAAGTAAAAAAAGCATAAAAATAAAGATAACTCACATATCTAAGGCAATTACAATATGATTAATAAAAACTGTTTTTATTAAAATTTTGTAAATTTACCCAACCGACACCTCCAAGAAACAGTAAAATAATATTAGAAAAATATAATATATATATATCTAAAAACAATAATATTATTATAATTAATAGATAATGAGTTTTAGATGAAATGATAAACTTAACAGAAAATGTAGCGGAATTCTTTAAAATCTTAGGAGATGCAACCCGCCTTGAGATATTAGGCTTTCTAAGCGATGGAAATGAAAAAAATGCAACAGAAATCCAAGAAGGCTTACAGAAAGGTCAATCAAACATATCTCAACAATTAAAATTACTTGTAACTGCTGATTTTTTGGAAGTCAGAAAGGAAAGCAGGAATAAATTGTTCAAAATTAAATATCCACAGATTTTAAAATTAATTTTCATAGCAAAGGAATTCATTTCTAATAGAGCTAAAGAAGAACTAAAGAAATCTATGAACCAATTAACAGATATGGATAAACATGATATTTTATATTAATAAAGAGTTTTGATAAATTATTTAAAAAGGTAATTAATTGTGTCAAAAGTCTTATTTTTAGGATTGGACAATGGTGGTAAAACATCCATTATACTTAGTCTCAAGAAGGATGTTAACTTATTAGATTATACTTCGTTAGAACCTACTAAAAAATACGAACAAAAAGTATTTGAAGATGGCGAAAACAAAATTAGCATTTGGGATTTTGGCGGGCAGCAACAATACCGAGAGGATCACTTAAAGAATTTAAATGTACATTTAACAGAGGCAACAAAAATAAATTACGTTATTGATATTCAAGATCAACTTAGATACGATTTATCGTTACAATATTTTGAGGCAATACTTAAAGTGCTTAAAAATGAGAATATTTCGATTAAGCTTTCAATCTTTCTCCATAAATACGATCCACATTTGGAATTTGACGAAGAAATTGTCTCAGATCTAATTAATAAGATTAATGACAAAATTCCACCTAATTTTGATTTCAACATATTTAAAACTAGTATTTATACTGTTTTTCGAAAAATTTCAGTTATTTAAATGTAAACTTTAATTTAATTATTAATAAATTAGGAAAAAGCAGTACTTTTGAAAAATTTTTGTTTTAAAAATCCATACTTTAAAGGACTGACTTATTATATGAAATTTATATGACATAAATGTAATTTTTTTAAAGGAGATATTGAGGATTTAATTATAATCTCTCTATAAACATACATTTAAATACAATTTTTTTTATGATTTACTTGTTAAGGATTTAGGGATATGGTATATACCTTTCTTATTATAATTGTTGTTAATTAAAATAGAATTTGGTGAATATTATTGAAAATACTAATTTTGAGTTATTTTGATCACTTTTATGGGCCTAAAATTTTTTTAAAAGCACCTGAATTAACAGACGGCGAGAATCTTGAACAATTCCCCACATTGATGAATCTATATGATAATGGTTTTTTTGTCCACATTTCTGGTGGCATCAAGAGTGCTAACTTAATTTTTGAATCCCCTAGTCAATATGCACGGGGCAATCGAGAACGACTCCTAATATCCCTGCTTATTGAAGAGGGTAAGGAAGATATTAACATCGATTTTACTAAAGAGTTGTTGGAAGGTTTTGCGAAAGAATTTAATAAAATTAATGATGTTTATAAAGCATTTTATATTAATTCTTCAGTGCGTAAAGGAGATCAAAAAAAAATAAAAAAAATTCGCAATTTAATATTCACTTTTTATAAATCTCTAAAACCAGCAATAGAGGCTTTAAGAAAGGTCGAACTTCGATATCGGGCATTGTTTAAAGCAGCTCGGGATGCAATCCTAATTATTGATCGTAAGTCGGGAATTATCATAGATGGCAACGAACAAGCTGAAAAATTATTCCAACGCCCATCAAAAGATATAATCGGACAGTTATCGTACGAGCTTCACGCCGCTGCTGATTACGAAAAAGTTAAACAAAAAATTTTACAACAAGTTAATTTAAAGAATGCCCCACCATTTGAAGCATATATTAAATCCCCTAGCGGAAAACAAATCCCAGTGGAAATCAACGCTAATGAAATAAAATTGGAAGGACAGGATTTAATTTTATGTATTTTTCGCGACATTACCGAACGTAAATTGGCGGAACAGAATTTAAGAGAATCTGAAGAAAAATATAGGATAATCTCTGAAAACGCAAACGATTTGATAGCAATTATCAATGATAAATTTGAACGAGAATATACTAACGAACACACTTATGAGAAAATATTGGGTTATTAAGATCCAATAGTATCCTAAAGACAGTACACCCTGAGGATCTTAAAAGAGTTTCTAAAGCTTTAAGAAAGGGTATGATTGTTGGTGAATGGTTAGTAGATGTGATCAGGTTTTAGGATTCTTAAAAATTCTGATTTTGCTTCATTTATATTAAACCAATGAAAGGCTTGCCCAACTATAATAACATCTACACTTTCATTATCTAATGATGTTTTTTCTGCAGAGCCATTTATACTCACAAAGTTGGGATATTTTTTAAGCAATCGCTCGGCTGCATGTCGCATTTCACCATTAGGTTCAACTCCATAAACTTTTTTTCGTTTTTTTAGAAAAATTTTAGTCAATTTGCCAGTACCTGATCCTATATCAGCAATAATGGATTTTTTTTCTAAAACACGTTCATTTTTTAGAAAATCAATGATTCCTAGGGGATAACTTGGTCTATATTTTATATAATTCTCAACTCGAGAAGAAAATCTTTTCTTAGAGTCCAAACTATCATTTTCTAGAGCCATCATTAATATAGAATTTTACAAGTATTTATAAATTTTTAACAAACAGTTGAAACAATAATTAATTTAAAAAGTTCAGAAGGTATTAATGTTTAAAAAAAGGTTATTTATTTAATTCTTCCCTTATTATGTTTCTTAGAACTGTGTGTAGAATTCCACCATTCCTATAGTATTCTATATCAACAGGGGTATCAAGTCTCGCTATAACATTGAATTTTTTCTCTTTCCCATCATTAGATTTGGCAATTACGGTTAGAACTGCTCCAGGTTTAATATTCGTTATGCCAATTATGTCGTATTTTTCTTTTCCTGTAAGTCCCAATAATTCCGCATTTTCCCCTTTTCTAAACTGCAAAGGTAAGACACCCATACCTACTAAATTATTCCTATGAATCCGTTCAAATGATTCTGCAATTACCGCCTTTATCCCTAATAATTGAGTTCCTTTGGCGGCCCAATCACGAGAGCTTCCCATACCATAATCTTTCCCTGCTAAAACTACTAAAGGGATATTTTTATCTATATAATTCATGGCGGCATTGTAAATAGGCATCTCTTCGCCTGTTAAATGATTAACTGTCCACCCACCTTCTTTATCAATAAGTAGGTTTCTTATTCTGATATTTCCAAAGGTATCTTTCATTATCACTTCGTGGTTTCCCCTTCTTGACCCAAATGAATTGAAATCTTTTTGTTCAACACCAAGAGAAATTAGATATTTTCCTGCTGGCATATCTTCAGGGATCGCGCCTGCGGGTGAAATATGATCTGTAGTGACACTTACTCCTAACGATGCTAGAACCCTTGAATCTTTTATATCCTCTAAAGGCAATAATTTAATATAAATATCAATAAAGAAAGGGGGTTCTCTAATATAGGTTGATTTATCCTCCCATTGATAAATTTCATTTTCTGGAGGCCTTAAATCGTTCCATAAAGCCCATCCTCTGAAAATATCTCCATATTCTTTATTAAATAATTTAGCATTTAGATATTTACTTACTATATCTCTAATTTCTTTCGAAGTCGGCCAAAGATCTTTTAGATAAACAGGATTTCCATCAGAATCATTACCTAATGGTTCCTCTTCTAAATTAATTGCCACCGTACCTGCTAATGCAAAGGCAACTACCAATGGTGGTGATGCTAAATAGTTAGCTTTTACATGAGGATTAATGCGTCCTTCGAAATTTCTATTTCCACTAAGGACTGCTGCCGCAACTATATCCTTTTGTTCAATATTCTTAACAAAGATCTCAGATAATGGTCCACTATTACCTATGCATGTTGTACATCCATAAGCAACTAAATGAAATCCTAATTCTTCAAGATATTTCATTAATCCGGAATCTCTCATATAATCAGTAACTACTCTAGAACCTGGAGCAAAGCTAGTTTTAACAAATTCCTTTACTTTAAGACCTTTTTCAACTGCCTTTTTTGCTAAAAGTCCTGCTCCGACCATGACTGAAGGATTTGAAGTATTTGTACAAGAAACAATGGCTGCAATAACGACAGAACCGTGATTCAATTGATCTCCTTTTGAAATATTATCAATCTCTTCCGATTTATTAAAAACAGACTTCATATGTTCAACAAAAGTAGATTTCATTTCTTTTAGTGGAATTCTATCCTGTGGTCGTTTTGGTCCAGCTAGGTTTGGTTCCACTTCACCCAAATCAATTTCTAAATGTTCACTATATTCTGGAGTTGGAGCCTCATCAGAATAAAATAATCCAACTTGTTTTAAGTATTTTTCTATGAATTTTACATCTTTCTCTTTTCTTCCGCTCATTTTCAAGTATTTTAATGTCTCATCATCTACAGGGAAAAATCCCATCGTCGCTCCATATTCAGGAGACATATTTGCTATTGTTGCTCGATCTGCAAGACTTAGTTTGCTTAACCCTGAACCATAGAATTCTACAAACTTTCCAACTACTCCATGCTCTCTTAAAATTTGAGTTATTTTGAGGACAATATCAGTTGCGGTTATTCCTTCTTTAACATCACCATATAATTTTACTCCAACGACTTTTGGTATTGGCATATAATAAGGTTGTCCTAATAAAACCGCTTCAGCTTCTATACCCCCCACACCCCAACCTAAGACCCCTAAACTATTAATCATTGTAGTATGAGAATCTGTTCCAACCAAAGTATCAGGGAAAGCCATCAATTCCCCCTTTTCTTCTCTTAAATGTACTACTGATGCAAGATATTCCAAATTAACTTGATGACATATACCTGTGCTGGTTGGTACAACTCGAAAATTATCAAAAACAGATTGAGCCCATTTCAGAAAAGTATATCGTTCTCGATTTCTTTCCATTTCTTTTTTTTCGTTTAATTCTAAAGCATTGTCTGAGGCGTAAAAATCAACTTGAATTGAATGATCAATAACTAAATCTGCTGGAATTACGGGATTTATTTTTGAAGGATCAGCCCCTAACCTTTGCATTGCTGATCTCAATGCGGCAAGATCAACCATAGCAGGAACTCCCGTAAAATCTTGAAGTAACACTCTCGAAGGAATATAAGGAATTTCTTTTGTTTTTTTACTATTAGGTACCCATTTTGATAAAGCAATAAGATTTTCCTTGGTTACAATTTTACCATCTAAATTACGCGAAATATTTTCAAGTAATATCCTAAGTGAATATGGTAATCGATTAATATCCCCCAAATCTAAATCTTCTAGTCTTTTAACATTAAATATATAGGCAGAACCTTTATCTGTACTAATAGTTTCTTTTATTATATTTAAAATTTCATTCTCATCCATATTTAACACATCTTTCAGGTAATCTTAACTAACGATTGAAAAATTAAAGAGTAAAATTATCTAAGATTTAAATTTACATATTTTTTATCTAATTCTCCTACATATCGAAGTCTTGGTCTTATTTAAAATATTCTTAAATACCTAGAATAAAGGATGTTTTGCATTATTAAACGCATTATTTTCAATCCATCTCATAATGATTCCACATTATTAAAGAAAATAAACCTATTGAAACGAGTAATGTAGGATAAGCAATTAATTCTAATAATGACGGATTTGCGTTATATCCAAATAATGTTTTAAGTAGCGACCCCGTAACTTCTAGCCATTCAGGAGTTTCCGGATTATCATCGGGAAATTTTTCGGGTAAAATGTGTTTAATGTTCCATACCTCTTCGATTATAGGATTTAAATATCCTACTTCTATAAATTCATGAATGCCATATGTAATCAAACCTGCCGCAAATATAACTAGAACAACATTAGTTATCTTAAAAAATTTTGACAAATTAATGGTTTTTATACCATAAAATGTTAATAATCCTACAATCGTTGCTAATCCTAGTCCAATAAAAGATCCTAATATGACATCAACCTGACTAAGAGAACCTATTGCTGCTGCACCTGTTAGCAAAAGTACTAGTTCAATACCTTCTCGAATAATTATTACATATGTAAGAATGGTAATTGATAAAACTTTATCTTTCTGAATTGACTGTTCGACTTTTTCTTCCAAATGTTTTCTTATCTTAGGTCCTTCTTTACTCATCCAAAATATTAGCGTTATAATAAAAATCCCTGAAATGATAAAAGTAAATCCCTCAAAAACTTTTTCTAATGGAGTCCCTGTAAATCCTCCAAGTAATATTGTAAAAATAATCGCAAATATTATACTTGAGATTATTGCTAAAATGGTTCCAGCATAAATATATTTGTTGTAATATCGTTGCCCTGTGTTTTTCAGATATAAAAGTATAATTATTACAATCAAAGTTGCTTCTAATCCCTCTCTAAAAGCTAAAAATATAGGAACTAATAAATTTATAAAAGATATTTGTAAAATCAATTCATTCACCTTCTTTATTTAATTTTTCTTATTAATTTTTTAAATAATAAAATTAGATTCAGTAAATGCTTTTTAAAATATTTGTTGGTTTCCAAATATTTTCCAAATTTTAAAAAAACAACAAACTGAAAACAAAATTTTCAGTTATGTACTCGTCAATACGAAAGTAAATATGTGTATTTAGTGAGGTTAAACTTTTCAATTTTAACCTCCTCTCGTGAATTTTTTCCGCTCGTTAAATGTATCTTAATAACGATTTTACAATCGCTCAAATAAAAATTATTATAAAATATGTTATTGCTCTTATCGAAATCAATAAACCTGCTAACTTTAAAATCTTCTTTGAGGATTGGTACATACATAACAAAAATCTTCAGATTATATTCAAGAAATTAATAAAGAAATTGCCTACATAAATGCTTCGTTTATAAAAAATTATAATTTATAATTAAATACTTATACCTACCAATAAAAGAAGTATTACAAGGAGTTTTCTTCTTTAATCAAAATTTTTTAATTCTCATTGACTATTCGATAATTCTTGAGATTCTGGATAATGGATGTCCTTTAGCTTTCATTTCCAATTCATTAAACCATCCAAAAGGAAGGCGAAGTATTGAATACCCTTTTAATTTCAACATTGACTCAATTTTCTTGAAAGATTCAAAAGCATAGTCTAACGAACTAAGCTGACCAAAGAGATGGGCGAATGGTAAAATAACTAAATCTGAAATCTTAAGGTGTTTAATAATTTTTTTTATTTCAATAATGCTCTTTTTTAATATATCTGGATTTTGTTCATCTCGTTTCTCCATACTAATGAAAAGAACTATGGCATTTTCGACTCTATTTTCTCTATTTTCTTCTGTAATTTCCTCTATAACTGAGGACCGACCTTTTTTTGTTACCTTGTACCAAAAATAGTCAACATGAAACGATAAAAATCTCATTTTCCTTCAAAATATTTCTCTTAAAAATTAATAGTTTGATCGCTCTCAGCAACCCATTCCCCGAGTTGCGACATCGATCCAATAGAGCATCCATCGAGTAGATTTCCTTCTATACCTCTGCTCCTTGTGCATAAACCGCATACTTTAATTTCAGCTCTATTTATTATGAATTTTTGCAACATCTCTTGAATATTTGTCGCACCCTTAGGAGGCTTTTGATTTTTTACTGCAACATAAACACCGTCTCCTAATAAAAAGATGTTTACTTTAACTTTATTTGCTAGGAGGGCTGTTACAAATCGTAACGCATTGAAAGCATATTCGTC
>JAUWBH010000143.1 GCA_030605085.1 Promethearchaeota archaeon | reverse complement strand
TCCCATGATGAGTGCTTCACCTAACGCCAGGGCTATTCTTTTATAATTATTCACGCTCGGCTGGCTGATGGTAATGCCGTGCTCTTCTAACAAGTACTTCACCACCTCTTCTTCCGTGTAATGTTCTTGTTGAATGAGGTGCCCGATTAAAAGGGTGACATCCATGGCGTACGTCTTTTTAGGCAGCACATACAGGTCTAAAGAAGGATTGTAAAAATTCCTCTTGGACATGCAAGCAATACACCCCTCATTGACGCATCTTTTATGTACTACCCTTAAGGAAATGTCGTATTTTATCGTGATGAGTGGCCGCGCATTGCTCAAATAATGATACTTGAGCGGATGTCCGCAAAAGGGACAGAAAGTATCTTCTAAATCAAGCGTGACCTCTTTATTAATTCGTTCGGGAATTTGTTTTGGTTCAGGAACGAACTCGTCTTTTATAAAATCTATTAATGAAATAGCTTTCTCCATGTAACACATGGATATTACAAGACTATATTTAAGAGTGTGATATGTAGAAGATATGAAAAAAAGATAAAAAGGAAGAGTTCTAGCTTAACTTAATAATATTGTTAATTTTTTATTTTAGTAAAATCATTCTACCTTTTTCTTTCTGTAAAGCAAATATACAATAAGGCCAATGATACTAGTTAATAATACAATTATGAACCATGCAGGTGCGTTGAGTTCTCTTTTCTTAGCATCTTTATAAACCCAAATGCCTAAAAGGCAACCAATAATACCGTCACAACCAGTTGCACATATAATTATTATTAGACATAAAGATAAGGTCATGTCAATTTGTAAGATCATATTAATTCATTTTTTACTTTTTAGTTAATTGTTAATTATGCATAATTATTGTTTTAAGTTTATAAAAAATTTTTGGAGGAAAATAGAACAATTGAGTAATTACTATATTTTACTAAGATGATTTATATTCAAAAATATTATTTTCTTTTTTTATGAATTTTATCTTCAGCTTTTTCTTTTTCTCTTAAAATTTTTACAGGTTTTGATTCGTCAAATGGAGTTTCACATACCCAACAAGCGTTTTCCATGGCTGTTAATGTTCGAGCACAATTTTCGCAATATAAAACATCACATACCGGACAGATATAGATATTAAAACGACTCACTTTATTTTTACAAACTAAACAAACTTTTTGTTCTATATAAGATGTAACCTCTTCTTCAGTAAACATTTGAGGTCTAGTGAATAATTCTAAAACATTTTTTAATTTCTTATCTTCCTGTAATTCTTGACTTTTTGTAGATTGAGCTCTAATAATCTTTATAGTGTTATATTGTACGTAAATTAATACTAAAATGAAAAATATTGTAAGAACTGGGTAGTAAACAGGTAATTCGTAAAAGATGAAAAAGTAAATAAATTGAATCTCAATAATACAAACTATACTAATAGTTAAAATACCAAATATTAACCAATATATTAAAGCTTGTGAATAAAATTTAGGATTAATAACAGTGGGAGAAATTGAAATTAGGGCTCCTAAAATAAAAAATATGGGAGTTATATATATAGGTGCTGCGTTCAATTTTCTTAAAGTAACACTACTTAGGGCTAAACCAACCCCAAATAACATTACACCGAATAATAAAAGTGAAGATATAGCAGCAAACTCATGCTTAGACCACTTTGTAAAATAAAATAGTATAAAAATAAGTGAAATTTCGCTATAAGGGAATAAAACATATGTATATATGAAATTCGCTAAATTGTAAGGAAGAATTATAATTAAAACAGTTAATATAATTTGTACTGTTGATAAAAGGTATTTCGTAAGTTTTACATTTATCTCAAAAGCTAGTAAGAACATTGTAATTCCTGATGCAAAAGAGACATAAGCGCATTTTCTAAAAATTCTACCAGTTGGGGTTATATTGTTAGGGTCTCCATAATAAGTATTGTTAATGTAAGTTCCTGGAATTTGTAAATCAATAAGACAACTAAAAATCCACAAAAATGCAAAACCAATAAAATAGCTGGCAAATCCATACATTATAATTCTTTCTTTAAAACTTTCCTTTTGGTACCCCCGATGAAAGTAAAGTGTTGCTCCCATAAATAAAACTGCAATTGCCGCCCCTAATAAGAGTATTTCTATGTAACCCCAAATTACAACTAATGTTATATCAAAGCACCTAATAATATAATATATTTTATATATTTATGTATAATTAATGTTTAAGACATTTTTATTATAAAAAGTTTGCTCAATTACTATAAAAATATGAGAAGAAGGATTTTAGAGACAACTTTTCCGTTTTTTTTAATATCCCATTTTTTTTAGATAATTTCGCTTTATATTTTTTATAGTTCCTTAATCTTAAAAATTGTAAAAATTAAAGAACTTTATTTTATGTAATCAAAATGATTCCCGAATTTAAATTTTTGAAGCTTTTAATAATAATGATTCAAAATTTTAATAACAACTTTAATAATTTGAAACTTTGTATTGTATTTTTTTAGTGATTAGGTTTAAATATAAAATTTTGATACTTATTTAAAAAGAATAATGGTAATATGATTTTAATTAACGGTGTAAATTAAAAATGGCTGGATTTTTTGGAGACTACTTGCAATATTTTGGAGAAATTAAGTTCGGAGAAGAAAATAACATGTGTATTAGCGATTTTGAGAAATCTTTTAAAAAATATTTTTCGAAAGGGAATAAAAAGCCTCGTGGGCGTTATAAATTCGGTGAAATTAATAATCCCCTTCTGAAATCGATAGTTCCCTTCTGAAAACTAACAATTTCAAAAAAATCGTTTAGAAGCTATTTTATTTAGTCTGAATTTAAAAGGCAACAAATATTTTTTCTATATTTTCTTCTTATTTTTCACGATATTTTAAACAAAAGAGGAACGTCTTGATTTTCATAATTAGACGAATTTTCGGAATATGTGAAGGTTTTAAAAATCGTGTGAAGCGAATAAGCCTTATGCTGGATTTTAGAAGATGGTCCTAAATTGGTAATCTCATGTATTCAAAAGGTTATAGGCTAAAATACTTAAATTTATATTTGTCGCTTGTTGTTATCTTTACAAAAGTACCAGAAAGTAATATTTAACTTCTATAAAAAACTATTATAATTGTACAATCGATCCTATTTAAAAAATGTCAGAAAAAGAATATTCTTGGTCGGTTAAACTTGATTGGCTTAACATCTTGAATAAATTAGGTTTGGAGTCCATAAAACAGATTAGCGAATTAAAAAAAGATAAAGCAATAAAAAAATTAACAAGAAATTTTGGCAATGAGGCTCTCTTAGAACGCGAAGGCGACGAATTGGATAAACTTGTCGCACAGGAATTGAAAGAACTAATGCGAAAAGAGTTAAGCTTAAAGGCGAAAAAAGAAGAACGATTAGAAAAAGAATTGCATAGTAAAGTTATCCCTTTCAAGCGGGGGGGTATTATTAAAATAAATCCTAGAGACTTTAAAGATCTTGACATTGACTTCGATAATCCTGAAGAATTTTTTAAGGCTTTATATAAAAAATTTACAGGGAAAGATGATGGTGAAGACGAGGATGACGATAAGAATAAATTTTCCGAAGATAGCACGGGTTATTATATTTAGCTGTTGATTAAATCCTCTCTTTTTTTTTAAAAAAAAAATAAAATTGAACGATATAAATTAATCTCTAAGATTTTTATAATTAGAAAATTTTTATAATTCAACTTATATAAAATCAATTTTAATAATGGAGAAGAGTTTTTTTGGCATTAAAAATGCATGAAAACGAGACCATGACTCCGAGGGAAAGAGTAGAAGCAGCTTTAGCTATAAAAGAACCTGATCGAGTCCCAATTACGCCTTCATTTCATTGTGCTCAAGCTAGATTGACTGGAATCACAGTTGAAGAGTTTTTCTTTAATATCCCAAAATCCTATGAGGCAACTAAAAAAGTGTGGGAGATGTTTGGGGGATTTGACCTCTACTCCGGGTGTTCCCCTATACTGGGTTATTATGCTCCCATTCCTAACTCACATAGCATGTTTTATTTTGATTGGACGCTTCCTAAAGGTAATATCCCGGAACAGATGCATGAGAAGGAAATAATGAAGCGTGAAGACTACGATCTAGTGATAGAAAAGGGTTTTGCCCCTTTTAAAAGAAGACCTGAACTGCAAAAAGATTTTGCGAAATATGTAAGCGAATTTTCTAAGTTGGATACGCGAAAATGGCTTAAAAAAATGGATGTAATGAGTCTTGCTGAAGCGTTTATTGAACCCCCAGTTGACATGATCTCCTTCTTGAGAAGTTTTAATAAATTTTTAATGGATGTAGTAGAGATCCCGGAAAAAGTTGTAATGGCCTGTGAAGCTACCGAAGACGAGCTACTAAAGACGCTAGAACTTCAGTTTAAACTTTTTAAAAGGAAAGATGCAGTTCAAATGTGCCTTGTAGGATTTTCGAGAATTGCGACCAATCTCATTTCACCTAAAAAGTTTGAGTTATTCTGGCCCCACATCAAAAGAATTTCGGAATATATAATTAAAAACGGTTTTATCGTGCAATATCACTTAGATAACGATTATACTGATGTATTGGAATATTTTACGGAATTTCCTAAAGGAAAAATTATGTTTCATCTAGATCTCACCGATATATTTAAAGCTAAAGAGATCCTAGGAGATCGGGCCTGCTTAATGGGAAATGTCCCTCCACAAATCACGGGTCGAGGAAGCCCTGAAGATGTTGAGCGTTATTGCAAAAAACAAATAGAAGGATGTAAGGAGGGAGGTGGCTACATGTTAGGTTCTTCGTGCGTATTACCCGATGAAATTCCGGCCGCAAATCTTAAAGCAATGAAAGATTGTGTGATGAAATACGGATTTTATAGAAGTTAATACTTTTAATCTAAAGATGAGTGGTTTTTATGAATAGCGAACTAATTAATGCTATGGCAGATTTGGATAGAGCTAAAGTTTTCGAAATTGTAAGAGAGGAAATTAAAAAAGACACAGATCCATTAAAAATTGTAGAGTGGCTTTCTCAAGGATTAAAAATTGTGGGCGATTATTTTGAGAAAAAAGAATATTTTTTAGCTGAGTTGATAACTGGTGGAGACATTTTTGAAAGTATATTTCATGAAATAACACCAATTTTAGAAGAGAAAAATATCGATATTAAAGTCAAAGGAAGGATATTAATTGGAACCGTTCAAGGAGATGTACATGATATAGGTAAGAATATTGTCAAAACAATATTAACAGTTTCAGGTTTTTATGTTGAAGATTTAGGAGTAGATGTTCCCGCAGAAAAATTTATCGAATCTATTAAGCAATCAAATGTGGAGATTCTTGGATTATCGGCATTACTCACAATAGCGATTGATTCCGTGAAAGAAATTGTTACATTATTAGAAAAGGAGAATCTTAGAAACAACATTAAAATTATAGTTGGAGGAAGCGCATTTAACGAGGAGATTGCGGAAAAACTAGGCGTTGATGCGTACGGAAAAGACCCAATGGAAGCCTTAAGGATATGTCAAAATTTTTTGGGATAATCTCCGTTTTTTGAGTGATTTTTCAGCAGTAAGAATAATAAATTTTTATATCTCTTTCAATCATCTATTTTTTTAATTTATGAAATCATTTCTTTTTTGATATAACAGCAAGTTTTATAACTTTAGAAATCAACTTATCCTTAATAGCATTATTGGATTATTTTACTCTATACAAAAAAGTATGAAGTATGTAATATGTCAGAAGTTATTAATGTTTACCGAGAACTGCAGACACATCTCGATAAACTACCTATTGGCTTCCCTGCAACTGAATCGGGAGTGGAAATTCGTTTATTAAAACTGCTATTCACACCAGAAGAAGCAAAAATCGCAACTAAGCTGAGTTTCACGTTCGATTCATTGGAAGATATATACGAACGAGTAGACAAGACCGAGTTTACAATCAGCGATTTAGAGCGTATTTTGGATAATTCTGTTGCCAAGGGTGCCATACATTCCAAGAGAAAAGGTGATAAGAAATACTATGGTAACGCTTTATTCATGATCGGAATGTACGACATGCAATCACATCGAACCACCGATAAAGAATTTTTAACGGAATTCTTAAGGACCTCATCTGATTATTTCAAAGAGGCATTCGATGCTGAAATGTTTAGCACGGGAATTTCTCAGTTCCGTATCGTTCCGATAGAAAAAAGTATCACACCAGAACATCATATAACTTCTTACGACGATATTAGGAAAATTATTGAAAATAAAGATGGTCCCATAGTTGTGAATAGGTGCGTTTGCCGAAATAAGAAAGATCTTTATGGAGAGCCTTGTAGTCAAACAGATTTGCGTGAAGCTTGTTTCGTGCTTCACAGCGAATATGCCCAAATTTATATTGATCAAGGGTGGGGACGTGAGATCAGCAAGGAAGAAGCCCTCGAGATATTGCAAAAAACTGAAGAAGATGGACTAGTTTATCAACCTGGTAATGCTCAAAGACCTGGTTCACTCTGTTGTTGTTGCGGATGCTGTTGCGGATACTTATCGGATATGAAGGATTTGCCTCGGCCACTTGATTTTCTTACATCCAACTACTTTGCAGAAGTAGATTCCGAATCTTGTACGGGTTGTGAGACATGTTTAAATCGCTGCCAAATGAATGCTTTAACGATCGTTGATGGGATATCTACAGTGAATCGAGACAGATGTATTGGATGTGGAGCGTGTGTGCCCACTTGTCCCTCAGACGCAATTCAGCTCCGTAAAAAAGAGAAGGAATATGTACCATCAGAAGATTGGGACGGCCTTTACGCTACGATTATGAAGAAAAAGACAGAACTCACGAAATAATTACAATAATTATTTTGTTTAAACAAATCTATAATAATTTCATTTTCTCTATTACTTGAAAAATTTTTAATATCACTATGCAAATTCAGTAAAGTATCTTATCCAATAGCGTTGAACTACCACTCGCTAAAGCGTGTGGATTCCTAATTCACAGAAAACAGCTCGTAAAGATTCGGGGAATCGTGCCAAGTCTTACGCTTTCTCCAAAGGCTTAACTTCCCGCTATTCCATCGGTAGAATTCCGTTCCTTTTTGTAGTCGTTGCTTATCTGACCAAAGAATAGGAATTAATTAAAATATAATTTAAGAGAATTTAAAAAAAAGGAGTGCGAAGATTTACTGAATTCTCCTCAAGCTTAATTTATCACCTTCCTAAAGAGAAGGTGTTTTCTTGAGCGGTCAGGATAAAAATTAAAATATAATAAAAAAATGTAAAAAAAAATTAATTTTATTAGTTCGACTTTCTTTTTCCTCTTCGAGGTTCGATCTTTTTGATTATTAAAGTATCACATTTTATCCGACAATTCTTAAGAATTATCTTGAAGCCACCAGTACCTCCAACACCTGGGATTGTCATTCCAACAGTTCCCATAGGAACCATTGCGCCTTCTTCCTCCCATTCTTCCTCTTCTTCTTCTTCACCTTCTCCAGTAGCGGCTTTATATTCTTCAGTATTAATAATTTGATGCTGAACTTTTTCCAACCATGCGGGCAAATCGCTTAAATTAGCAACTTCATCTTCAGTTGCTATTTTATCTCGGAGGTCTTCTGGAAGGAACTCATATACGCGCTCTTTGACAGTTTTACCCATCCATACAGTGTTATAAATGCCGCCATCATATTGCTGGAATTTAGGACTTATAATGTATTGGATGCTAATTCCATTAAAACCTGGCAACTGCTTGCCACCACCTGTCTGATTAGCCATGGCAGAGAAGGGTAATCCATTTATTGCCACGCCATCGTGATTTCGATCGATGATACCATGCCCAACTCCAGTTTCAGGAATAAAAAAGTCGATAGCTTCGAAGCAACCGCATGAAGTATGTGGGAATTCCATACCTGAATATAAATATATTCGGGTAATATCTCCTAATGAACGTTTCGTTATCATCTCATTTATTCCAGAATATTCACCAGCTTCTTTATTAATGGTATCTCCAATTGGTACTTCGAACAATGGTCCTTTTGGGTCCACACGTGCAGCAGCTCTTGCGTCAAACCATGAAATCGAACCGCATAAACTCATTCGGTTCGGAGTAATGCAGCATGCATGTGTTGGTGCAAAAGACTGACAGAGGACGCAACCGTAAAACATATCTACATCGTCATCGTTGATGCTTCGAGCTCTTTCGTCTCTCTTATTGTATACTTCCATTGCCATGTCGTATGGCTTTTCAATTGCTTTCGGGTCTGTGTAGATCGTTACTTGCGCCTTCTCGATAATCGGTAATTCTGCTTTGAAAAGTTTAATTAGGATATTGCCCAATATCTCGAGCGAATTAAACCCCTTCGCATAAGCTTGCTTGCTTATTCTCATCCAATTGGTGTACCTTTGGTTTAAATGCATGATACCATTCACGAAGTTACAAAATTCATGGATTCTTCTTTCAAATACGGCTTCAAGATCTTCTTCAAGTTCTTTTCCAGCAACTTCAACTAGAATCCCTATTGGGTAGCGAGAACCCTCCTCCATGTCTTGAAGATCAATACCAACAATTTTTACTCGACCATCTTTGATATCCTTGGCTGGTTTCGTCCTCACGAGTTCAAAATGTTTCTTCACCTTCGGTCCACCAAGCTCTACATACATTTGATTGCCACGGATTCGTTCTCCTTCGTACACGGGACCCACATCGACTGGACTAATTCCTCCAAAAAAACTCATAACATAAATCTCCTCATTATATTTTTATTTATACGTTTTTTTATTTTATTAATTTTATAATTTTTCACTTAAACTTTCTAAAAACTCTTTCCAATCGTCGTCGCTAAGATTTGCTAGGCTAAATCGAGCGTTAGGATGAGCATATTTATCTAAGTCAATTGTTTTTACCCAATTTGTGAAATTCTTTAATCTACTTAAAATTTGACTGACATAATAAACAAGATGTCCTCCAAAGATCGCTACTTCGTATTGACCTTTTCCGTCTAAGCCTTTCCAATCTTTATCAGAAAGTCTGTTTGTTATATTTATCAAAGACATGTCGTATAATCTATTGCTGTCAATTTTTTCCTTTAAATATTTGTAGGCGTGTCCCGTAGCAATTACATGGCAATCGATTTTGTTTGCAATATCTATAAGATAATCCGCAACTTTTTTACTGTCAAGTTCCCAACCTAAAGCTTCAGAGCCAATAACAAATACCTTCTTCTTCGGTGTTTTAAGAATATTCGCTATGACCGCTGGGTCGAAAACCGTTGTACCCATCTCCGGACCGGGAATAATGACCAGCCTAGGTAAGCCCTAAAAAGCTTTTAGCCTTTTGATACGGTCTCGCCAATGGAATCACCTGTTAACATCTTTATTTTATTTTTATTTATATCCATAATAATAACTTCCATATTTGTTTCAATTTCCTCGATTTATAATTCTAGTTTTACATTTTTAAGTAATTGTTTAAGTAAGGTTATTAAAGGCAATTAAAAAATATTGTTTTTATTTAGTTTTACCCAAAAAGTTTATTTATAGATAAAAAATAAACGAAAACTCAAATAAGATTTCAATTTTTAATTGTTATAATAACGATTATTTCCAAATTATAGAATAAACCTCTATAATACATTTACATAGATTTAACAATTAGCATAAAGAAGGTGATAAGTAAAATTGTGCGAATTTAAAATTATTAAGAAAAATGACGGTTCTCAAATAGGAGAAGACATTGTAATACTAAATTATACGGAAGAGAATAAATTAGTATTTAAGGATATAATGGGTACGAGCATACAATTAGATTCTGCCCTAATTTTAGACGTTAATACGCTAAATCAAACGTGTGTTGTGTTGGAAAATCCTTTAGTTAAGAACTTTGTGGCGTTAACGAAAAATATCTCTAATAAAAAAGTAACAAGGGAGGAAATTGAAGATTTTCAAGCTAAATTAGACGCTTTAAAAAATAACATATAATAAAAAGAGTTTATTAAATACTAATTTAAGGCAATTTCTTTTGATTTGTAATATAAATAAGATTTAAAGATTAAAAATAAAAAAAAAGAAAAGAAACGAGAAATTCTCCTGATATTCTCCTGAGTTATTATTTTTATTGTTTATTACTTCTTTGGCGGCAGGATCTCTATCTCCATGCTTGATACGTTACTTATCGTTCCATCCCTGTTCGTGATCTCTTCTGTGCTGATTAAAATCTCACCATACTTAGCCCCTTTCACAAAATTATTTTTAAGGATTTCTGAAACATCGACGGCAAGAGAAATTGACCTACCACGAGCAAGCAATTTTACAGCCTTTTTTTCGTTTAAAACCATCATTGCAGCGAGCACATAATTCATGCTCTTTTTCTTGCCGATAAAAACTTTCGAATCATATTTATCTGCCAAAAATATCACCTTTTATTCTATATTTGGTTTATTATTTTCTTTTTGCATCTTTCAGTTCTTTTCTTAAGAACTGGTCAATTATATTACAGTATCTATGTTTATAAACTTCGATTTCGATTTAAAGATTTTGATATTATCATTAATTTTATTAAATTTGTTAAAAATTGTTAAAGAATTTTATTAAAATTTGTTTATTTTGTGTTTTAGTGTTCCCTTTACTAATTGACGTTATGATAAATGAGAAACCTCCTTTAGTTTAAAACTCACGAGTATCTTAATAGAAAAAACCTCTCATATCGAGAGTGGGAGAACATGGCTGAAAGCCCATGCCTAATAGGACATAGATACCTTTCAGAAGAGTAAAGTAGTCGGGAATGGTTTAATCACCTACTCGATAGGGGTTACTGGTTTTAGCCCTCGTGAATAAGGCATGTGGATGCAACCTTCACGTAAACAATTTTTATTAAAATATTTTAGTATTACTTAACATTTTTAATAAAATTGATAACCTTTCAATTTTGGAAATGTAAATAGATCATTTTCCATGAAAAATAGGATCTCGTTTCTCTTTTAAAGCTTTTAGAGATTCACCAAAATCTTTAGAAATAATTGCTTTTACCCACCGACGGTTCTCTAAATCTAATTGTTTTTCAATAATTTCTCTAAAATAAGCGTGAATTGTTTTTTTCATTAATTTAATCGATAAACTTGGCCCTTTAGGAGGAATTAATCGTTCTGCTTGTTCTCTAGCGTAACGCATTAATTTATCTTTAGGTAAAACTTTATTCACTAATCCAAGTTTTTCAGCCTCTTTTGCTGTTATTCTATCTCCTAAATAAAACATTTCTTTCGCTTTCTGAAAACCTATTAAGAATGGCAGGAGGAAGGTTGTCGCAAAATCGGGCATTACGGCGCGCTTAACAAAATATAACGCAAACCAAGCGTCTTGGGAAGCGTATACTAAATCAGCACACACCACAGGTAGCGTAAAACCACCGCCTACGGCTAGACCGTTCATTGCAGCTATAACTGGTTTAGGAAAATCCCAAAATTTTAAACATAATTTTTTAGATGCCATGTCTCGTAAATTAATCTCACTCCTATATTTTGGAGGAACTTCTTTCATCATGTCTGCAGTAAAATACCCTCCGGAACTAAAGGCGTTCGCTTGTTCACACCCCGTTAGAATCATTACCTTAATCTCTTTATCTTTTTCCGCAATGTCAATTGCATACCATAATTCTAAAAGCGTAAGAGGGGATAAGGCGTTTTTGCGCTCAGGCCTATTCAAAGTAATCGTAACGATTCCATTTTCTTCTTTCTCAAATAAAATGTCCTTAAATTCTTCACTGTACATGAGTATAAAAATAACTTATAAGTTAAGAAAGTTTTTCACGAAAAAATTAAAATATATTTTGCTTAAGTCATGGTTTACATTAATTTTTAAAAATTTATAGAATATTCTTTTTTAATAAATTATTTTATCATTTAATTACAAAAAAGGAGTTGGAGATCAAAATGCCTGAAACCGATAATAAATTTGGACCATACATAGAGTTTAAAGCGAAAAATCGGGTTGGAATTATTACTTTTAATAAGATTGAGCGCTCAAACGCGTTTGATATTCCCCAGTTAAGAAATTTCAAAAAAGCGCTAAATTATTGTCAAAATAATAAAAGAATTAGGGTGATAATTCTCACTGGTAAAGGTAAGTCTTTTACTACAGGTATGGATATAAAAAGTATAGATCCCGAAAGAAGCAGGGAATATCCCGACGCTAAAGTTTTAGAAGAAACATTTTCGGAAATCGTACGCATTTTATTATACGGAAAACCCGTAATCGCCGCGATAAACGGAAGAACAATAGGAGGGGGCGTTGAAATGGCGATCTTTTGCGATTACAGAGTAGGCTTGAACGAAGGCTATTATCAAATGGCCGAAATTTTAATAAATGTTTTTCCAGGGACGGGTTGTATTACCATGATGGTGAGGACAATCGGTTTATTGTGGACTAAAAAACTTTTGATGTGGGGTGATAAGTTATCTCCACAACAAGCTTTAGACATAGGAATTATTGACGAACTGGTTGAAACTAGAGAGGATTTAATGGATATTGCCATAAAAAGGGCAAGATTTCTCGTTTCAAGGAATCAAGCAGTAATCAACGCGATTAGACTTTGTGCCAACCACATTTGGGAAAAATCTTACGATGAGGCGTATAAAATGGAACATTATTCAAGCAATTGGTTCGAACACGAAAGAGGAAAGTTTATTGACGACTTCAAACGTGATTTTAATCTGTTATAAAAAAAATTAGGGAACATCCACGGATAAAATTTGAAATATTAATAACTCTGATTATAAAAAGTTTTAATTATAAAGAAAATAGGATTTAGGGTTCTGGACCAGAGACTTTCCAGACTTTAACGGTTTGAATAGCCGCCCATATAATAAAGCAGTACACTATAATCTTTTGCATTATGGCCCCAATTGAAGTAAAGAATCTAAAAATAAATAATACAATTACTATAAAAAACGCTATACCTATATAAGCGTAAAAATTTTGATAATCTCGATTCAATAAAATGGCAACCGAATAAATAGCGATAGCAAAAGCGAAAAGTAAAAAGAACGCTCTAGTTGATAACGAATGCAAATCATATTGAGTGTCTCCTGGAAAAATTGCTATTCCCATTAAGAATGGAGACGATATTACACCGAGCGTTGATCCCAATAAACTTATATATCTCGTTGTTTTTTTGTCAGAAAATAAAGTAGTTATAACAATCCAGAAAGGAATTAAAACGACACCTGTAATCATAAAAGCTATTAAAAATAAAACTCTCGAAACAGTATTAGGCTTACCTCTTACTGTAACTGTGGTGCCTAAATGACTAAAGTAATTTACTGTAAAAGAATAACCATCAGGATAGAATAACATAGCTATGAAAGTTACAACGATAAATTGTAATTCTCCTAAAACAGTAATTAAGCAACATACCCGTTTCCACGATTTTAAATTCTCCAATGATAAAAATCTTACCATTAAAATCCCTTTATTTAATTTTTCTAAATGTTCTAATTTGAATTTTATATTATTTTTAGCTTATTAAAATTTTTTAATAATAAAGAAATAAAAAAATAAGGCAAATAAAGTAATTTTTAATTGGTTTGAAAAATTAATTTAAAGCTTCATTTGCTTTATTTTGAGTTGATTTTCACTAACTTTGTCAGGTTTTAGGTCGTGCAATATCCAAAATACAAGGGCTCCAAAAAGGATGCAAATCAGTGGAACGATTTAAAAGTTATTAAAAAAAGATATCAGCATTAGATAACCTTAGGGCACTGGACCAGAGACTTTCCAAACTTTAATGATTTGAATAGCCGCCCATATAATAAAGCAGTACACTATAATCTTTTGCATTAAAGGCCCAATTGAAATAAAAAATCTAAGAACATGTAATACAATTACCAGAAAAAAACCGATGCCCAAAAACGCGTAAAAATTTTGATAATCTCGCTCTAATAAAATAGCAAGCGAATAAACAACGATGGCAAGAGCGAAAAATAAAAAAAAAGCTCTCGTTACAAACAAATGCGCATCATATTGACGGTCTCCTGGAAAAATTCCGACTCCCATCAAACATGGCCCTGAAATTACACCAAAAATTGAGCCAATCAGACTTATATATCTCGTTGTTTTTGTGTCAGAAAATAAGGTAGTTATAACAATCCAGAAAGGAATTATAACGGCACCTGCAATCACACAAGCTATTAAAAATAAAACGCTCGAAATAGGATTAGGCTTACCGCTTACTGTAACTGACATTCCCAAATGACTAAAATTATTACCCGTAAAGGAATACCCATCAGGATAGAATAACATAGCAATGATTGTTACGATCATATACTGTAGACCTCCTATAACCGCAATTAAGCAACATACCCGTTTCCACGATTTTAAATTCTCCAATGATAAAAATCTTACCATTAAAATCCCTTTATTTTCTAAACGTTCTAATTTGAATTTTATATTATTTTTGGTTTATTAAGCTTTTTTAATAACTTAATTTCGACAAGTTAATCTTATTTTAATCCTTTCCTGCAATGTATTTAAATATTGTGTACTTTCACCCCATGAATTAACTTGTAGATGATTTTGGCAATTTGACAGGTCTCGCATCTCCTTTTCAGTTGCGTAATCCATTCTCCGAATAGCTCGTCGCTAAATCGCTTGAATGCCTCCCGTTTTTTCCCCAAAGTTCGCAGTTGAGGGTTATAAGGAGAGAGAAATCCCTGATGTTCTGCCCAGATCAATAACCTGTAAGCCAAAAATACAAGGGAAATAAAGCAATATTGCCCTTCAATATTTCTCCACATACATCCGTGCAAGTGTAACTCCTGGTTTTCGTCCCTATAACTCGTTTCTATTGCCCAGCGTTTCAAGTAGGCCTGGATTAGTTTCTTATGCGATGTGTCCACCATGTTCATTACCAAGCAGATCCATCCATTCGGATATTTTTTCTTGAACTTGCCCTGTTCGCTCTTTTCTAATTCTTTAAGGAACACTAACCTATTATTTCCAATCTTTTTGACGAACACGTTACGCACAGCTGCCAGAAAATACTTTTTCTCGTGAGTCTTAGCATTAATCGCTTCCACCATTTCATATTCTGACTCGGGGATGTTCGCTTGCAATTCCGACACGCTCCAACGTTTTCGCCGGAACGTGACTGACCAATTACGCTTGATTTTTGAAATATAGAAGAATCCTCTTGAGACTAATTCCTTCACATTTTCCTTAGTCATGAAATAGGCATCCATGACCCATGTTTTACACGGCACTCCCATTTCATCGTATTTACGGATTAATTCTCGCGCAATTTCATTTTTGGTTCGGAATGATTCTTCTTTACCCCATTTTTCGAGTTCCTGTTGCCGGCGGTAAATGTCTCGATCAATCGGATATTCTATCTTCCCTCCATAATAATGTGTGCTGATCATTGAAAGGCCAAGGGTATTCTTATCCCCCGAATTCGTGTGGAAATAATCTACACCCTCGATGTGCTTGCCGGTTTTTGGAATAATGTGTTCGTCTAACGCGATCACGCCTGTAGACGTAATTGCAAGACGGGGGATTTCTTGTAATTTCTTAAAGTTATCCCTTAGAATGTCGTCAGATTTCGTACTTAACTCGTGAATGGTTCTATTCATCTGGCGCTCGCTTTGGCCTTGGATCGTGTTTTCGGCGATACTTTTTATCGACGCTCGTTCGTTCACGAGCAAGCCGTAAACGAAATTCTTTAGAGCAAATTTCTCTCCCGGCTTTAATTTAAAACCCAGATCCTCAAAAAAATCTTGAATAATGGGATTTTCATTCACGATAATCATGGATATTAATAGAATTGGATTCGTATTTCAAGGTATGTATGGTCAAGGTGATACCCGATTTCATGTTTTAAATACACCCCATAAATTGCGTTTTAAAAATGCAAGTATTTTAAAATCGTGCAAAATAAATTAAGTTGTCGAACTTTAGTTAATAATTAATAATAAAGAAAATAAAATGTGTTTTTAATTGGGCTTTGAATATTAATTTAAAGTTTCAATTGTTTTATTTTGAGTTGATTTTCAGCAACTTTCTCAGGTTTCAGATCGTACCACATCCAAAATATAATGGCGCCAAAAAGAATGGCAATCGCTGGGACTATCCCTGTGTGTATATGTATTCCCCATACTGCTAGAGGAATTTGAGTTTCAGATCCCTCTACGAATCCTGTAAGTGAGTGAATTATTGTGATGCTTATAACTGCGATAATAAGGCCTAAACGACCAAAAAATTGTTGGATTCCTATATATGTACCTTCTTCACGCTTTTCATGTAAAACTACAGCCTCATCGATTACATCTGAAAACACAGGAAATATCATAGCCCAAAATCCTCCTAGCGCTAGACCCCATATAAAGACGGTAATAACAATAAGCCAATAATCACGAAAAAATGCTAATGGTAATACAGAAAAACCCATTAAAAAGGACGCTAATAGCATAATTTTTCTATTATCATTTGTTTTCTATGCGAACTTAACCCAAATAGGAGTTGAAATTATTGCCCCTATGAGAAATCCTGCCATAATAAGGGCGGTTGTACCTGTTGGCATCTTTAAACTAAAGCGAAC
>JAUWBH010000175.1 GCA_030605085.1 Promethearchaeota archaeon | reverse complement strand
GTTATAAATTATTTAATATTACAAAAAAATTTAAAATAATATCATGAAGTTTAGTATTGTTTCCGGACTAAATGAGTTAAATAGTTCTGAAAAACAAATTCTCGATAAATATTCCCAATTATGTGAATTGTTAAGTCCTTTAGGTTTTAAAGGAATTGAATTAGCTATTTTAAAGCCAGAAAAAATACCTGCAAAAGAAATAAAGGATATTTCAGACTCATACGAAATGGAGATTCCTGCTTTAGGTACTGGTTCTACTTTTTTAAGATTTAGATACTCATTTGGCGATTTGGACTCTAATATTAGAGTTAAAGCTATAGAACGAATTAAAAAATATATTGAATTTTCTACGATTAGCAATTCTAAAGTGATAATTGGATTAATTAGAGGGCGATTTACATATAAAAATAACCCTGAAACCGAAAAAAGAAATATAATAGATTCACTCAAGAAGTGCTGTAGATTAGCTGAAGATAGTAATGTCGAATTGATTTTTGAGCCAATAAATCGTTTTGAAATTGATTCTTATAATACAATTAAGGATACATTGGAAATGATCGAAGAAATTGGTTCTGAGAACCTCAAACTTATGGTTGATTCGTTTCATACCCATTTAGAAGAAGATCCTATAACGATTTGGGATTATTTAGATTCTATTGCGAAAAAAGTTTCCCATCTTCATTTATCAGATGATACTCGCCGAGCTCCGGGCACAGGTCACTTCAATTTTAGGAGATTTCTAAATGTTTTTGAAAAAGATAATTATAAAGGTTTTGCCTCAGTGGAAACAATAATGAAACCTTCATTTGAAGATGTTGCCAAACAAACTATAACTTATATGAAATCTATCAATATTTTATAATTAAACTTTGCGGTCTATACTACTTACTCTAATTCGTTTCTATCGCAATTTAAAGTTTTTGTCCCAGCTGTCCCTGCTCTTTAAATGATATTACTAAAAAAAACGCATATAATAATAAAATATATATTTCTAGTTAAGTTGTAAAAGGTCTGGGACAAATGGACCATAAAATTAAAAATTAAGCTTTTAATTTTTTAAAAGATTCGAGCAACAACAGTTTAAGGACGAGCTTCCATCAAACCATTTTGAATGCCGTTTACCATATTTTTTTAACCTCCTAATCATCAACATTACTTGTATATATTAACTTTCTATTTAACGCAGAGCACTATTCAAAATTATCCTTTAAGTTTTTGATTCTTAAGGGGCTCAGTTTTGATTATATACTGATATTTTTTAATTACATCGTCATCTAACGGTTTAGTTGCATTACATGAATTGCAATTAAGAATTTTTTTGTTATTAATCTGGAAGTGAACATCATTCCTCCACATTCATCACAAAATTTAACCATTTCATTCACCTCATTTTTTTTATTCCTTCCTTTATTGAGACACATAATATCTTTAATGAACTTAGATGTTCTAATACCTTTTCAACAAAATAAATTTGAATCTAATTGTCATTCTTTAAATTTACACTTCTTAAGATCCAACTCTATCACACTAATTCACAAAGATATAGTTAGAGAAGCAAATTTAATAGAATCTCGAATATAGATTAATTAATTTAATAAATTTTTTAGTAAATTAATTCAATTTTTAGTGGAAAGGAAATCGACTTTCATTTATATCTATTATAATTGAAATCTTTTATGATTTATAATTTTTTTTATTTCACGACATAATTTTCAGTGTAATCATTATAATGTTCGTAAAAAAAAATTTTATTTTCATTTAAATATATTTTTAATGCATAGCGATTTTCCAATAATTATATTGACGAAAATTCTGCTAAAAAATTAGTAAAGAGTATTTTTAATTTGTATTTTGAACTTTAATGTAAATTAATAGAATGAATTCTTAAAACGAATATTTAAATATTTAATATTTCAACATTCTATTAAAGAATTTGTAAGTACTAAGTTTTTTGATCAATTGAAATGATAAAAAATTTTTTGATTACACGGTAATAATTTCTCAGAACTCAGCAAAATTTATTGATGTAAAACCAAAAAAATTTTGAAAATTCGAGAAAAACGCAGAAAAAAGCGCCTTAACAAAGGAAAAAGGAATCTAAATCTATCTCCTCACCGTTAAAGATCAAATCGAGCAGCTCATCGAAGTTTTTACTATTTAATCGGCACGTCATATATAAGGATAGGTAAATAACGTAATGCCGTATCACTTCAGGGCTTTTAAACCCGCCGGAACGCTTCCGCTGGACAACGAAAGGGCGGAGGTTGCGTTCTGCGGGATTATTATCAGGCGGCATGCCCTCGTATTTCAAGTACGTGAATAACTTCTTCTCGTACTTTTCACAGCGCTTTAAGAGCCTTTCCAAGTCCGCTTCGACCACGCTCTCTTCTCGTAATTCGCGAACTAATTTTCTTAACTTCTCTTCCGCTTCCTCGGCCATTAACCGCTTGGACTTGTCCGTTTTCCAGCCAAGAACCGTGTGTTTGAAAGAAGCCTTGAAAAATGCCCTCAACCGAACGGCTTGATTAACGCTTTTGACGTTTTGCTCGTAGCGCGCTTTCAAGGTCTCCGCTTGTTCCACGCTCAGTTGTTCCTGCTTGTGAGGGCGTCCTCTTTTTTTTGGTATTGTTTCGGGATTCGACTCTTCCTTGACCGCCTCATCATGTTCCTTTAACCGCTTCTCGATGTGCTCGTTCTCTTTTTGCAATTTCACGATGATCTCAATAATGTTGCTGAGCAAGTGTGCCAAACATTTTTGTTGCTCGATAGCTTCAAACTTGTCATACGCCCTGAAAAAATCCGCAATCAAGGTCCCTTCAAACCCTTCCAGGATGTCTTTCACGCTTTCGTGTCCCCGGGAATCGCTTTGGATGTAAAGCACGAAATTGGCACAACACACAACCCACAACCACCAATTTTCCCCTTTCATGGGAAGCCCCGTCTCGTCCACGTGAACGAATGCCGAGTTTTTTACTAATGATTCCAATTGTTCGTACAAACCTTCAATAACCTCATCAAATTTCTTGAACCAATCGATTATGGCGGGCACCGTTATTGAAAATCTGTGTCCAAAATGGGTTGTAAGCTCGTCAATGATGACCTCATAAGGGAGTCCCGTGCGAATGCGCCTGCTCATCACGAAACTCACCAGCGAAAGCCCGATACGGGCATTTGCCAACAAGCCTTGTTGGGGATAAGCCCACTTATTGCAGTACGGGCACTTCTTGCGCTTGACGATTAATTTCACATTTTTTAACCGCAAGGTGAGGTAATCCTTCTCGTCCTCCTGATACCTGAACAACTCGATCACCATACGATCGTAAGCCTCGTGTTCCTCCACACCGTCCAGATTTGCACCACAATGGTAGCATTTGTGGACATAGAGCTCTCTTTCTTCGTGAATCTTTTCGGGACGCTTCCTACCACCTCCACAACTTCCTTTAGGTTTTCCAAGATTGGACGATTTGGGACCTTCGCAAGAATGCGGCAACAATGAATCCCCCTTACCGATGATTTCCTCCGCTTCTTCGGCAATGGTCTTCTTTCGGAGTTCCTTCATCTTGCGCCTATACCTTGACAGGTTCTTTTTCTTCGCTTCTGATGCCTTTAATTTCTTGAGATATTTCACTTCGATTGAGGCTTTTTCCTCTTTCAGTTCTTCGATCAGTGTTTTATACGCGACCTCTCTTTCTTGTAGTTCGAAGTCTTTTTCTTGTAATTGGACTTCATGACTCTTAATCACGTGTATATATTGTTCTTTTTTTTGTCGGAATTTCCAAAGGAAAAACACGCAAATACTGACCAAGAGAATTGAGAATAAGAGTCAAATCCCCAGATAATTACGAATTATCTTGGAGATTTAAATGTTTCGTTTTTGATAATATAATTAAGGATCAAAAAACTTAGTACTTACAAGAATTTTATATTAAAAGGAAGAAATATTATTTATTACCGATTATTATGTTAAATTTAGAGGTTTTTTATGGATATCGAGAATAGCAATCACTCAAATTTACAAACTATTGCGTTTATTGGAAATTATATACCACGACAATGCGGTATTGCCACTTTTACCAGCGATCTATTGGAAGGTGTTTCCCATGAATTGCCCCAAAGCAGTTGCTGGGCAATTGCTATGAATGATATTCCACAAGGTTATCCCTATCCACATCAAGTTCGTTTTGAATTAAAAGCTAATCGATTAACGGATTATCAATTAGCTGCAGAATTTCTGAATGTTAATAAAGTTGATGTAGTTTGCTTACAACATGAATTTGGGATCTATGGAGGTGAATATGGTCAACATATTTTAGCATTACTTCGCAATTTGCGGATGCCAATAGTGACAACAATGCATACGCTTCTGCCAAAACCTTCACCGATAATCAGAAATATTGTTGAAACAATAAACAAGGTTTCAGATCGTTTAGTTGTTATGAGCCACCAAGCTAAATTTCTATTAAAAGAAGTCTACAAAATTCCAGAAGAAAAAATAAATGTAATCCATCATGGAATCCCAGATTTACAATTTATTGATCCTAACTTCTTCAAAGATCAATTTGGAGTTGAAGGAAAATATGTCATTTTGACGTTCGGATTGATTAATCCGGGTAAAGGGATAGAGATAATGATTGATGCATTGCCCGATATCGTGAAAGAATTTCCTGATATCATATATATCGTTCTCGGGGCAACCCATCCGAATGTAAAGAAAGAACACGGTGAATCATATCGTCATTTTCTTCAAAGAAAAGCGAGAAATTTAGGAGTAGAAAATCACATTATTTTTTATAATAGATTTGTGGAATTAAAGGAGCTATGCGAATTTTTAGGGGCATCAGATATTTATATCACACCATATTTAAACAAAGAGCAAATCGTCTCTGGGACACTTGCTTACGCCCTTGGAGCTGGAAAAGCTACAATTTCTACACCATATTGGTATGCCGAGGAAATTTTAGCTGATGGGAAAGGAATAATCGTACCCTTTAATGATTCGAATACAATAGCTAATCAGATTATTAATCTTTTAAGTAATGAAGTAGAGAGACATGCTATGCGAAAAAAAGCTTATATATTTTCTAGAGAAATGATTTGGAAAGAAGTCGCTCGAAATTATATCAAAGTATTTGCAGAAGTTGTCGAAAAAAGGACGTCTCACCCAGCACCTATTTTTCAGAAAACGATTTTACGATATACCCCCTTTGAATTGCCTCAACCCAAATTTGATCATGTTCATCGTTTAACGGATGATGTAGGTATTTTGCAGCATGCAAATTTTATTATTCCAAATCGTAATCATGGCTATTCCACTGATGATAACGCGAGAGCATTAATTGCTGTATTATTGGCTCAAGACTTCTCTTTAGAAGAGGATTGTTTGATGAATTTCGATAGTCGTTATTTAAGCTTTTTATTACATGCATATAACGAAAAAAATGGACGATTTCGTAATTTTATGGGTTATGATCGTAAATGGCTCGAAGAGAACGGTTCTGAAGATTGTCACAGTCGTGCTATCTGGAGTCTAGGTCTAACAATTATGTTATCAAAGAATAAAGAATTTGGCGATCAAGCTATAGACATCTTTGAAAGATCTGTTTCTGGTCTGTCAGAGTTCACTTCTCCCAGAGCCTTGGCGTTTGGATTAGTGGGAATTCACGCCTATCTCGCAAGGTTTGGCGGTGATAGTAAAATGAGAAGGATTCGAGAAGATCTTGCGAATCGATTATTTGATCTGTACTGTGCGAACGCTTCTGAAGACTGGCCATGGATAGAAAATATTGTAACTTACGATAATGGGAAAATTCCACAAGCTCTATTAATATCTGGTAGGTGGTTACAACGAGGAGATATGTTTGATGCTGGACTTAATAGCTTAGACTGGTTAATAAGAATTCAAACGGATCCTAAGGGACATTTTTCTCCAATCGGCAACGCTGGATGGTTCACTCGAGGAGGCGAAAGAGCACGATTTGATCAACAACCTCTTGAAGCTCAAAATATTATTAAGGCGTGTGTTGAGGCTTATAAAATCACTCTAGATAAAAAATGGGTTTTTGAAGCGCGCCGTTGCTTCGAGTGGTTTTTAGGTCGCAACGATTTAAACATTCCACTTTACGATTATAAAACCGGTGGTTGTTGCGATAGTTTGACGGCCACTGGGAAAAACAGAAACCAAGGCGCAGAATCAACATTGTCTTGGTTATTATCTATTTTAAATATGTACGAATTAGATGAGCTAACAGAGTTTGATTTAATGAAAGAAATTAATAAGGTATAATAAAATGAAAGAGCAACCAATTGTTATTGTAAGTTCCTACCCACCGCGTCTTTGCGGTATTGCAACTTTCGCCGAAGAAGCTAGGGAGTTTATCCAAAAAGCTAATCCCGATAAGAAAGTTCTCGTTATTTGCCACACTGATGGAGAAGGAGAAGGTGTTTATCCAATAATAGATATGAATCACCGCAATTGGTGGGAAGCAGTAGTTGAGAAGCTCAATGAATTAAATCCATACGCAGTTCATTTGGAACACGAATATGGGCTTTACGAATTCCGCGACAAACGCGGTATTGGCGATAAAAATGAAGGGTTTCTCGCTCTTCTCGAAGCAATCAATAAATATCCCATCATTATTGAACCTCATACAATTCATGGGCGAATTAGCGATTTTGAAGCCGAATTTATTTATCAAATGTGCCAGATAAGCGATGTAGTTCTTTTTAAATGTCATTATCAAAAATGGAGATTAAATTGGTCTTTCACGGCGAGAGGTTGGGAAACACCAACTAATATTATGGTAGTACCACACGGCGCTCGTCCTGATAAAAGATGGGGAATTGAGGATGTCCCAAAATTGAAAGAGGAATTGGGCTTAAACGATCTCAACATATCTAACCGCTTGGTAGGAATGATCGGATGGATTCAATCTAACAAGCGCTGGGACATTCTAATTTCCATGTGGGAAGAGATTAGCGACGAAATTAAGGAAAAATGTGATGAGAGATGGGATTTATTAGCTGCTGGAACTTGGCGAGACCCACATCATAAGGCGGATTACGAAACATGGAAAAATTACATTCTTAATCTTCAAGAAAAGAGAATTGCACATTATTATGAATTTATCCCACGTGGTGATCTATATTATAAAGTAATGGCGATCTGCGATTTCATCGTTTTACCGTCTATTGATGAAACCCAATCTGGGACATTAGCGCGTATTATCGCTCTGAACAAACCATATATTACAACAGCCCCAATGGAAGGATTAACTGCACAGACCTTGGAGAGCGAAGGAGGTCTAATGTTTACAACGAAAAAAATGTTAAAGGAAAAAGTAATTAAATTAGCGTGTGATGAGGAATTAAGGTTAAAACTCGGTGAAAATTTAAAAGAATATCTCGATAATGTGGTCTCTTGGGAAATCGTGGCCCAACAATACAATAAAGCCTACGAGCTCGCCAGAAATGCCAAAAAGACAGAACAACCAGTTAATTTAGAACTAGAATTTTAATGGGGAAAAAGTCTATGGAGCAATCGTCTTTTAAGGAGCTTTTTCAGCGTTATCCAAAGAATCCAATCATTTCAAAAAAGGATCTACCTTATCTGGCCAATACTGTCTTTAATGCAGGCGTGACTAAATTTAAAAAAGAATTTATCCTTCTTATGCGAGTAGAGGATAAAAGAGGAATTTCACATCTAACATTAGCTCGTAGCAAAGATGGGATACGTAATTGGCAGATAGATCCCCAACCTACTATAAGCTCCCTTTCCGATGTTTATCCAGAAGAAATTTGGGGAATTGAAGATCCAAGAATTACTTATCTCGAAGAAATAGAAATTTGGGCTATTTCTTACACGGCTTATTCAGAAGCTGGGCCTCTGGTTTCATTAGCATTTACAAAAGATTTTAAGCATTTTGATCGTCAAGGGATTATTATGCCACCCGAGAATAAGGATGCAGCATTATTTCCAGTTCGATTTAATGATTCATGGGCAATACTTCACAGACCTGTCGCCAATATGTCTGGTACTGGAGCGCACATTTGGATCGCTTTCTCACCCGATCTCAAACATTGGGGCGATCACAAGCTCCTTATTCCTGCTAGAAAAGGTAGCTGGTGGGATGCTAATAAAATTGGTTTATCCCCGCCGCCAATGAAAACTGAAGATGGTTGGTTAATCCTTTATCACGGGGTTAAAATTACTGGTAGTGGAGTGATTTATCGATTGGGATTGGCTCTTTTGGATTTAAACAATCCTCGTAATCTTATAGCCCGTTCTGATGAATGGGTTTTTAATCCTAAAGAAATTTACGAAACTTTAGGAGATGTAGATAAAGTTGTTTTTTCATGTGGTTGGATACTGGAAGGCGATGAAATTAAGCTATATTACGGGGGGGCAGACAGTTGTATTGCTTTAGCGACGGCGAAACTTTCGGAATTACTGGATTGGTTAAAAAAACATAACTCTTTATAAGGATGTGGAATTATGATTATAGCTATGCTTTCTCCAATTGCGTGGCGCACACCTCCAATTCATTATGGGCCTTGGGAGTCCATTGTTTCTTTATTAACAGAGGGTCTCGTTAAGAAAGGTATAGAGGTTACCCTGTTTGCAACCAAAGACTCTCAAACTAAAGGACACTTGGTTGGCGTATCTCCGCATGGTTATGAGGAAGATAAGGAACTTTTACCAAAAGTATGGGAATGTCTGCATATCTCAGAGTTATTTGAAAGAGGAGACGATTTTGATATTATTCACAATCACTTTGATTATCTTCCATTGACTTATATGAAAATGACATCCACACCTGTTTTAACAACGATTCACGGTTTTTCTTCTCCAAAAATTTTACCAGTTTATAAGAAGTATAATAAAAAATGCTATTATGTTTCAATCAGTGATGCAGATCGCTCTCCAGAACTCGACTATATTGCCACCGTACATCATGGTATCGATCTTAGTCAATTTACTTATCGTTCTGAACTAGGGGATTACCTTATCTTTTTTGGTCGCATTCATTACGATAAAGGAGCGTGGGAAGCGATAGAAATCGCTAAAAGTTTTAATATGACTCTAATTATTGCTGGAATTATTCAAGACGAAATTTATTTCGAGCAAAATGTGAAACCACATTTAGATAAAGATAATATTAATTATGTTGGAATTGCCGGTCCTGAAAAAAGGGATCAGCTCTTAGGAGGGGCTTACGCTTTACTTCATCCCATCAATTTTAACGAACCATTTGGGTTGTCTGTTGTTGAAGCGATGGCATGTGGAACCCCAGTTATAGCTTTTAATAAGGGAAGTATGCCAGAGGTTATTAATAATGGTCAAACTGGATTTTTAGTTAATTCGGTCGAAGAAGCAGTCGAGGCATTAAAACAAGTCAAACAGATTGATCGATTAAAATGTCGTAAATGGGTCGAAGAAAAATTTAGCGTAGAAAGGATGGTCGATGATTACATCAAGGTATACGAAAAAATTATATCTGAATACTCTTAAAATAGACATTAGGGAAATAAATTTATATTTACTCTGTTTAAATTTACCAATATCATCCCTAAAATATTAGTCGTCAATTATACAAAGAAGAAATACATTCAATTTTCTATTGCCAACGAAATTTTTTATTTTTAATTCCCTAAAATTTATATTTTTTATTTTATTAAAATATGGAAATCCTGTCTCAAATTTTAATTTTTATCATTTTTATTATTATTCTTGTTTCATATAGTAGAGAAAAATGGGATTTTGTTTCTATTTCTATATTAGGAATGGTAATTTGTACCTTAATCGTGGCATTTTCTACTGCTTTAACAATTTACGATTATATTGGATTTATTGAAATTGAAGCCTTCGTTTTGATTTTAAGCATAAATATCATAACTCAAATCGCTCAAGAGTCTCATGTATTAGAATATTTCGCGATTTGGATGTTTAGGCTTTCACGAGGTAATCAAAGACTATTTTTATATATATTATGTCTAACTGGTGCTTTTTTAACAGCTATGATTTCTGATGTAGTAGTTGTAATAATATTAGTGCCAATAATAATTAGAATTTGTTCTTTTTTAAAAATAAAAGCAGATACCTATTTATTGGCCTTAACAATCGTGATTAACATTGGTAGCATTTTTACACCATTTTCTTCCAGAGAAAATATCATAATCTCACAGCACTTTCAATTAGACACCATATATTTTATTGCATATTATTGGGGTTTTTCGTTTATCATTCTTTTTTTAACGGTATTTCTGATTGATTTCCTAATACTCAAAAAAGAACCAGAAATCGAAATTGCCCGTAAAGAATTAATATTAGAGATTTTAAACCCATCTATTGTAATAATTAACAAGAAATTATTTGTTTTCAACGCTTTATTTTTTTTAGGGACGATAATTTCATTTGTCTTTATATCTCAAATGTATATTGTTGCGTTAATCTTAAAATACTAAAGAAAAAGAAAATCCAGAAGTATTACTTGTTGGAGAGGGGGAGATGAATTATTTGGAGGTTATTGTTATTTACAAGAAATTCAGAGCAATGAAGCTTTAAACTAAAAATTCAGTAACCTCTTGAAGGTTGGGTATAAAACTGGATTGCAAAAAGTAGACAGAACATCTTACCATTTTTCGATAGAAGCTCGAGCACCCTTGTTTGATCGTAGATTAGTTGAATTCTCTTTTGAGATCCCCCACGAGTTTAAAATGTGGAAAAAGGGTAAGATGAAAATTGATAAATGGATTCTGAGAAAAGCGTTTGAAAACGAAATTCCTACTAAATTTATTAGGAGAAGGGAAGAAAAAAATTCAGAGGGAGTAGGATCTCGATTTTTATTACGAGATTTCTTAGAAAAAACAGTTTCTGATAACATAGTAGAAACAGAAAAATTGATTTCACCGTTTGTAACTCTTCGTTCGAAAGAAGAATTTTATTACTAGATGGTTTTTCAATATCAATTTAATGCACTTGAAGGAACTATTCGAGAGCTTGGACTAACTAATAATTACGATATATAGAAAAAATTTAATTATAGTAAAAGGAGGTGCTAAAATAATTGGAAATGGGACTTCAACCTCAAATTTTTGTTTAATCCATTCAATCCATTTGATATGAGAATAGACTTGATCTAAAGAGAGCCCAATTAATTCGCAATTTAAATTTTGAAACTCCTCGTATCGTTTAGTGAAGGCTATGAATTCTGTGGCAGAAACTGGTGTAAAATCAGCAGGATAACTGAATAACACAAACCATTTCTTTTTATAATGATCTGGTAATTTAAATTCACTATGGGTTGTTTGGACTTTAATTTCTGGAAACTTATCTCCGATTAAAGGATAAGATATTTTTTTTTCTAAATCGCTCAATAAATCACCTCGTTTGTTTTTTTATTTAAATTTTATAGTTTTCTCTGTTAAAGATTAGAAATATATTCTAAATTGATAAGATATAAAATATTAATATGCTTTCAATCCTTTAAGATTTTGAATGGCGGATTTTTTACCGAATTTTTGAATAGAATGCATCTCTTTTTTTATTTGTAACTTTTTTGAACCAATAAAAAACTTTTTAATCCCTCCCCAAAATCCTTTAAAAATAGAACGAAGATAGTCATATCTACCAATACGATAATACCGTTGATCTTCCATCACTTTTGTACATTCATAAATTAGTTCCAAAAAGTAAGTGGAAGTACCCGATAACATTTCAATAGGATTACCCCAATTTTTAAGAATTAACAAAAGAGTATTAGAAATAACACTAATGTACCATTGTGTAGGAGCAACTCTGCAACAACCGTAGTCTACTCTTAGATGATTTATTGGTAATTTTGGGTCAAACACTAATAAACTATTATTTTTTAGTTTCATACATAGATCTGTTTCTTCTCTATAATGATTTCCGTCAAATTGAGGATCAAATCCACCATAAGACTCTACAAAATTTTTTTTTAAAAACATATTTCCTCCAGGAAGTGTCTCTACTATAATAGGTTTAGTTGGTGTTTGATTAAAATTACTAATTATTTTTGGAAAAATCTTTCTTATCCGACCAATTGTTTTTTTTACTCTTTGTTTATTATAAAGGATTGGTTTTGTGAATCTATTAAAAACGGGACCAGCAACACCAATAATTTTTCGATTTTTATGTTTAAATCATTTATGTGCTCTTTTTATCCAATTATTTTTTAAAGGAAAGCAGTCGTCATCTAAAAATCCTATAATATCATAGTCACTATTTTCGATTCCAATATTTCTAGCTGAAGGCAATCCGACATGGTTTTTTAATTTAATATATTATAAATATCAAATAATATTATCCTAATTTTATAAAAATCAATAGGTAATTTAATATGAGTAGTGAAAACAAACTTTTATATGAAGTTAAGCAAAGTGTTGCGACATTCTCAATAAATCGACCAGAAAAGGCACATGCGTTTAATTTAGAACTTACGAAGGCGTGATATAATAAACTTGAAGAAGCAGATAAAGATGAATCAGTTAAATGTATATTAATAAAAA
>JAUWBH010000106.1 GCA_030605085.1 Promethearchaeota archaeon | reverse complement strand
TGGAACATATAACCAGATCTACAGGCTCTCCAATGGATTTCAAATCTGAGAAAACAGGTATTCCCATTATTTTAACATTAGATTCAGTTATTCTAGGATTAACGATAAATATTTTAGGAAATTCTTGATCAATAAATCCCTGTAACAAAATATTTCCCAAACCACCTTTCCTACTCACACCATAAATTGCCAGAGACTTTGAATGGAAGATATCATCAATTTCCGAGAATAAATCATTCAATTAAATCTAACCTTTTTATATATGGAATAAAACATAAAATGAATAATTTTTTCGTAAATATAAATTCTTTTAAGATAGAACTAATTGAATTAATTGAATTTGCCCTTTTTTATCCTGACTGCTCAAGAAAACACTTTCCTTCAGGGAAGTGATGAATTGAGCGTGAGAAGAATTCACTAAACCAATACACTATCCATTTTTAAATTCTTTCAAAATATATTTTGATTGATTCTTTCTCTTTAGTCGGATAACCAACGACACAAAAAGAGAAAGATTTCTACCGATGGAATAGCGGGAAGTTAAGCCTTTGGAGAAAATGTAAGACTTGACACGATTCCAGAATTTGTCAAGCGGTTTTTTGTGAATTAGGAATCCACTTGCTTTAGCTAGTGGTAGTTCAAAACCATGATTGATGTAAAGCATTAAAATATTAAAAAATCATTAGAAAATAAGTGGATAAATCATTCTTTGTCACTCTCTTTTTTTTTTCTCTATATAATCTTTGATACTACAGAGTAACGGGATTGGGAGCAAAAAATTCAAGAAAAGAAATATTGGCTAAGAAAAGTCACCATATATTATTACCTCATAAATATGAAGCAAATTCCATATAAATGCTATAACTATGATGAAGCGGCTATCTTTTTTTCTCCACCATTGAATTGATGCAATAATGGCAAAAATGAATCCAATAATAGGACTAATGCCACTAAGTATTGAAATATTTTCTTGGCTCTTTTTTACATACATTCACCATTCTATTAAAATATTATTTAATGAAATTTCACCATTCTATTAAAATAGCCTAAAATTTCAAGCGAGCAGAAGCAAGATGTTTTGTATAATAATGTTAATAACCTAATTTCAACTTAAATTTGAATATGCAAGTTCACATAAGTTGAATTTTTTATTTAGTAGAAATTATTTTATTAAAAATTTTTGTCGAAAATCATTTTTTTATTAAAATTTTAATTGCCAAATATTTAATCTTTAATATTTGAGATTATCATTAACGATTAAATTTGTTATTTTCATTTTAATAATAAATTAAATAAATAAGGGATACACTTATTTGATCAATGAATGCTATTAATAATTTTAAAGATTTGGATAAAGAGAATTGGAAATTTATTGAAATCTCGAAAGTAACCGACAAAATTATAAAAAAGCTAGTTTATAACTTAAAAACGAATCTTTCTGAAGATTTTTTCATCTCTTTTGAAAGCTTATTATTTATAATAGGCAAAAAACCTAAATTAGATAAAATAGCCGAATCTGTAATTGAATCCTCCATTAGTGAAATGGATGGAACTCGCCTTTTTAATAAAAAGATATTGGAATTTATTCTGAATGCCATCAAAAATAAGCAGATTCAAGATATCCTTGTGGCTCAATTATACCGCCCTGATTTTGTTATTAGAGCACGAACATTAATGCTTATTGAAAATAGAGGTGTAGCTGATGCCACCAAGTACCTTAATTTTATTTTACCTTTATTGGATGATCCTGACGATTCAGTAAGATGGGCCACAATTAAGCTATTAGATAACCTTAATTTAATAAAAGAAAATTTTCTAGTATGTAATAAATTAAAGGACCATCTAATTCAAGAAGAAAATACAATAATTAAAAAAAAATTGGAAAAGATTTTTAAAAATTAATTTTTTTTTTTTAAATTCTTAACGATTTCTTACATCTCTCTTTCGAGTTCTTTCGCGAAATTCCTTAGCTTTCTGTCTCATTATTGTTCTTCGCTCTATTATACTTACTCTTGCCCTTCTTAAAAGATTCTCCAAATTTTCTAAATATTCCTCAACATTAACGTCTGGGTCAAATACAGATTCATAATCTATATGTTGACTTATTCCTTTATCACTCATTTTATACCCTGTTATTTTTTATTTTTTCCAAAATAAAAAAAAGCAATATTTTATATTTTTTTAATAAAAATATAGTTTTATAATTTTTTCTAAAACAAAAGAAGTAAAAAACAACAACTCTAACTTCAAAGACAAGGAAATTAAAAAGTTTGTAATTATAACTTTAGATTAATTAGAAAAGGTTATTAATAAATTGAGTCACGAAATCTTTGAGTACTGGTTTCAAATCATTAACCCAAGCTGTTCCATCTAATTCCTTCGTTTGAACCATAGCTCTAAATTTTGTTAGCAATTCAGAAATGGAGCTCTTCAAGGAATTTATCGTGCGTTGATTTTTTAAGTTTTCCGTAAGGCCTGAATTGATGTATTCTGCTAAAGATTTAACTAGATTTTCTTCGTAGTCCTCGTATTTATAAAAGGTTCCGAACTTAAAGTAAGACGACAAGAAACTACTAACTGCGCTTTCAATATCGTTTGAACTCATTTCTTCCTTTTTAAAACAATAAGACTTAATCTTTCTTTCTAGTAGTGTTCCGTTAAATTCAGCAACTTCTATTTTTCTTTGATCGTAAAAGCTAGTTGGCTTTAATTCTTTCATTTTTCTTTCTTCTTTTCGAGCAAATCTTACTGTTTCATAATCGTTTTTTATTATATCCGATAAACCACAGCGAAGCGTAAAGATGCTTGTATCAGTTCGTTTAGTTTCTTTAAATATAGTAGGAACTTTATTTCTATGTTTTTCTAAGATTTTATCAATATCAAAGCTTTTAGTTTCATAAGGAATCAAAAATACTTCATATAGTGCACTTATTTCGAATTCTTTTATATTTTCATTAAACAATCTTCGAAGATAATTATCAAATTCAAGAAAAAAAAGAAAAATGCATTCGTCAACAGCTAATTCATCGTTAGGAAATTGAGCTCGAACGAGAAATTTTTTATATTCTAAGCGAACTTTCTGAGCTCTTATCCATTCAAACGCGAAATCCAGAAGTTTTTCTTTTAATTTTATTTTGTAATAATTAAGAATTTTGGAAACTTCAATAAAAGAACTTCCAATGGATTGGTTGTTCAAAAATTTAGCTATGGCTTTGAGCGAATCTACAGATCCAAATTGATTCTTAATTCTTTCGTAATATTTATATAGACGCTCCTCATCAATCTTATAAACATGATCAAAATTTATATCTTCCATAACATCAAATTGGCTTTTTATTTTTATGTAAAATTAGTCATCAAAGCATTGTCTAATTTTATTTAGATCTTCATCTGTCGCTGTACACCATTTCTCAAACTTGAAGTGAGGGTTAATACTCCTCATAATTTCAGTTAAACCTTTATTTCCATCTAAAATAAATCTTAAATTTCTTTTATAGAAAGATAAATTGTGGGCTTCTTCAACATCCATGCTTTCAGGGACTAAAATAACACCATAACTCTTTTTTATATTGTTCTCAACATTAAATTCTTCCTTATAAAAAGCATGTTTCTCTTTATAATGTAATCTAATCGTTCTAATATTTGGATACACGCTCGTTTTACCAAAAGCGTTTAATGTTTCTTCTACAAGATTCTCGTAATAATCGGCTAATATTACCATGATGTAATACGATGGAATTAAGGAGAGAGCATGTTTTCTTAAAGGGTCGTCTTTATCAAAAGTATAAAGGTAAATTGTTTTTGAATCTTTACTTATTGTTCTTTCAATTAAACCAACACAATAGTAGTTTTGTTGCTCCTTCCTATACATTTTTCTTGCTGAACCAAGAGAATACTCAATTAGATTAAGACCTCTATTTAATTCCTCGTTAATAAATTGTCTGAATTTAAAATCACTACCTAATATACTTTCGGAGACAATTTTTCCTTGAATAATGCTTGGATGAATAAATTTAATTAATTTATCGTGTAAAATTTTAACATCTTCAGTGTGAGGAGAACCGATTAAAGCAAAAAGATGAGTTAAAAGTCCTTCTTCAGACTCTATGGAAGAATTAAGGCTAAAAAAAGATTGGATAATATCTATATCATAAGTCCTTTCTGTACGTAATGATAACGACAATTCAATAAATCCAATTCTCCAGCTCTCTTCACTACTCGCTGCGGTTAAAAATAAGGGGCCTAAAAATTTATAAGGAAGCATGTTAATGTGGTTTTTGTTCTCCTCAGTTAACATTTCTGAAAACTTAATATTATCGAAAATTAAATTATTTTCGTCAGAATAAAACAATCCTAAGATAAGATCTGCTTCCTTCATTTAAATAACTCTTAATAAAGTAAAAATATCCCCTTGTTTTATACAAATATTCTTAAATTTTTAGTTTTTAAAAATTTTTTCTTTTTTCCATTTTAAATTCTTGAACCTTCATTCTTATAATGTTTCTTTTCTCAATTGAAGTATGCTTAGATGTTTCTAAAAGTTTTTCTAATTTATTTCGATATTCTTCAACTTCTAAGTCTATATTAAAAATCACGCTAAAATCTATTTCATCTGAAGGTTTTTCTTCTTTTAGCTTTTCTTTCTCTGGTGGTTCTTTTTCTATAATTTCTGGAGAAAATGGGGCTTTTTTTGGCTTGAAAAGCTCATCAACAAATTTTGTTACGAATTTCTTTAAAACTGGTTTTAAATCGTTTACCCAAGCAAGTCCATCTAAAATTTTAATTTGGTGAATCTCCCTAAATTCTTCTAGTGCTTTCGAAATTAGTGTTTCTAATACTCCTTTAGGGTGAGATGGTTTTAAATTGTCTGTTAAACCCGCGTTCATGAATTCTGCTAAGGATTTTATTAGAATCTCCTTAAATTCCTCGTAATTATAAAAAGAACCAAATTTTAAGTAGCTCGCTAGAAGATTTTTAACAGAGTCTTCAATTTCTTTAGTACCAAGTTGCTCCTTTTTGAAACAAAAAGTTTTAATCATTCTCTCTAAAAGCGTCCCATTAAATTCGGAGATTTCTTCTTTTTTAGGTCTAAAATGGGGAGTACGGCTTAGATCTTTCGTTTTCACTTCCTCTTTTCTATCCTTTAATACGCGTTCGTAATCTTCTTTTATTATTTGGGATAACCCTGCTCGTAATGTTACTATCCTTGTATCAATTTTATGGTTTTCCTTAAATATGGTTGGAACTTTGTTCCTAAATCGTTCTAAGATATTATTTATATCAAAAGTCTCAATATCGTAAGGATTAAAAAATGTTTCGTAAAGAGCACTGATTTCGAATTCTAAAACATCTTCTTTACATAATTTTCTTAGGTATTTATCGTGTTCAAGGAAAAATTCGACTATACAATCGTCAATAGCAAGATTTATATCGTCGTGGTATTGAGCTCTTATGAGGTATTTCTTATATTCTAAACGAACTTTTTGAGCACGAATCCATTCAAAAGCTAAATCTAAAATTTCTTTATCATCAGCAATTCTATCTTTAAAATGGTTAAGAAGACCCAAGACATCGTCAGTCGTATTTCCAATTGATCGGTTAACCAAAAATTTTGCTACGATTTCAATTGGGCTCAGATTTTGAAATTGGTTTTTAATTCGTTTGTAATGGTTATGTAATCGGTCTTTATCAATCTGATATATCTTTCTTAACTCTGTAACTTCCATTTTACAAAATCTGACCTTAAGCTTTATTAAATTCTTATTATCAAAGCTAATTATTAATATCTTCGTTTAATTTGCTTGAAATAAAAAATATCTAATTGAAAGAAAAATAAAGTACAAAGTTTTAAGTTTAAGTTTTTCGATAGTATGTAACTTGGAAAAAGATTAGAGTCAATTATAAACGAGACTTTCTTACAAGAAGTTTTAAACGAACAAAACTCTGATATAAAAATATTCAAGGAGCTTTTAAGGGAAAATCTATATAAAAGTACAATGGTTAGCATAAATGAAAAATCTAAACTAATAAAGATTATTCAAAACGAGCAACTTACTGAAGAAGATAAAGAAGAATTAAGATATATACTAAGCAAACTTCCTTCTAAAGAATTGAAATCGTTATTGGGTAAGAAATATGAACTATTTATTAAAAATTATGTGAATATTTCAGATTTTACTAACCGCAAGAATTGGAGTCTTTTAGATTTGGGTAAAGATAAGAATCCTAGGTCTTACGAGGAGGCTGTACAAAATGCGGCAGATCACCTTTTAAATAATGTGATAACGGACGAATTCAAGCAATTTTACAATTTGAAAGAAGGTGAAGCACCTCATAGTCGCTGGGTACGAGATTATAATAATTATGAACATCGAGGTTTCTTTCAAGCAATGTACACAAGGAATCTAAATTATTATGATGTTGTCGAGAAAGCGGATTTAGTTGTCGTAGATAAATATAAGGATTGGAGTTTTCTAGATTGGGGTAAAGATGGGAATCTTAGGTCTTACGAGGAGGCTTTGCGGAACATGGCAAATTACCTTTTAAATAATGTAATGACTGACGAATTCAAGCAATTTTATAATTTGAAAGAGGGTGAAGCACCTCACGGTCGCTGGGTACAAGAGTATAATAACTATGAACATCGAGGATTCTTTCAGGCAATGTATAGAAGGGGACTAAATTATTATGATGTTGTCGAGAAAGCGGGTTTAGTTGTCGTAGATAAATATAAGGATTGGAGTTTTCTAGATTGGGGTAAAGATGGGAATCCTAGGTCTTACGAGGAGGCTGTACAAAATGCGGCAGATCACCTTTTAAATAATGTAATGACTGAAGAATTTAAAAGAAAGAACAAAATTAAAGAGAATCGTGCTCCATCTTCTAATCAAATAAAACAAGAATTTCCAGATTTTTCTGGTGCAATATATATGCGACATATTAGTTATAAAGATGTTAGAACCGCTACGGGACTCAAGCGATCACCAATATATCCAAAGGAGTATTGGAGAGATACCCCTATAATTGGAAATCTACAAAAAGTAAAAAATTTTCCACAAATTTTAAATCATTTTAAGTTTGTACAAAAAAACATAACATTTCCAGATTATATTCTGGACAATTACGAAAATTTTCCGAGAATTTCGAGTTTCGGTAGTACTGATGGTGCTCTTACACATATAAGACCAAAAAAAATAAAATATAATTTTATCGAAAGTCTTATCGATACCAAAAAGATTATAATTATCCTTTCTGGAGATTGTGACACATATTCGTCAATTTGTAATTTGATAGAACTATCTAAAAATAGCGTCATCAAGACGCGTTATGGTCAAAAGGCATTTATAAATCCTGTAACAAGAAGACTCTATACTCATGGAAGTGCGGGACACGATTATGTATTGTCTTTTCAAATAGAAAAAGATAATAATAGCATCGGTGCTGAAATCCCTATTTGGAAAAGGTATGAAAATATATATTTAACAGGTCATATCGATTTAATCAAAATAATTGATTCAACCAAAATCTTTGTAATTGATTATAAACCCGAACAGACACCTATTTTATCTATGGAAGCTCTTTCTTTATCTTTTATAAACTCAATCCCTCAAGTGGCGTTTTATGGATTAGTGGTAAAACAAAAATTTGGTATAAACGAGCTTTTATGTATAACCTTTAATAAAGAAGGGGCATGGATTTACAGACCCGTAGTTTTATTAAAAGAGATTCGCGATTTTTTAACTAGATTTGGAAGACCTTGTCCGTGGCAAAGGTATCTTTAACCATCATTTTATAATCCATATTCTTTTTCTGTTATTCTATGCTCGTCTAATGTTTGATTTTGTTGTTAAAAATGTTGATAACTTAATGTGTATAACTTTTTTTGACTCCATTTTACATATTTTTTTTCCCCATGAACCAAAACTACACCAAGGGGATAGCAAAATAAACGAAATAATTTTAGCGCAATTGTTACAAATTTAAATTTTCCTATGTGGTGTGCCGTCTCTTCTACAACAATATCCAACGCTTTTAAAGTTCGATAAATTTCAGAATTGTATTTTTTTGATTTAATAATTATATATAATCTACGCTCTCCAAATATAAGTTCGGCGTTAGATTCTCATAAGCCAGATTAATTTCATCCGAAAAAAGCAAACCTAATAGATATTGATCTACTTCTTCCATTTAAATTCTGTGTATGCGTTCTTGATGAAGATTTAAAAACAAATATTAAATAAAGTACAAAGTTTTAAGTTTTAGTGTTTCAATAATTTGAATATATAGGACGCTTGAATTTACGCAAAAATAAGAAATAAATCATGATTCGATTGGCTTTAAATCAAAAATCGTGCGAAAATTTTACGTTAATCGAATTCCTCAAATTTTCTAAGGATTTTGACGGTGTGGAATTAAATTTTAAAAAAATAAAAGGAAATCTCTCTGAAAATGTTAAATTAAAAGACATCTTAGAACATATGGAGATTTACAATTTAAAACTTTCAAGTATTTTTCGGTTAAAAGATTTTTCTTTAAGTTCCGATATGGATTTTAAAAAAAAGATTCTAAAAAATCTAAAACAGATGCTGGACTATTGTTACAAATTGGAGGGAAACCTGATAATCGTTAATCCTTCATTAGTTACACTTAATTTTAATACTGAAATCTCTAAATGGAGGATTATAAACAGAACCAGAAAGAGACTTGAAATAATTTCAAAAATCGCTTTAAACGATGATATTAACGTTGGTTTTGAATTTTTACACTTGGAAAATAGCTCAATCTCAACCTTAAATGATGCCATCGAGGTATTAACACCTTTTGAATCGTCGCAAGAAAATTTAGGATATGTCATTGATTCTTTTCATTATGCTAAAAGTAAGGCAGATTTCAGTCAGCTTAAAGATATTAAAGAGCTTATATTTTTAATTCAGTTAAGTGATTTAAGATATGATACAACAAATTCTGCTAACGATTCAACTTATTTAAGAAAGGTAAAAAGAGTATTTCCGGGTGAAGGTGATTTTGAGGATTTTAAATTAAAGGATTTTATTAACTATACCCGCAAAATTGGTTATCGAAAGATGTATTCAATTGAACTATTAAAAAAAGATTGTCTAAAAGATTTGTATAAAAAATTTTTTCGAATATTTAAAATTGTTTAACTTTTCTGACTAAATTAATAATTTCTGATATTTTATTTATTAAAACTGAATAGAAAATAAATAAAAATTATTTGAAAAATTCTCCAATTTGATTAAAACAAGTAATTGAAATATGTTTGTTTTTGATCTATGTCTTTTAACATTAATTAATTTATTTAAGTATATACTACCAAACCATTTTAAATTAGCAGAATTAAAAAAAATATCTTAGATGTTGTTCATTTCATACTAGTATAAAATGATAAAACCTTAGTAAATTCTTCTTTTCCCTCACAAAACAATTTAATAGTAATACAAAGTAAAACATATCCATAAATTTTCAAAATTATGATAACTTTTGCAGAAATAAGCTCTTGTTTCCTTCTATTTTTGTTATAAACCTTCTTTCTCTATGTAGGAATATAAATATATTTTCCCCATTTTTCGAGAGAAATTAGTTTGAGGAAACAAATCCTCAATTCAATGTTCTTGAAGATATTAGACAAAATATCTATTTAGTACAATTATGTGATTTGAAATTCGCTTCCTTACAAGAATTATCAGTATTAAAAGAATCAGATCGAATTTTTCCAGGCAAAGGGAATTTAGAATTGAAAGGATTTTTAAAATACATTAAAAAAATAGGATACCGAAATTACTTTTCAATAGAGTTATATAAAACTAATTGTTCAAAATATAATTATAACAATTTTTTTGAAATATTTAAAAATGTTTAATTCAAAAAGTTATAGTTTATATTCATAATTATTATCTATTCATAATTACAACCATAATATTTTTAAAAGTTAATTTTTAAAATAAATATCAGTACTTGATTCAACCGATAAAAATTATTTATGAATTTCTTCTTTTCATCAAATTTTAGATAAACATAAAAATAAGTGTTTTATTTCATTTAGTATAAAAAATAAAAAAATAAAAAAATGCCTAATTACGATTATACCTTTAAAATACTGTTGCTTGGAGATGCCAGTGTGGGCAAAACTTCCTTCACAAAGCGTTACTGTTATAATATTTTTAATCCGTCTGAACGCTTGACGATTGGAGTTGATTTCCATGTCAAAACAATAGAAATGAACAATAAGAAAATTAAACTCCAAATATGGGATGTCGGTGGAGAAGAAAGATTTAGATTTCTTTTACCAACTTACTGTCTTGGTGCAATGGGATAAACATTTCGTTTTCTCGGCATAAATTCTGCGTTCTTACTATACGATATCACAAGATCGAACACTGTAGACAACATCCCAGAGTGGTCCTCTATTGTAAGAGAAAAAGCGGGAAGTATCCCTATATTACTCATTGGTGCAAAAATTGACCTTGGTCGAAATCAGCGGAAAATTCCAAATGATCACGGATTTCAAATTGCTGAAAAGAATAAGCTAAATGATTTTCTTGAGATATCCGCGAAGGATAATGTTAATGTTGATAAAGCTTTTTCTCTTTTAACTAAGTTAACAGTAGAAAGGCTCGATTAAAAAACATTATGTTTTTGGTGATAAAATGAGAGATGAGGAGTTCATTCAATTGTCAAATTTATTTAATTCATTAGGTATAATTGAAAAAGGCATTGAAAAATTATATCATTATTTATTAGAGAATAAACGAATTGATGATTTAAAGCGTATATGTAGCCAATATAACCTTTCGCTTAAACGTGGCTACAAGATTGCAAGCGTTCTAAGTAATCTTCAACTTATTCAAATTTACGATAGACCTATGAAAATTGTGTTATCTACTCCTCTTCTTCCAATCTGGCAACGATTAATAAATATGCGTATTGAAGAATTAAAAGATGAATTTCATGATAAAAGAGATATATGTATCACTTCACTTGAAGATTTTATTAAAAGTTATAATTTAGAATCGCCAGAAGATACCCAAGAACCTGTTGAACTTATCATTTTTGACTTATTAAATATTGAAGAAATATACTATCCGTTCTTTGCTAAAAAAGATTGTAAAATAGCCATAGGGATTAGATACGAAAATCCCTTAATTTCATCAATCCAAGAAAAGGCTATAAACGATTTACAAGAAAATTTAAAGAATAGATTTATCGAAGGATTGAAAGGAGTTAAAGAAAACATTAAAAATATCGATATCCGAGCAATTTTTAATAGTGATTTGGTTAAATTATTAATAAATAGTAAAGGATTTACGATATTATCTGAGCATGTAGAATCCCTCGATATTGAATTTAAGAATATTAAAGTTCGTATAACTGAAGAAAATTTTAGTAATTTCAGTTTAACTGAAAGCGAATTAATCCAGCCAAGTTTCGATCCTACTAACAAGTTAATGGGAGTATATATTTCTCGAACTCAGAATATTTATCAAATATTCCACGAAAAATTCAACGAGCTATTTGAAAAAGGGGTCCCTATCAACGAATACATAAAAAGGGTTGACGATTTATCTTCTACTACTTTATCAGAAACACAATTTTTAACATTATGTTTATTGTGAAGCAACCCCTATAATTATTTAATAAATTATTACTAATTGAATTGAGCAGAAAAAAAAATTGAGATTAGGGTTTTTTCTTTTTTTCCATTACTTTTCTGAATTTTTCAAACATTTTTCGAGGAGTTACTGGAGTTTCAGACCTTTCGTATCTACGCAATTTGCTCCTTATCCCAAATAAATATTTAGAGATATTTTTTAGTTTTTCTACATCGTATCGTCCCATCATCGCTATTGTTTCCATTTGAGGCGATCCTCCTCCATGAAGCCCTGCTACCTGCATTAGTCCTGCGATATCTGAGCACCCTAAACATTCCAATCCTTTGAAACATTTTAATACGTTTTCTGGCTTTACTTTTGGATTTCTTTGCATGTATTTCATTGCAAGTTCCCCAACCTCGTCATCAAAAAACGTATCAATATAAGGTAAAGTTGCCATTAATCCTCCAGCAAGGTCTGCTACGATCTTATACTCTTCATAGATGTTTTCTCCAGCTAGCCTTCGTCCTGCGTTTGTTAAAATTTCGTCAGGAACTTGTGTACCCGAAGGTGCTTTTTCAGAATGATAAGCACTGGACTCACCTGCTGCAAATACTAATTCAGCAGTACCTATTAGGTGGGAAATCTTATCTCTTGCGTGCGATGTCCTTTCAATGCCATTATATTCTGCAACTAACGCAGCCGCACTTGCTAAAATCTCTGATACGGCAGGTTTGCAACCAGTATATGAATGTCTATGATAATGTGCAAACATCAAAGCTAAAAAACCAGCATAAGGCGTTTGTCGTGGATCCGCTTGACCGTTCAAGAAAACTCTTTCTTTAGGGACAAAAACATCGTCAAAAACTATAAATGTCTCAACATCCCCAAGATCTAAAGTTTTCACTTTTAAATATTCAGGAACATTTTTAGGCTTTCTAAAATAAGCAGGTCTGGCAAGTAACTTTACGCCATCCCAATCAGCTGGTAAAGCAAATGCAACGGCATAGTCTTTATCCTCTGGACCCATAAATCTACAGGGTACTGCAATAATCTCGTCAACATACGGAGTGTTTGTTATGCTCTGCTTAGCGCCTCTTACTATAATACCATCTTCCCTTGTTTCTATAATTCTTAGATACGCGTCTGGATTTTCTTGTTCGTGTGGTCGTTTTGATCTGTCTCCTTTAGCATCGGTGGATGCACAAGATGCCGCAAGATCGTTTTCTTGAAAAAATCTCATGTAAGCTTCAAATCTCTTGTAATGATCTGTGCCTAATGCTTCGTCTAACTCGTAAGTAATTACGGAAATGGCGTTTAAAGCATCAATTCCCATACAGCGTTGTATACACCCTCCAACTCGATGGCAAAGAACTCTCGTCATCCTCTGCTTTTTTAAAAGATCTTCAACGCTTTGGTGTATGTGGCAAAATCTATTAATTTTTTCACCAGTTAAATGGCTAATAGCTGTACACAAGTCTTCGTAATCTGGATCGTTCGCTCGGTCGTATGTCTCTTTTACGATGTTTATCCCCCCTCTAATTCGAGGGTCATCTCTCCCAACTTTTTCGTTGCCAATCCAAATATTTGGTTTCATTTTCATTAATCTTTCAATATACTCTTCAGTTGTTTTCATCTTTTTCTATACCTTTTTTATAATTAATCCTATTAATTTCAATTAATACACAAAAAGAATTTCTACATGATAAACATAACTCTTCTTTTCAAAAACCTATAAACCTATTCAATTTAAAATTTTTTCAAGAATAAACATTAAATTAAAATATGACTTAATTAAGAATTTTATATTGTTCAGAATAATATCAAAGAATTTTGAAAATGTTCAGAATGTAAAAATTAATATAAAATATTTAATATAAAATAATTAAAATACTAAAAAATTTTTAAAAATTTAATTTAAAATATACATTAAAATCATAAACTTAAGCGGGAATCTTATTAAAAAAAAATCGTTATATTTTAGTTTAAATTGAAAAAATAAATAACAAGTAAAGAGAGAAAATTAAATGGATAACCGTATCTATTTATTCGATGTAACTAATCGAGATGGTGTACAAACTAGCAGGCTTGGTCTTGCCAAATTAGAGAAAACCGTTTTAAATATACTTTTGAATAAAATGGGTGTAAAACAAAGTGAACTTGGATTTCCCACAACCTTACACGAAACGAATTATATTAACGCAAACCTTGAATTAGCTCAATTGGGCGTATTAAAACCTATAATATTATCGGGCTGGGTTCGAGCGATTGAATCGGATGTTATTAAAGCTATCGAACTTACAAGAATAGAACACTTAAATTTATCTATATCTACATCTCAACAAATGATTCAGGGTAAATTTCAAGGAAAGTACAACGAAGATGATGTGATTAGAATGATGGTAGAAGCAGTTAAAAGGGCTAAGGATTTAGGAATAAAAACTGTTGGAGTGAACGCTGAAGACGCTTCAAGAACAAGTATGGATTACCTCGTTAAATTTGCGTTAGCAGCTAAAAAAGCAGGAGCTGACCGAATTCGTTATTGCGATACATTAGGTTACGAGCGTTCATTTCGTACACATTTTCGTTGTAAAGATCTCACAAAAGCTGTTGACATCCCTATTGAATTACACACGCATAATGATTTAGGAATGGCAGTAGCGAATGCAGTTGAGGGCGCCAAAGGAGTTATTGAAGAAGGGCAAGATGCGTATATTAATACAACCGTGAATGCAATGGGCGAAAGAGCAGGGAATTGCGATTTAATTTCGACTATTTTAGCGTTAAAATACGCAGCAGACTTTGATGAGCTCGGGCTATTAGATCCAAACATCCAATTAGATAAAGCATGGCAAATTGCTAATTATGCATCGCACTGTTTTGGTATACCTATACCCGTAAATCAAGTTGGAGTTGGTGATAACGCATTTGCACACGAATCAGGAATCCATGCTGATGGCGCGCTAAAAGACCATAAAAATTATGAATTATATGAATATAAAGCATTAGGAAGAGGCGAGAAAATATTAATTGAGACTGGAAGATTAATTTCTGCTGGCGAATATTCAGGCACAAGCGCGTTTAAGCATGTTTACAAAAATTTTGACCTCAAATTTAAGAATAAAGAGGAAGCACGACAGATCTTAGAGCTTGTTCGTTTTGCAAACGTACTCAAACAGCGACCACTATTGAAAGAAGAATTTGTATTTATAGCAGAATATCCTCGTATCGCCGAAACTATTCTGACAATGGTTCCTCCAAAGATAACAATATTTAGACCTTACATTGAGAGAAAACTCAAAAGAGAAATGATGAAAGAAGAGAAAAAACCTATTGAAGAAGAGAAAAAACCTGTTGAAAAGGAGATTTAAAATTAATAGAATTAATAAAATTTTTTACCTAAGATGGTTAATTCCCTTCGCGGAAGTTATACACTTACTCCGCTCTGCTGAAGTGTCGCAACTAGATGTGAGAATCTCATAATTGTTAAAAGCTTAAAATTAAAAAAAAAAAATTCTTCATTTTCTTTTGAATATTTTACCAAAGATGGCTAATTTCTTTTTTGAAATTATTCGTATTACTGAAAAAGTTACGATCGCGCTAACAGAGCAAACAAGGAGAATATTTGTATAGTTAACAATAACTTTAAGATCTTTTGAATCTTTAGAATCGTCTGAATTTCTTTCTTCTTCCTTTTTTTCCTCATCTTCTTGATATTGTTCGAAAACATTTCCTTCAAAAATATTACCTTCGCAATTTATTTCTTTGATTCCGTAATCGTTTCCGAATCCCGTATTGTTTGCAACAATGGTAAAATTTGAACCGTATAAAAATATTGCTTGATCGTGATCACTAATTGAATTAGAAGTTATGTTATTGTGGTTAGAATTGTTAAAATAAATGCCCGCAAAGCCGTTGTTCCGAGCGGAATTTCCTATCACCTCGGTCAAATTGCTATGTTCTAAGAAAATTCCGTAATTATTATTATCAAATATTATATTTCCGAAAAAAGTGCTATTAAAAGATTTTTCCATGTAGACGCCTGCCTTTAGACAATCGTATATAACATTCACTTTTAAATGAGCGTTAGAGACATTATTAAGGTAAACACCATAACCTGTTGCATTGTAAAGAGAACTACCGGTTAATACGAAATGCTTATCTGTGTTATTAATTAAAATACCATATGAATTACCGTTTGCGTCAATCGATAAATCTTCTATAATGTAAGGGTGAGTTTCGTTCCCGTAGCCAGAACTCGCAACTTCCGCTAAATCTGAATTGTTGTTAATAGTAATTACCTCGTTACTGGCAGAAATCTTCAATTGAAAATTATTGAACTCTCTTGAATTTTCGCCTTTATTGCGTTCATTTTGCTCGTAGTTATACGAATCAATATCGTAATTTTTAGTTAGACTAAAGATGGAAACTAAAAAAATTACCGATAATACTAATATCAATTGGTAAAGAACTGTCTTTTTCACTATTGAATCACTTCCTTTAGCATTTTTTTTACCTTCTCTTGTATTTCTAAAGATTCTGGTCTTACCTTTTTTTTTTTGTAGGCAACAACGCTAACGCTGCTCGCTATAGCCACAATAGAGCACGCAACTATTGTTCTAATAAAGGTAAAATCGCCATTAAATTCTGAACTAATAAATGAATCAACTAATTCTTCTTTAAATACTTCTTCATCGTCAGATAAAACGGTGTAACTGTCTAAAATTCCATCTTCCGTGTATTCTTGAACTATTGTATCGTCGTATCCGTAGGGTGTGTAGTCAAAAGTCAACTCCGAGCCGTCAACATAGACATCGTATGCAACCTCTAAATACTCGTCGTCTTCTAAGATGTTTTCTTCTAATTCCTCTAAGTAATCTTCAATTTCTACGGGTAAAAAGTAAAACAACGACTCTTCTGCGTCTTCTTCCGATAAAATATCGTCCGCTAAATCGCTTGGATCTTTGAAAACCTTTGATTCTAAATCGTCGCCTTGCTGGTCTAAATTCTCTCCCGAATAAAAAACCGATGTGATTACCCAAGAATCGTCTTTTTCTTTAATTTCCGAGATAACGAGTTTAAACTTCGTGCCTTCTTCCAATTCGGCTAAATCTTTGTAAGTGTCGTCTTCGCTCGATCTGGCAAGATTCTCTAACTCCTCCTTATCTACTTCCGTAATTTCGTACACTAAGGTCAAATTAGTAGACACTCCTAACTGATACTCTTCTTCTGCTCTTACCGATGATGACACCAGAATTAAGCCTATAAACGACAAAAACAGCAATATGAAACCATATTTTATTGATTTTATTCTCATTTTAATTCATCACCTAACTTAACCTTCTATAAATTCTATATATTTGTATAATAGAGTATTGAACGAACGTTTGAAATACTGAATCAGGATAGTTTCACCTAACTCGAAAATTTTGATCAAATGTTTAGTGTGAGCCTTTTGAACGAGCGGATACAAAAAGCAAAGAGCAATCGTTAAGAACGCAAGAAATGTAATGTAGCTGAAAAAAGCCGAAACGATACCTGATACAATCAAAACGACGAAAACGCATCCGTAATAGAGCTTCCTATTCTTAATTGATTTGATCTTTCTGACTAATCTTACCAATTCCCTATTGTGTTTAGTAAAAATTTTCTCGTACTCTTTTGCTTTACCGCTTGGAATTTCTTCTAGATTTTTCTTTCTGTACTGTATCTTGTTATCTCTTAACTTGATGTACCGAATTTGATAATATAGAATTAGTGGAACGAAGAATATCGCAGGTATAAAGTAATCAAACCAATCGAATTCAACTACATCTGCGAACCCGTAAACAAGTAGAAGTTCGGCTACGAAAAGCGAAGCCAAAACCGTTTGAACGAACAAAACGAGCAAAAGGCGATAGTTATTTTTGTATTTTACCGATTTAGAAAGATTTTCTAAGGTAAATTTGTGAGAAACATCGTCTTCGGTCTTCGGGATAAAATCGTATTCTACTGTCTCTTCTACATCCTGAGCTGTACTAGTAGCGGAGTCTTCGATCGGTACTATTGTACTGGAGTCTTCAAAGTCGGAAAGAGGATCTTTTACTTTGTTAAGCTCTTTAATTTGTTTAGTTAATCTCGCACCGCAAATCTTACACTCGTTCCAATGATATTGACAGTAGTAATCGCATTCGGGACACTTAACTAAAAGTCCTTTATTCTCGGTCTTTACAGGAGGTTTGGTAACTTTTTGCTTTTGTTCAATCTTCTGTTCGTCTTTAGGAATATCTTGTGCTTTGGTGCTATTTTTGTCTTTTAAACTATAGACGGAAAATAATTGACCGTTAACTTTCTTGGTCTCAACTTCTAGAAAGCCTTGTCTCACTAAATTTTTTAAGTGCGTCGAGTTCAAATTCTCTCCCGTAATTGCCTTTTTTGAAATTTCGTATTTTCTAAAAAGTCGACCAATTTTCGACGCAGAGGCTTGAACCTTTTCCGCGTTAATTTCTTCAATGGCTTTAAAAATTGCTTCGTTAAGACCCTCTACGCTCTGGTGCAACCCTTCCTCAATTAAACTTCGATTTCTCCTAAATAGTGACCGCACGATGGGCACCTCTCGTCTTTAATTATGGATAAAATTTCACAATTAGGACATTTTGTTAACATTTCAAACTCTCCTTCTGTTTGCCTTTGATTTTTATTTCTCCTTATTAGTGTTCGCACATTGGACACCTCTCCCCTTCGTTAACGATAGATAAACCTCCACAATTGGGACATTTTGTTAAAGTATCAAGATCTACCTCTATTTGCTCTTGAATTGGCTGTACACTTTCGTTTCTGGCTTTGGTCTCCTTCTTTAACCTCTTTTTTCTTTCGCGGTCTAGTTTTTTTGCCCCCTTCCTCGCCTGATGTTTTCTTAACCTCTGGTGATACCCGTATTTTTTCCTTAAAACTTCGTATTTTTTTCTATGGGCGATAAAATGCGTTAAATCGTATACTTTAAGAACAATGTATATAACCGAAAGAACAACAAACGGTATAAACTCGGTATAGGAGTTCCTTACGACCGTCGCGTTGTCGATCTTGTACACGATAATCGCCGTTCTAGTCCAATTAATAATGCTAATTAGCCAAAGAACCGATATTCCTAACGAAAGGGCAGATTTTTTTATCGTAAATGGCGTAAACCTCTTGCTAAATAGAACGGGAACAATCGACGCAATAACGATCAACACCAGAACGACGATCGATACATAGGTGGCTAACTCAAAGCGCTGGCTGTAATCTCCCGTGTCGACTCCTTCGAGGTTTTCCATGGTCTTTTGGTGCTGGTACAACGACGTTATGTCCCATACGACGAAAATTATCGGGAATAGTGTTGCTTGAATTACCGCTGTAAAAATCTGTTTGTGCTTTAGTAAGAATTCTCTGAGCTTTGACTTTTTCTTTTCGTATATTATAGAAAGTAAGTCGTCAGGTTCTGTCTGTCTACTCTTCAAGGTTGGAAAAACTACGACAAAGATAGCGAAGAGCAAAATCGTACCGATAACCGAAATCTCGGACTTGTACGTTCTCGAAGTTTCGTATTCTTCGCCTTCGGTTAAATCCTCTTCTTGCTCGTCCACATCTTCGGTTAAATCAACATCTTCCCAGAAAATCCAATCGTCGTTAAACGAAAACAAAATGTCCATGAGGACTTCCGTCTCGTCCGTTTCAGAGGGATCAGCTTCTGTTAAGTAATCGGTGATCTCGTCCCACTCAAACTCGTCGTACTCCGCCTCAAGCTCTCCTTTAAGCTCACTACCCACCTTGATAAAAGTAGGGTCGGTTGAGTCTTGAAAAATAACTTCTGTGGCTTTTTTACCCGATTTTTCCTTAACGTACACGATTTTCAGAGTGATATCCAGTTTTGCTCGCGCTAAGTCGTAGTACCCACTGTTTTCGATCTCGTAAGGTAGTGTAAGAGATACTTCCGTTGGTTCGGTAAAGTTAAGACAAATCTCCTGTCCTTTTTCGGGAAACTTTACATCTTCGCTTAGATTTTCAGTCGATACATTTCCGAGATACAATGGAACGAGCATTAGCAGAAGTCCGATTACGAACAACGCTGGAAAAACCACGATCTTAAACCTTGCCCAATTTCTTAGCGGTGTTTTCCATTTCTCCGTCTCTTTCCAGAATCTTTTTATGTTTTTGAAAAGCATATTTCTCAACTTTAGTTTTTTTATTTTTATTCTTTCTAATTTTTTTTAGATTTTTTTTTAAATTTTTCTTGAAATTCTTCTTGAAATTTTTTTGATAAATCATTCTCGTAAGACAATTATTGACGTTATATATAAATGAAAAAAATTAAAAGTGCAAAATTAAAACGAAAATTAGAACCAAAAGAAAAAAAAGATAAAAAAATTGTAAGAACTACCCTATTAGATCGTTAACCAATTGTTAAATCTTTAGATATAAGTTCATTTGCGCCTAAACTCTCTTTATCGAAAGTTATGCATCTGTTGGGTCTTAAAACGACCACTTTATCGACGCTTGCTTTATGAATGAACGATTCTTCGGGGGTTATCTCGTTATTCCTTAAAATCTTTGTTTGTACGGTGATCCAATCGCTATGTTGCGAAAACAACTGCTTCTTGTCAACCTCTCCCGCAATCTTTAAGGCTCGATCTGAGTCGGGTATCCTAAACCACACTTCGCAAAACAATTTTTGTCCTGACATCTTCAGAACTCTAATAAAATTATCCTATTTAAATAAAAATGTGCGACAAGAAGTCTTATTTTCGAATACAGGACTTGAAAAGAAAAATGTATGAAGGTGATTTTCAAAAACTGGTATCAAGATGACCGATAATGGCTACTTGCACATGCATTGTTGGTAACGACTTTGTGTGAAGCTGCAAGGACAATGTACCGTCAGCGCCTAGCTATAAGGCGGGCTGTGGGCTAGCCAAGGAGCCTATGGGAAACGACAGTGAAGATGTGATAAATCTCGTTATTATAAATCGGCGAAATATAGCTGATACGCCGAGACCAAAAGGTAAGTTGCCCGGTAGGAATGGTATTTTTTCATTCCTTTGTCATCCGTCGTGCAACCGGGGGAAAGCATCTCCCTAAGGGCTCTGTTGAAAGTCGAGCATAAGAAACTTGGTAAACCCGATGAACCCCACGAGGAAAGTTAGTGGTATCCCGGACGAGAGAATGGGGGAAGGTTCAGCGGGCAGAGGATGTAGGAAAAAGCGAATGCCACTTTGTAATGAAGTGGATAGGGCTGTAGTTATGGTATAGGACTACAGAGATACCCAACTTGAAAGAGTGCTGACTTC